>JAYVCW010000228.1:0-17642 GCA_043749775.1 Acidobacteriaceae bacterium | reverse complement strand
AGTCTTACAGGATCAAGAGTTCGAACGTCTCGGCGGCAACAACACCGTAAAAGTAAACTTTCGCTTAATCGCGGCCACCAACAGTAACCTGGCCGATCGCGTTCAAACGAAGGAGTTCAGGAGCGACCTGTTTTATCGACTGAACGTGTTTCCGATTTCCGTTCCGCCCTTGCGAGAACGGCGTGAGGACATTCGATCTCTGGTCGAACACTTCGTGGAAAAGTGTTCCCGCAAAATGAACAAGACAATAACCAGCATTCCTAAGAAGACAATGGACGCCTTGGTCGCTTCGAACTGGCCCGGCAACGTGCGCGAGCTTGAGAATTTTATCGAACGGTCGGTGATTCTGACCGAAGGCTCTGTGCTGGTTGCGCCGCTGAACACACTTCAGCCCTTACCGAAACCATCGCAAAAAGATCAGACCCTGGAGTCAGCTGAGCGACATTACATTCAGCGCGCATTAAGCGAAAGCCGTGGAAAAATCGGTGGACCTCAGGGCGCCGCCAAGCGGCTCGGGTTAAAGAGAACTACGCTTCAATCGAAGATGAAAAATCTGGGTATAGATTCTCACTCCTCTGTGAACTAGCTCGGCGCAAAAAAGGCTGCTGCTCCCGCGTCAATCCATTCTGACTTGAATAATCGTCAGTCTATTGGCTCAATATGGGCCGAGGCTCCAGGATGGGAGTCGATCAAGATAAGAACATTGCGCTGGGTGGGCTCCTCGTCCGCTCTGATCGCTTAGCAGTGTTTTCATGAGTAGGTTCAGCCCCGCAACTTTTAAGACTCCTGGGGCCAACGAGCTGAATCCAAGTACAATCAGGGTTTCTTGAAGAGGCGAGCGAGTCATTCGCGTTAATCAATCGGGGTAGCCCTATTCGATGGTGATCTTTAAAGTGCCAGCACAATGTTTCCGTACAGCAGGATTCCACACACGCAAGTTCTTCCTCTATGCGTTTGTAGTCGTCGCAAGTCTTTCCTGTGTGTTTGCGCAAGCGCCCGACAAGAAGCCAGCCGAAAACAAGGCTGACCGTTTCTACGATCCCCTGCCACAAGAAACCGGGGCGAACGGACTTAAACTGATGCTCCGCCGTTTGCAGACTACCGGCCGCCTGATGCAGACAACCGCACATCCCGATGATGAAGATGGCGGCCTGCTCACTCTCGAATCGCGCGGCAACGGCGTAGAGACCATGCTGATGACACTCAATCGCGGCGAGGGCGGCCAGAACAAATTAGGCAGCAATCTGTTTGACGCGTTGGGCGTGCTGCGCACACTTGAGCTTCTGGCGGCAGACCGTTATTACGGAGTCGAACAAAGATTCTCGAGGGTAGCCGACTTCGGATATTCGAAAAATGCCGACGAAACCTTCCAAAAGTGGAAGGGGCATGACATTGCGCTGAGAGATATGGTTCGAGTGGTTCGAACTTTTCGTCCCGACGTATTGGTCGCGCGATTCTCGGGGACCGACCGCGATGGTCACGGCCATCACCAGGCGTCCGCCATTTTGACTCGCGAGGCATTCCGCGCCGCGGCTGATCCGAATCGCTTTCCTGAACAAATCAAAGAAGGCCTCGAAACCTGGCAGCCTAAAAAGCTCTATATCGGCAACGTGTGCGGGTTTGGAGCGATGACCTGCGAAGCGGCGAACTACACGCTGAGACTCAATACCGGAGCCGTCGATCCGTTGCTTGGAACGTCCTACATAGAATTTGCCATGCAGGGACTTCGCCACCAGCAATCACAGGGCGCCGCGAATTGGACGGTCGATCCAGGTGACCGCTTTACGTTCTATAAACTCGTGGATTCGGTTGTGGAATCGCCAAAGGATAAAGACGGACACGAGACGAATTTCTTTGACGGAATAGATTCGACCCTGCCCGGCCTGGTGGATCGATTGGGCGGCGAGGCGAAAAACGTTCCTCGGCTTAGGCAGTCTCTGGCCGCCATTCAATCAAAAATAAATGAAGCGTTGGCGGCAGCCGAAAAAAATGGATCTTCAGCCGAAGGTCCTCTGCTTCAGGCGCGCGGAATGATCCCAGCTACTTTGGATCAGATTTCAAAATCGGAACTGTCTCCGCAAGTAAAGTACGACTTCAAGGTAAGGTTACAGGATGTCTCCGCGAAGTTGAAACAAGCGCAAGCGCTCGCAGCCGGGCTCCATTTGCATGCACTGGTTGACGCGCCAATCGGAGCGAATCCAGACGACGCTTTCATGGCGGTACCCGGACACTCCTTCGAGGTTACGGCTCGGCTCTCTGCAAAGGCGAAGCCGAACCCGAACGTTATTCTCGCGTTGGAAGTTCCCTCCGGATGGAAATCGACGCTCGTATCGAGCAAGAGCGAAGCAAGCGATTTGGTGTCGAAATTTAAAGTATCTGTGCCTCCACTCGCCGCAAGTACCCGCCCTTACTGGCACCGCAACGATCCCGAGACCGAAGCGATCAACACGATCGACGACGAAAGATATTTAGGGCTCCCTCTTCCTCCTCCCGATGTGCGAGTCGTCGCTCGCACGACTGAAGGCTTGGAAGTAATAACCGCCATTTGCATGACGAAGTTCAAAGACGCATCGGGTGCGGTCTCGGAACGTCCCATCGCGGTGGCGCCGGCATTCTCGGTCATGCTTGATCCAGGCGAGCAGGTGATCGCCACGCAGGATGGGCCGCAGCCCAATGTGAAGGTGGACGTGTTCAGCAACCTGGCTTCTTCTTCTCATGACAATTCTTCTCATGACAATTCTTCGTCTCCCGAAACAAGTCACGATAAGTCCGCTGAGACTAAAGGCGATTTGCGAGTCACGGTGCCCGAGACCTGGCGCGCAGAGCCAAGCGACAAGCAGCTTGCATTTCGCGAGCGCGGCGAGAAGAAGAGTTTCGATTACAAAGTAATTCCCGGCAATCGTAGGGAGGGCAGAAAAGAAATTTTTGCCTCCTTCAAAAGCGGCGACACGAGCTACAAAGAGGGCTTTTCGATTGTCACCCGAGAAGATCTCGGAACGTTCTATTACTACCAGCCGGCCACACAGCATGTCAGCGTAATCGACGTGAAAGTTCCTAAAGGTCTTAAAGTCGGCTACATCATGGGAGCTGGCGACACGATTCCAATCGTATTGCAGCAGATCGGAATGGACGTCACCCTCATCCCGGCGGAGCGCCTGAGCTCCGAAGAGCTGAGCAAGTATCAGACGATTGTGCTCGGCATACGGGTGTACGACACACAGAAAGACGTTGTCGCAAACAACAAACGACTACTCGATTTCGTGCAGGCGGGCGGAAGGCTAGTGGTGCAGTACAACACATCTCCAACTGACTTTAATAAGGGAAACTTCACTCCTTACACTGCAACGCTTAGCCGGGCGCGGGTTTCGGTTGAGGACGCTCCGATCGCGATGTCGGATCCCTCTAACGCAATCTTTCATTCTCCGAACGAAATCAGCAAGAAAGATTTCGACGGATGGGTGCAAGAGCGCGGGCTTTATTTTATGAGCCAGTGGGACAGCAAGTTCTCTCCGTTGCTCGAATCGCACGACCCCGGGGAAGACGAGCAGAAGGGCGGATTGCTGATCGCTAACTATGGCAAGGGAACGTACGTCTACACCGGGTACGCATTTTTCAGGCAAGTGCCGGCAGGGGTGCCGGGAGCGGTTCGGCTGTTCGTGAACTTAATCGCCAGCCGCTAAATTCATAGCCGCGCGTCTTGGCGTATTGCGCTTAACGTTAGTCGGTTACGTTTAGTAGAGATGGAAAAAGCAGGTCTTTCATTTTGCCGGAACGGGAACATTGATGGGCGAGTTCCCACGCTAATTCACACATGACAACCTCAAGCGCCGGCGAGAACGAGAGCAAAGCACAACTCGTTCGCGGTATCGGTCTTAGATCCGCCACTGCGCTGAACATGATCGATATGATCGGCGTGGGACCGTTCATCACAATTCCACTCGTTATCAGTGCGATGGGCGGCCCTCAAGCCATGCTGGGATGGATTCTGGGCGCGGTGCTGGCGGCTTGCGATGGTCTGGTATGGGCTGAACTTGGAGCGGCTATGCCCGGCTCGGGCGGCTCCTATCGATATCTCAAAGAAATCTACGGGCCGAAAACATTCGGACGCCTGGTCTCTTTTCTCTTCATCTGGCAGTTGTCTTTCAGCGCTCCACTCTCGATTGCCTCGGGAGCAGTCGGTTTCTCGCAATATCTTTCTTTCTTCTGGCCGAATCTGCAAAACATTTGGTTCTCACACACCGCGACGGTTAAAGTTCCGCTGCTTGGGCCGTTGCAAATCACCGCGGTTGCCATGCCTGCCACCGTGGTCGCGATCGCCGTCTGCTCCCTGGCCGCATTCTTGCTTTATCGCCGCATCACCGCAATTTCTAAACTGTCAGCGCTTCTCTGGATTGGGGTGATGGGCACTATCGGCTGGATCATCTTCACCGGCGTGACTCACTTTAACGCTCATCAGGCGTTCGACTTTCCTCCGGGAGCATTCTCTTTTTCGCGAGATTTTTTTCGCGGCCTGGGCGCTGTGATGCTGATTGTCTCGTACGATTATTGGGGCTACTACAATGTCTGTTTTCTCGGGGACGAGGTGAAAGATCCCGGAAAGACGATTCCTCGCGCGCTGCTGATTTCGATCGCGGCAGTGGCGTTCATCTACATCGTGATGAACATCAGCATCCTCGGAGTGGTGCCCTGGCGTGACATCGCGCAGTCTGGAACTTCGCATAGCGACCTGCATGTGGTTTCGACTTTGATGGAGAGGGTATATGGTTCTCGTGCCGCCGGATTTGCCTCGGCACTCGTAATGTGGACGGCATTCGCGTCGGTTTTCTCGCTCATGCTCGGCTACTCACGTGTGCCGTACGCGGCAGCGCTTGACGGCAACTACTTTCGCTCCTTCGCTCGCATTCATCCGACTCATCAGATTCCCTACGTCTCGTTGTTAGCGTTGGCGGGAGTGGCTATTCTGTTTTGCTTTCTGAAGCTCGCGGACTTAATTGCGGCGCTGGTAGTGATCAGAATTATTCTGCAATTTTTGGTACAAAGCATCGGAGTCATCGTACTGCGCATTCGACGCCCAGATATGGAACGCCCGTTCCGCATGTGGCTCTATCCTCTACCGGCGCTTCTGGCCGCAGGGAGCTTTATTTTTATTCTGCTTTCGCGCAAGGGGTTTCTGAAGGAAATACGTTATGCCGCGGTGATTCTCATGTTGGGGATTTGCGTTTACGGCGTGAGATCGTGGCGCCGCGGAGAGTGGCCGTTCAAATCGCGCAGCGAGACAGGCTCTCCGCTGGTGAACTAGAGACCAGCTTTCGCTGAGTCTTTCTTTGCCGGAGGGTGGTGCTTCTTCCAGTCGCCGCCGTCGCGCCCCCCGTGCATCGCGATTTCGGTAAGAATAAGTTCAGCGGTCAAGCGGCGCTTGGTGAGATGGGCTGCAATTCTCTGTTTCGCGCGCTTCGTGGGGACCTTGGGATCCAAAAAGACCAGCACCGACGGGCCCGCTCCGCTTAGCGCAGCCCCGAGGATGCCAGAGTCTCCAGTAAGCTCTTTCAGGGCTGGAAGTAAAGGCGCGAGCGGCGCGCGATAAGGCTGGTGAATTCTGTCTTCGAGCGCCGACGAAAGCAGATCGGGTCGATCTTGTGTGAATGCCGCCAGCAGCAGCATGGAATTCTGAATGTTAGTCACCGCGTCGGCGCGCGAATACTGGAACGGAAGCACGCGGCGCGCCTGCTCCGTCGACAACGGAGCGTCAGGGATCGCAAGCAGTAGTGGCCACTTCCCTTTCGGTTTGACCTCGACAACCTGAGCCTGCACCTGGTTCGCCATGCGCGCCACGGTTAGCGCGCCCATCCACGACGCAGAGGCGTTATCAGGATGCTGCTCGCGCATGGAAGCTTCTCCGACGATGCGATCGTTCTTCCAGCGAAGATGACCAAAATGTACCGCCAAGGCGATGCCGGCTAAGCGCGCCGCAGCGGAAGACCCGCAACCACGACCGATGGGAATTTCATTCTCAATATGAATCCGCAGCGGCGCAATTTTGCGGTTCTCCGACTCAAGTACCTCGCAATACGTCGTCACGATGAGGTGATTTTCCATCCGGCTGCATATCTGCTGATCCCGCCCGGTGGCCGTGACAAAAAAATCGGGCGCGCGCTCAGCCCGCAGGCGCAGGTGAAAATCAAGCGCGAGAGCAGCTGCATCAAACGCCGGACCTAAATTGGCTGAACTAGCCGGAATGGCTAACCGGATCGATCGATCTTGAGATGCGGGACGCGAAGGCATAAGTTAAGGGGTAAAACTACCTGATGAACAATAACGCATCAACCATTTGGAAATAAAGGCTTTAACCTTTTCAGCTGAGCCAGACAGCCCTTCAGAAGGCGGCGTACATCGAACTGTTTTTTATACACGAGTTTGGCGCGGAGTGCTACGAATTTCTCTCGGCTTCTTCAAGCACGGAAATGACGGCCCCCAGATCGGCGTCGAGAATTACCGGGGCTCGCTGCAGATATTTGGAGTTCGCGAATTCGGTCTCAGATGAGGTTCCAGCGAAAAGATCACCGCGATGAAATTTAATTGTGAAATCCGGATCTTTGAGAAGATGCCCGGTCAAGATCAAGACAACGGCTTCGCCCCGCTTGACGAATTCGCGCTGACGCAATTTCTTCAGTCCCGCTAATGTCACCGCTGAGGCTGGCTCGCACCCTATGCCGTCGGACCCGACCTCCGCTTTGGCATTTGCGATCTCAACTTCTGTCACCTCTTCTACTTCTCCTCCCGTAGCTTCAAGTACGCGGAGCGCTTTCTTCCATGACGCCGGATTCCCGATGCGAATCGCCGTTGCCAAGGTTTCGGCATTCATCGCTTCCAACTTCTTGCCCTGGAATTCGCGGACGCTGCGGTAGAAGGGATTCGCACCCTCCGCCTGAATGATTGAGAGTTTTGGCAGACGGGTAATTAATTTGAGCTCGTGCATCTCAAGCAAGGCTTTGCCGATGGCGGAGCTGTTACCCAAATTTCCTCCCGGAACAATGATGTGATCGGGAGGATCCCAGGCTAACTGCTCCATCAGTTCGATGGCGGCGGTTTTCTGGCCCTCGATGCGGTATGGGTTCACTGAGTTCAACAGATATACCGGCTTCTGCCGAACGAGATCGTTAAGGAGGCGGACGCATCCGTCAAAGTCGGTGCGCAGCTGGCAGGTGAGAGCGCCATAGTCGAGCGACTGCGAGAGCTTTCCCCACGAAATTTTGCCTTCGGGAATCAATACCAGGCTATGCATATTGCCGCGCGCTGCATACGCGGCCATGGATGCGGAAGTATTGCCGGTGGAAGCGCAAGCCACCCACTGAAACCCACCCTGATGGGCGGCCGACGCCGCGAACGTCATGCCCGTGTCTTTGAAAGACGCCGTCGGGTTCATGCCCTGATGCTTCGCGAACAAGGTATCGAGGTTGGCGCAGCGGGCGCTGCGCGGCATCTCGTAGAGCGGAGTATTCCCTTCCCGCAGAGTGATGGCATGCTCGACCTCGATTTCGGGAAGGAATTCGCGGAAGCGCCAGACGCCGCTCTGATCGAGCGGATCGCGGGAACCACGTCGATTAAGCCAGAGTGACTTTAAGGCCTGAGGATCGGGGACTTTGCCCGAATCTGCCGCAGGAAAAATAAATTCGAGCAAGTTGCCGCAGACGGTGCAGCGAAAATCCTGCGCCGCGGAGATCGGCATATTTCCGCAAGCTATGCAGCGAAGAATCGAATTCATTATTGGGCTTTGAGCTATGGACACTTGGGTTTCATCACCGTGAAGCTGTAGAACGCTAGTCCATCATACGGCTTGCCCACAGAAGCGCGGTGAGAAGCAGAATTCATCGGCGAATTTTCAGCGGTCAATTTCCAAGGTGGCAATTACAAATTCTCTGGCGATCCCAAGCTATGCATTCGCCGCGGCTTGCCGCTTCTCGCAGATGGCAGGTATCTTAATGAAGTCACCCTTGCTTAACACATACTTTTTAGTCGGAAGGAAAACATGTCCGCCGCCCGTTATATTTGGGTCCATGATTCTCTCAAGCCCGCCAGCGAAGGCGTGGTTCCATTTCTCAGCGCCGGGATGCAATACGGTTTCAGCGTTTTCGAAGGAATTCGTTGCTACTCGACAGAGAATGGTCCGGCCGTGCTTCGACTCGATGAACACGTGCAGCGCCTGCTCGACTCCGCACACATCGTTGGCTTTCGCGATCTTCCCGTCGATTTCGAGCAGATAAAGTCTGCTATTAATCAGACCATCTCGGCCAACGATTTTGTCTCGTGTTACATACGGCCCATGATTTTTCTTGATGGCGCGATGAGCCTCACGGTTGAGGCCGGCGAGCCTCGCTTTATGGTCGCAGTGTGGGAATGGAAAACGTTTCTCGGAGCAGCGGCCAAGGAAAACGGTATCCGGGCGAACATCGCTTCTTTCACGCGGCTTCATCCCAACATCATGATGACGAAGGCCAAAGTTTCGGGGAACTATGTAAGCTCAATTTTGGCCAAAACGGAATCGCAACGTGCCGGATTCGACGAGGCCATCATGCTCGGTCCCGATGGTTATGTAGCCGAGTGTACCGGTGAGAATTTGTTCCTGGTCCGCAAGAATGTGATCTACACCACACCGCGAGCGGGGATACTCGAAGGCATCACGCGCGACACCCTCATCATGTTGGCGCGTGATTGGGGATACACCGTCGTCGAGGAACTTATCTCACGCGATCAACTTTATATTGCAGACGAAGTTTTTGTGTGCGGAACGGCTGCGGAAGTCATCGCGCTGCGAGAGATCGATTTCCGCGTGATCGGTACGGGTAAGGCGGGGCCGGTGACGCGAGCGTTGCAGCACGAGTTTGATCAACTCGTGAGCGGTCGGCATGCGAGATCGTCGCAGTGGCTGTCGCCTGTCCCGGCGCTGGCGAACGCGTCATCAAAGAGCAATCGCTGACGCTCGGACGCCATTGACCCGTCGCGGGCGCCATACCGGTGCTCCCTATAAATTTGTGATGGCGGGCGCGGCAAACCACGTTTCTACGGAGGATTAGATGGAGAAACATAAATTTCGACAGGAAACTGAGGCGGTGCGCGGCGGGACCGATCTGAGGAAGAAAAATGCTCCCATTAATACTCCGATCTATCAGAGCTCGACATTCGAAGCGGCTGATATGCAAGAGCAATTGCGCCTGACCAACTCAGACAACTACTACACACGCTATGGAAACCCTACCGGCACGGCCGCAGAGAAGGCCATTGCCGAACTGGAAGGCACTGAGCAGGCTCTGCTTTTTTCGTCGGGCATGGCGGCCATCACAACCACAATACTCGCGCTCGTCAAGGCCGGCGACCACATTGTGGCGCAGCGGGACATCTACGGCGGGGCGATCAAATTCCTGTCGCAGTGGCTGCCAAAGATGGGGGTCGAGACAACCTTTGTCGATGTCAACGATATTGCGCAGCATGAGAAAGCGATTCGAGCCAACACGAAGCTGATCCACATTGAATCGCCGACGAACCCGAACGTGCGAGTCGTGGATCTGGAAAAAATTGCGAACCTGGCTCACAAACACGATTTGATCAGCACCATCGACTCGACCTTTGCTACTCCTATCAATTGCCGACCGGCGGAATGGGGCATCGATCTGGTGCTTCATTCGGGAACCAAATACTTTGGCGGCCACTCTGACATTATGTGCGGCATCGTCGCTGGCCGCACCGATCTGATCGAGATCATTCAGCATGCCCGTACCACGCTTGGCGGGGTCATGGACCCTCACGCCGCGTTTCTATTGTTGCGTGGCATCAAGACGCTTGCGGTTAGAGTCGAGCGCCAGAACGAGAGCGCGCTCCGCATAGCAGAATTTCTCAACCAGCATCTCGCAGTCACGCGCGTACATTATCCAATGCTGAAAGGTCATCCGGACTACACCATCGCGCAAAAGCAGATGAAAGGCGGGGGCGGCGTTCTCAGTTTCGAAGTAGAAGGAAGCGGTGAAGATGCATGCCGCGTCGCCGAAGCCTTGAATTTGTTTACCCTGGCACCCAGTCTCGGCGGCGTCGATTCGCTGGTTACAATTCCTGTGCTCACGTCACACTACATGATCGACCCTGAATTACGCAGGAGAATGGGAGTGACGGAGCAGATGATTCGGCTGTCCGTAGGCATCGAGCACGTTGATGACTTGATTGCCGATTTAGATCAAAGCTTAAAGTTGCTAAATCGCGCAGCACGCAGGAGCGCAGCCAAGACCGAAATCGCCATTCCAGATTTGGCATAACTCGCCGGCCTGGAATTTGGATCTGCGTAACAAAACAACAAAAGTCCTGGCTTGTGTCGCGCCAGGACTTCGCTTTTACCGCTAAGAGTTCGCCTAGAAGAGGAGCTTTAGCGCCAGTTGCAGAACACGGGCCTGATGCGCTGATGCCGGCCGCAACAGCCCTCCCGCCAAGCAGCTTTGATCATTGATTGAGTGATTCGGCCCAGCGTAGCAACTAGCCGAATTGGTAAAGCTGCTTAGGCCGCTGTTTCCACCGGCTGAGCCCGCATCGCCCCCGATGTACCCAAACTCGGTATGGTTGAAAACGTTGAACGCCTCGGCACGAAACTCAACTGACATTCTCTCCTTGATTGGAAAGTGCTTGTAGATGGCCATGTCGAAGTTTGTTTGCCGTGGATTGCGCAGCAGGTTGCGACCTTCATTGCCAAATGTCAAGCCCTGTGGTGCGGCAAACGCCGCCGGATTGGCGACGAGAGGACCAAAAACATTCTCACCAATCTGGCTCGCGCCTGAACCGGAACCGATGGCATTTGGGTTTCCAATGACATCGGGTCTGGAACTCGTCCCGATGCCATTTGCAACTCCGGCGCTGTCTCCCGGAACGGTGCCGTCTCCGCCATTTGTCAGCGTGAAGGGCGTGCCGGTTTGAATGGTGGTGATGCCAGACCACTGCCATCCACCGAGCAGCGTGTGAGTAAAGCCTGCTCCCTTAAAGAAAGGAAGGTCGTAGATATAACTCAAAGTAAATACATGCCGTTGATCGAAGTTCGAACTGGCACGATTGGCCGCAAGATCATAGGAGTTCACGAAGCTGCCATCACCTGCCGAGGAAGCGTCGTCGATGGAATGCGAATAAGTATACGATGCCGAGAGCTGCAACGACCCTACGGTTTTTCTAGCCGAGAGTTGCAGTCCGTGGTAGATGGAGGAAGCCGTATTTCGTTGCGCCCTGATGGCTGAAAAACCCAGGTATGGGCGGAAAAAATCAGCATTATTTCCGCAAGCCACGTACATATTCACCCCGGGGGTTCCGGGCGTCTGGTCCGCAGCCACGCCGTCGGGATTGTAGCCAGGAATTACCGGGCCGCCGAATCCTGCCGTGCCATTCGCGCAGTCACCAGGGTATTTAACGCTTCCATCTGGATTAAGTATGACACCTGTGAACGGTTGTCCCTTAGCATAAGGATTAGCACTTGCCGGCGTGGGCCGAATTTGATTCAGGTCGTAGCGTTGGCCTAGATGAGTGCCCTTGCTGCCTACATACGAAATGGTGGTGACGATGTGGCCCGGCATTTCATGCTGAATATCCAGATGCCATTGCTGAATATACGGCCAGATCTGTTTGTTAGGAATTGAAACAACGCTTTGCGGAAATTGTGCGCCCAACCCTCCGGCTCCTACTAGCGAGTAGCCCGAGGTCGCGATTTTGCCAAAGGCGTCGAAGGTAGTTGGAATATTCTGCTGGGCCGGATTCTGCACCAGGGGCGGCGAACCCTCAAGAGCGGTTGCCACCGCTTCATTGCCGTTCGTGTGTTCGAAGAAGATGCCGTATCCTCCGCGAACGGCTGTTTTGCCATTGCCCCACGGATCCCATGCAAAGCCGATACGAGGTCCGGGATTGAAAAGGTGCCCGCTCGCGCAGCCCCTCGGAACTCCGCCTACGCCGCATTGCACGAGCCCATTTGTGCCTCCCGCCGAAATGGTGCCATCCGGATTCAGGAGAGTTGCGCCCTGCTGGTACTTTGATGGGTCGAAGTTATAGGCTTGTTTCTTCTTATCGAACACCGTCCCATACATGCTGATTCGCAAACCGAGATTTAGCGTCAACCTCGGAGTCACGCGCCAGTCATCCTGAAAATAGGGCTCGAAAATCTTATAACGCAAGTAATACTTGGGCTGGCCGCTGGCCTGACCGAAGCTGGAGATGTTTCCGGTCAGCAAATCTGCGAACGAGTTGCCGGTCGACCCGGAGAAGCCGGTGTCATAACTGATGAATCCATTGACCGAAGGCTCGAACTGCGGTAATTCGTTCTTCTGCGAGGCGACGAAATAGCCTCCGAATTGAAAATTATGCTTGCCGAAATTCTTGGAGACGTTGTCGCGATAGGTGTAGCTCGGATTGGAGTTGACCGGTCCGTTCGGAACATAGCCTGCGTCCTGCGCAATGCCTCCGAAAAGAACGTCACCGCCCAACTGAACGCCCGGCAACTTTCCGCCGCCGAATCCGTTTTGAAATATGCCGAGGTTGTAACCCGCTGGCCGCTGCCACGCCCCGATATTCTGAAAGGTAATGTGATTCGTCGAGTAGCTGAACACAAATTCGTTTAGCAGCGTCGGGCTGAGAGTAGCTGTAACGTGGGCTACGACACTGGTCGAAGGCTGGCCGTAGGTGTCTTGAATTGTCGGGTAGCTGCCACCATTCGTCCAAAGCGGGACGGGAGAAATGGAATTCCACGAGTCGTGAATATAGCGAACTGACGCGCGCAGATTTGGCGTGATGTTGTGGTCGATTTTAAAAAGCTCTTCGCGCCATTTGGTAGGCGTCGATGTCGATTGATTAAAAGTCCATGTCGCGTTATTTGGGTCGTGCGCGTTTGGCAGCGGGAACATTGCGAGGAGCGGAACGGCATTGGGATCAATCGGGATTAAATTATTAGTGAAACTGCCTCCCTGCGAGGGCCCGCTGGATATGATCGGGCAGGCCACTGACAAATTACAAGGCTCGCTGAAATCGCCAAACGCGCTTTGCGGAGAAGTACAGTCGACTCCAAGCCCGCGCTCGGCGCATGACGGAACGGGGACGTTAAACGTTGTTGGATTAATCTCGCGGCGCCACTCTTCCGAGAAAAAGAAAAAGGTCTTGGTCTTACTCTCGTTATATAGACCCGGGATGTAAACCGGCCCGCCGATAGTGTAGCCGAAATCGTTGCGCTTATAGGATGGCACGCTGGGAGCAAAATAGTTGCGCGCGTTAAAGGCGTCATTGCGCACAAATTCGTACACATCGCCGTGGAAATGGTTCGTACCAGACTTGGTTTCAATTTCAACCGTGCCAGATCCGTTGCGGCCATACTGCGCCCCGTAGTTCGAGGTCAGCAACTTCACTTCACCGATGGCGTCGATGCTCGGATAGGTCATCAGCGTCAGGTTGCTGCCATCATCCATGTTGTTGCCGCCGTCAATCTCCCAGTTGTTGTACTCCGTGCGGCCACCGTTGACGCTGTAAGCGACAGTTGCCAGGCCAGTACCCGGTTCGTCAGCGCCAGATTGATTAGTGGCTCCAGGGGTCAGTGCGAGCAACTGCGTGTAATTTCGTCCGTTCAGCTGCAACTGGCTAATCTGCTTGCTGGTCACGGTTCCTGAAAGTTCGGACGATTGCGTCTCGACCTGATTCAAATCCTCGCCTTGAACAATGACCTCGGTCGCAATGTCTCCAACAGTCAGGGTTGCGTCGACGCGCGCCCTCTGGGCCACGCGCAGAACGACACCTTGTCCCTTGAATGTCTTGAAGCCCTTTGCACTCACCGCAAGGTTATAAGTGCCGCCCGGCAATCCGGCCGCCGTATAGTCTCCGTCGGAATTGGTTGTAGTCGTGCGCTGGATGCCGCCAGCAGCGCCGGCGATCGTCACCTCGGCTCCCTGGACAACAGCTCCACTGTTATCCCGAACCGTGCCCGTAAGTTCGCCCGTATCCTGAGCGCTAAGATTGATCGCTGAACACACAGCCAGCAGGGTTACTCCGCACCATAGTCGGAAACTCATCGCTTGACCTCTTTTCATAGCACTTAACATCGAACTCAACATTGGAATTTGTCGTCCCTGAAAACCTAATGGCACGAAGCCACAAAAAACAGTTAAATGCCTCTATTAAAACGTATCAATAGTGCTTCACCTGATTTCGAGAGTCAAGTGAAAAAGCAGTTGGTCATCATTGTCGGACCATGGTCCGACATGCTCACATCGCTCTATTTCACATTCCGGGTGGATTCGCGCACGATTAGCTCGGGCAAGATCCGGCGGTGAATGTTGCCGGTGGACTTTTTCTCCAGGGACGCATTGATTGCCTCGAGAACAATCGTCGCGGCAGTAGTGCCCATGGTTTCCATGGGTTGGCGGATGGTTGTGAGCGCAGGCGCGTAGATTGCTGCGGGCGCAACATCGTCGAAGCCGATCACTGAGCAGCGTTCTGGAACACGGATGTTTGCTTTGTTAAGAGCACGAATCGCGCCAAAGGCGGTCATATCGTCAAAGGCCATTAACGCGGTGAACGGACGATTTCGGCGCAGCAATTCCTCCGTTAATTTGTAGCCTTGTTCAAAACTTGAGAACGGATCTCCAGATTCTGGAAGGTCGACAATTAAACGTGCGTCGAGTTCCAGATCTCGTTCCTTTGCCAGAGTCCGCACCCCGCGCCATCTGGGTTCAGTGTCGGTCAAACGTTTAGGGCCGCGAATGAATGCGATCTTGCGGTGCCCGAGAGAATGAAGGTGCTCTACCGCGGCGTAGGCGCCGGCTGCGTTATCCACAATCACCGAACTGATGTTGGCGTTATTGAGTTCGCGGCCCACGGTTGCCGTGGGAATATTATTTTTCTCCAGATCGGCGAGCACATTAATGTCGACGAACAACCAATTTGCGAGCACAACAAGGCCTTCGATGCGTCGATCGAGCAGCATCTCCAGATAACGCTCGAAGCGGCTGCGCTCATTGTGAACGTCAGTCAAAATTGGCAGGAAGGAAGATTGATAAAGCGTGTTTTCGATTCCACGCAACACCAGTGTGCAGTAAGGATCGGTCATGTCGAAAACCATGACTCCGACGGTGTGGCTGCGACGGCCTCGCAGCGAACGCGCAAAGAGATTTGGGCGGTAGCCTAGGAGGGAGGCCGCATTGTGAATACGTTTTTTCGTTGTGTCAGGTATATACCGGGCCAAGGGAGCGTTGTTTAAGACAATCGAAACCGTAGCTGAAGAGAATCCGCTGCGCTCGGCTACGTCGCGGATGGTTACAGCGGCAGACTTCGAGGGCGTGCGTGAGGAAGCATCGGGCGCCCGTTGGGATTTCGGCGGCGTCGCTTTTCGCGTAGGCTTCGAATCAGGGGACTCCATGCACTTCTTGAACTTTGGCCTCTTGCTGGCGGACACTACAGGACGATGAAACCAGTGTCAAGCTTCGCCACGATCGTGGTTGTACTCTTGGTATTCCTTTTATTCATTCCCGGTGCCGCGTGCGCGCAGCAGTCGGCGATTGATCCACAAAAATCTTTCGCCGCCGGAGAAGCCGCTCTGCAGGCTGGCCATCTGGATTTGGCGGAGCACGCCTTCCGGCAAGTACTGGCCGCGAATCCTGAAGTAGCGGGTGCATACGCCAACCTCGGCGTGATTCACATGCGGCGCAAGAAGTGGCCGCAGGCGCTCGGCGATCTGCAAAAAGCACAGAAGCTAGCGCCCGAAGTTGCGGGCATTCGCCTGAACATTGGGCTGGTTTATTTTCGGCAAAATGATTTCGCTCGGGCCGTCCAGCCTTTTGAATCGGTCGTAAAACAGTCGCCGGATTCTTTTCAGGCACGATACCTGTTGGGGCTCTGCTACTTTTTTACTGATCGCTGGACCGACGCGATTAGCGCCCTCGAACCGTTGTGGGACAAGGCGTCTTCGCAGCTCAATTATCTCTACGTGCTCGATATTGCCGCCTATAAAGCTAAAGACCAGGCGCTCGAAGAGAGAGCCGGAACGCGCCTTGTAGCAGTCGGCGAAGGATCGCCAGAATTTCATTTATTGATGGGGAAAGCACATCTTAATCGCGGTGAGTTTGACGATGCGGTGAAGGAATTGGAGGCCGCGGCTAAGGGCGATCCGAAGCTTCCCTATGTGCATTTCAATCTTGGCCTTGCATACGCGCGTAAAAATGATAACCAACGAGCGCGCGGTGAATTCCGCAAAGATATCGCGGTCGAACCAGACACGCCTTTCAGTTACGAACAGTTAGGCAATATCGAATCAACCAGCGGGAACGACGATGGGGCCATCAGGAATTATCGCAATGCGCTTAGATATAACCCGCAGTTGGTGAGCGCTCACCTGGGGATCGCGAAAATCGAAGAGCGCCGTAGGCACTACTCCGCGGCCCTGACAGAATTGGATCAGGTAGTGCGCGTCGACTCCGGAAACGCCAGCGCGCGATATCTTCGCGGGCAGGTTTTAATGCGCATGGGCCGCGGTAAAGAAGGGCGCGAAGAGTTGGCTTCCGCCGCCAAGATGCTGAACGAACAGCGGGCGGCGCGTCACAAAGAGTTAGAGAAGGATACGGTACCAAGTCCGGAGTTGACCAGGGAGCCGGAGTGATCTATCGCTCAATTCGACGCCACGCACGCCATAATCTCCGCTTCGCTCAGAGTGTGATCACTGGCCTTCGCGAACTTATAAATTTTGTCGACGACGTCTTCGTTCTGCGGGAGCCCGCGCCGTTCCAGCCAGAACAAGACATTTGATTTTCCGCTCATCGGACCGATATCAATGACTTGTTCAAGGCCAAAGTAGTGCGAAGGCACTCCGGAATAAACCGTATTCGCTAACTCGATATCATTCTTCTTGTACGCTTTGATCACAGCAGCGGCGTGTACTCCGGTCGCGGTACGAAACGCGTCTTCTCCGACGACCGGATAATTCGCAGGAATCGGAACGCCGGTTGCCTCCGCGACGGTTTCGCAATAGCGCTTGAGTTTCGTCAAGTCCTGCTCATCCCACGGAGAGACGCCCATCAACTTCAAGTTCACGAGCATCTGATCCATCTGCGTGTTACCGACACGTTCTCCAATACCGAGGGCTGTGGCATGAACGCAATCGGCACCGGCGATCAGAGCGGCAATCGAATTTGCGACGGCGAGTCCACGATCGCAATGGCCATGCCAGTCGACGCGAATCTTTTGACCGGAAGGTTGTACAACTTCTTCTAAGACAAACTTCACGAGCGCGCTCGCGCCCGCCGGCGTTGCGTGTCCGCAGGTGTCGCAGAGCACAAGGGCGTGTGCTCCACAGTTAACCGCGGCGCGATTGAGCTGTTTCACCGTCTCGGGGTCGCACCGCGTCGTATCCTCGGTGACATACATCACTTCCAGGCCAAGCGAAACCGCGTATTTAACGGCCTTCTCCGTGGTCTTTAGAAGGAAGTCGCCATCCCACTCTTCGGCATAACGGCGGATTGGGCTTGTGCCAAGGAAGGCTGCAACCTCAATCGGCAAGCCGGTCTTCTGCATGATGTCGGCCACCGGGCGAATGTCGTTTTCGTGGGTGCGCGCGGCGCAGTAGGCCGTAATTTTCATCTTGCTTGCGACGATCTCGC
>JAYVCW010000227.1:0-9814 GCA_043749775.1 Acidobacteriaceae bacterium | reverse complement strand
TGGGCACTTGTCGCCGCACGGGGCGTAGAATCGGCGACTGCTGGAGTTCGCAGTTTTATACCGAACTGGTGCGCCCGGAGAGATTCGAACTCCCGACCTGTTGCTCCGGAGGCAACCGCTCTATCCAGCTGAGCTACGGGCGCGTAAGGGAAGTGTACAACGTGCGGGGTGACTGCCTCAATGATAGGGCCCGTCATTCGCCCTGTTCATGTTTTGGAGGACCGCTTAACAATCATCGACAGTCCAGAAATGGCGGTCTTGATAGCCGAGGCGAAGTAATCGGTTGCGCGGGTCGTGGCGCTTACCGCACTTCGGGCAGGGAATAAAGCTGCGCAAGTGCGTCCCGCGCCGATCGTAATCGTCGGTAACAGCAAACGTGGCGCCGCAACTGCACGGAATAAGCAGCATGCGAATTTGTTTTTGATCTGGCACGAGCCCTTTAATGCTGCCGGGAACTTGGGGCCGGGAGACTCAAGGGACTGGACGGGCGAGGTCGCACTTCCCCACACGGTACTTTGTTTTTCGAGCCCGATCAGCCTTCGACTTCGGCCAGCGACCGCTTGCGCTTATTCGACTGCAGAACTTTTTTTCTCAGCCGCAATGATTTCGGCGTGACCTCAACATATTCATCATCCGCAATAAACTCGATTGCCTGCTCCAGATTCAGGTTGCGGTATGGAACGAGGCGGATCGCTTCATCGGAGGTGGACGCCCGCATATTCGTCAACTTCTTTTCGCGAACAATGTTGACATCAAGATCCGTATCTTTGGCATTTTCCCCGATGATCATGCCTTCATACACGTCGGTCCCAGGGCCGGCAAAGAGCGTGCCTCGCTCCTGCAGATTGTAAAGAGCGTATGACGTCGTCACCCCGTTGCGATCGGCTACCAGTGCCCCCGTGGGACGATGCGGAATCTCTCCCTGCCATTCGATGTATCCATCGAACAGCGCATTCATGACGATGGTTCCGCGGGTGTCGGTGAGAAGCGTGCTGCGTAATCCAATCAAGCCGCGGCTGGGAACGCGAAATTCAATGCGCACCCGGCCGTAACCATGATTGTGCATGTTCGCGACTTCGCCCTTGCGCGAGCCGACATGCTCCATGACCACACCAACGAATTCTTCGGGAACGTCGACAGTGAGGTGCTCGACCGGCTCCATCAACTTGCCGTCGATGCGCTTTGTAACGATTTCAGGCTTGCCCACCATGAGTTCGTAGCCTTCACGCCGCATCATCTCAATCAAGATGGAGAGTTGCAGTTCGCCGCGGCCGAGAACTTTGAACGAATCCGTGCTGCCCGTCTCTTCCATGCGGAGTGAAACATTGGTCAGCAGTTCCTTCACCAGCCGCTCACGCAAGTTGCGCGAGGTAACAAAAGTGCCCTCGCGCCCGCAAAATGGAGACGTGTTTATAGTGAACAGCATCGCAATTGTCGGTTCATCGATGACGATGGGCGGCAAAGGCGTCGGATTTTCAGCGCTGGTGATCGTCTCGCCGATGGTGATTCCCTCGACCCCGGCGACCGCAATGATGTCGCCGAGCGATGTCTCTGTGATATCGGTACGCTTCAGCCCCGAAAAGCTGAAGAGCTTCGTGATTTTCGTCTTCAGAAACGTTCCGTCGCGCTTCGCGATAGCGACGTCTTCGCCAGTCTTCATGGTTCCAGAAAATACACGTGCGATCGCGAGTCGGCCGAGATATTCGCTATAGTCTAAGTTCGCGACCAAAATTTGAAGCGGGCCATCTTTATCACCCTGAGGAGCGGGAATGGTGTCGACTATCGACTCGAATAGTGGCCGCAAATCTTCGCCGTGTGCGCCCTGGTGAATGGCGGCGGTTCCGGCCTTGGCGTTTGTGTAAAGCACCGGAAAGTCCAGTTGCTCTTCTTTGGCGTCCAAATCGATAAATAGGTCGTAAACCTCGTTGAGAACTTCCTGCGGACGCGCGTCAGGCCGGTCAATCTTGTTAATAACAAGGATCGGTTTGAGATTGGCTTCCAAGGCCTTGCTCAAAACGTAGCGCGTTTGCGGCAGCGGCCCTTCGCTTGCGTCCACCAGAAGCATGACGCCATCGACCATCTTTAAAGCTCGTTCGACCTCGCCACCGAAATCGGAGTGGCCCGGCGTATCCACGATATTGATTTTGATGCCGCCGAAGAACACGGCTGTGTTCTTGGCAAGAATGGTGATGCCACGTTCACGCTCCAGATCATTCGAGTCCATGACGCGCTCGGCGACGGTCTCGTTATCGCGGAAAGTGCCGCTTTGGCGGAGCAGGGCATCGACGAGCGTCGTCTTGCCATGGTCAACGTGAGCAATAATTGCGATGTTGCGGATACTTTTATTCAGATTGAAACCTCAGTTGTTTTCTGTACGGGCCTGCTACTACTTTACTATGCCCGCCGGGTTCCCACTTTCAGCCGCTTAGTAAAGACCGAGCTCAAGCATTTTTGACCAAGACCATTTGACCAAGACCAGAAGATTTTCCAGAACGGCATGTTTTTGCACAGGAATTGTCACGAAAGACCGAAAGCGCCAATCTACAAGACAACAGAACGGGCCCGGTGAGCACCTAACGTACGAAACCCAGAGACGCAGATCATCGCGCGCTAAGGCGCTACTTCCTGGGCTAGTAATGAGAGTTGGACCTCTCATGGAGGCAGCGCCACTGATATTTTACAAAATAGTCCGCACCATCCCTATCCGCAGCATTTTCTACCTCATCCTGTTGCCTTCAGCCGCGTGCGGGCAGTCACTTGTTTCTGACAATGGTGAGATAACCTCTGTAGCAACAACTCTACTAACGACGAGACCAACGAGTGTAGAGATCAAGCGTGACGACCCAGCGCAATCGCTCACCTCCCTTCCAGGACCGGATCTCGTGTCAACTCCCGGCCAGATTTCCGTCTCCACAGGTATTCCCGTCAAGTTGCAATTGGATAAAACCATCTCTTCGGCACACGCGAAACCGGGAGATCGCCTCGATTTCGTTGTATTAAAAAATGTCGAGGTCGATGGCTATACCGTCATCGAAGCCGGCTCGCTTGCAAGCGGGTCGGTGGTTCGTGTCAGCCATAAGCGCATGCTTGGTATCGGAGGAAAGGTCGTTATACGGTTAGATTCCGTCAAACTGATCACGGGCGAGACCGTCCCGCTCAGTGCCAGCAAAGTCATCAAAGGCGGCTCGCGCACCAGATTGATGTTTTTGGAGATGCTAGCCACCGGATTGTCTTACCTGCCAGCAGCTCCAGTTTTCTTGCTGTCGCGCGGAGGCGACAGCACCGTCTTGAAAGGAATGGAAGTAACCGCTTATACAGCCAGCCGGGTGATAGTGCCGACGGCCAATTTGATAGCCGCAAAGAGAGAAGAGCCGGGGCTCAGCCAGATGATTCACTTCCTGCCGCCACGCGCCGTCGACAGGCAGGGACACGACGGGGACATGCTCAACTTGGCGTTTGTGGCGAAGCAGTCGGAGCTGGAAGATGCCTTCGCGCGCTCTGGATGGATCAAGACCGAGAAGACGAGGTTTCCGGCATTCTGGCACTTGGCAATGCAGCGCATGCACTACGCTAAGTTGCCCATGCGCGCACTTTATGTCTTTGGACGGCCCCAGGACTACTCGTACGCTCTGCCCGATTCCGAATCAGTCGTCGCCAAACGCCATCACATTCGCATCTGGAGAACGGAATACACCGTCGATGGGACGCCAATCTGGGTAGGCGCGGCGACCTACGATGTGGCACTGCAATGGGAGTTCCGCAGGCTTCGAGTTTTCCACCGCATCGATCCTAGAGTCGACGCCGAGCGCGACTTTATCGCCGGCAAGTTATCGGAGACGAAGTTAGTCTCTCGTCAGGAATATCTTCGCTGTGCGAGCCCGGTATTCAAGGGCGAGACAGCGACCGGCGGAGCCTACTATTCCGATAGCCGGATGTTGCTGGTCGATCTGCATGCAGAACGTTCAGCTTCAGATGAGTCCGCAACTTCAAAGCCGTCACCCAACTCAAGCGGAGGGAAGACGCATCCAGCCGCTGTTCAACCGGTGCTAAATGCCATTCGCTAAAGCTAACGAATTAGCCTTCACGCGGTTTAGTCGCCACCGCCCGCTGCGGATCGCGTACGCAACCGATACCAGAGCACGATCGCTCCCAAAGAAAACACAAAAATAATTGTCGAAATCGCATTGATTTCCGGAGTAATGCCGCGGCGCAGTCGTCCCCAGATCTCTAAAGGGAGCGTGTTGTCGCGGCCGATCAAAAAGAAACTCACGGCAATTTCATCCATGGAGAGGGTGAAGATAAGTAGCGCCGCTCCAATGATCGATAGCTTGAGATTAGGCACCGTGATGCGCCAGAAAGTCTGCCAGTAATTTGCTCCGAGATCGAGCGAAGCCTCCTCCTGGGCACGGTTCAACTTTTGCAGTCCGGCAAAAACTTCGGTGGTCGCAACTGAGATGAGCGCGGTGCCGTGGCCGAGAATAATGGTAAGCAGGCTCAGGTTCATGTTCGCAACGCGAAATAGCATAAGCAGTGACAGGCCGGTGATGATTCCGGGAAGAATAAGTGGCAATAGCACCAGTCGGCGAAACAGCCCTTTACCGGGAAATTGCGCGCGATCCAGGGCTAGAGCGGCGGGGATGCCGAAGGTCAGCGCAATCATCATCGCCGCCAAGGCCACGATGAAACTGTTCAGAACCGAATCCCAGATCGCACCGTCGGCAAAGAGAATGCGGTACCAGTTCAGCGTGAGATCGCGCGGTGGGAAGCCTCCGACGCCTTGGCCGTTGAATGAATAGAGGATAAGGATGCCGATGGGCAGATAGAGGAAGGCAAAGACTGCCAGCGCGTGCGCGGCAAGCAAGCCGGAACGTTTACTACCCAACGCGTTGTTCGAGAAGTCGTTCATGAAACTGATTTGGCCCGCAATCCCTGGGCGCCCGGCGCGAATGGTTTAAGAAAAACTCCATCTCTTTTCCAGTCGCTCCGAGAAAAAGATCAGCCCTAACACCAGCGCCAGCATGCACAGCGCGATTGCCGCGCCCAGCGGCCAGTTGTAGGCTGCGCCGAACAAGCTCACCACAATGTTCGAAATCATAATGCCACTCGGGCCTCCGAGAAGCAGAGGAGCCAGAAAATCGCCCAGGCTCAGAACAAAGGCAAAAGTTGCTCCCGCCAGCAAGCCTGGAATTGAAAGTGGCACGATGACACGCCAAAAGGTCTGTCGCGGCGTGCCTCCGAGGTCGTGCGAGGCCTCGATTAGAGCGCGCGGGATGTGCTCGAGCGAAGCGTAGATAGGCAAGAATGCGAACGGTGTATAGATGTGCGTCAGTGTGAGCACAACCGCGAAAGGGCTGTAGAGCAGGAAGTCCAGCGGATGCCGGGTGAGATGGACGTACTGCAACATGGTATTCATCACGCCATCCGTGCCGAGAATCGTCTTCCAGGCATAGGCGCGAACGAGATAGCTGACCCAGAGCGGAATGATTACAAGTTGGTAATAGAGATCTTTTCGCTTACCTGCGTAGAAAGAAAGGAAATATGCGAGCGGGTAGCCCAGAAGAATAGAAAACAAAGTCACGCGAGCAGCGATCCACATCGACCGCAACAGCGTTTGCCAGTACACCTGCTTGCTGATGAGCTCTTTGTAGTTATCAAGCGTCCAGGAGTGAACCATGACCTGCGATTCAGAGACCGACCAGAAGCTGTAGCAAAACATCAGCAGGTAAGGCACGAGCAAAAAGATAGCGACCCAGGCAAGCGGCGGGACGGTGACAGCCACGCGGTAGGCGCGGGAAAACATCAGGCCTCCACCTTGGGAGTAGCTTCAGGACCTTTAGCGGCGGCGAACTCCGAGTTGCGTACTGCCACCGCGTCGCTTGGAGTAAATTCGAATTCCACGGGACCTTTCGGCAAGTCTCTGCTCGAAGTGCGAACGTTCAGAATCAGCCCTCCGTCGGTTTCGACTCGAAGAATCTCGCTGGCTCCATGAAAAGACTGGTCGCGTAGTTTGGCACGAAAGCGCACGCTGGTAGAGGCTTTCGACTGTCCAACGGTTGGGGGAGCGATCTTCGCCACCCGAATAAATTCGGGGCGTAGTGAAAAAAGTGCCAAGCCATCCGGAAGTGAAACCGGCCAGGTGAGCCGATCACACATGGCGGTGTTATTGAGAACGTCGGCATGCAAAAGATTCGTGTGCCCAATAAATTGGGCGACATACGAAGTTGATGGCCGGCTGTAAATCTCGCGCGGAGCCGCAATCTGCTCGAGTTCTCCGGCTCGCAGCAACGCGATTCGATCCGACATCACCATCGCTTCATCCTGATCATGCGTGACGAAAACAAATGTGATGCCGACTTCGCGTTGCAGTGCTTTCAACTCAACTTGCATCTGGCGTCGCAGGTTGGCGTCGAGCGCCGAGAGAGGCTCGTCCAGCAATAGCAGTTTCGGACGATTCACCAGAGCGCGGGCAAGCGCGATACGTTGCTGCTGCCCTCCGCTGATCTTCGACGGCTTAGACTTTGCGAACGCAGACATTTTGACCTTAGCGAGCGCCTCTTCCACCCGTATCTTGATCTCGTCGGCGGGCCGCTTGGCAATTGCCAATCCGTAGCCGACGTTCTGCTCCACCGTCATGTGGGGGAAAAGCGCATAGTGCTGGAAAACAGTATTGACGCGACGGCGATAGGGAGGCTGGGTGTCGAGGCGCTCGCCTCCCATCCAGACTTCGCCCGAGGTCGCCTGTTCGAAGCCCGCGAGGATGCGAAGGAGGGTGGTCTTTCCCGAACCACTCTCGCCGAGAACGGTCAGGAACTCGCCTTCGGCAATTTCAAGCGAGATATCGCGAAGCACCACATTCTTGCCGAAATTCTTGGCGACGGATCGAATCGAAAGCAACACATTCGAACTCGCCGGGGAAAGTGGCTCGACCACAGATTCAGATTTCGTTGTCATGTGAAGGATCGCAGGCATCCCGCGGGCAAAGGTAGTTGCAATGCAAAAGACAGCGTTGGCTATTGTGTCGCTTTTACTTCGTTCCAAATCTCGTTGTACTTGGCCCGCCGCGGAACATTCTGCCAGAAATAGAGTCTCTTCTGATAATTGTCTACATCGTCGAGATGCAGATTCTTCTGCTCGTCCGGTGTCATAAACTGTGCTGCGT
This sequence comes from Acidobacteriaceae bacterium, assembly GCA_043749775.1. Lineage (GTDB taxonomy): Bacteria > Acidobacteriota > Terriglobia > Terriglobales > Acidobacteriaceae > Acidiflorens. The sequence continues at coordinate 2,655 of JAYVCW010000227.1, read as the reverse complement.
GCGGGTTAGCGGGCGTGTATCCGGTAACGTCGGTGACTTTCTTCTGCGTCTCTGCCTGGATCATGAATTCGAGAAATTTATAAGCCAATTCCTTGTTCTCGCTGCCGGCGGTAATCATCAAGTGGTCGATCCAGCCGGTGGTGTTTTCTTTCGGAATCGTCTCGCCAATCGGAAAGCTGCTTTTGCGAAGCTGGTTCGTCATCAGCGGCCAGCCCATGGCCATAACAACTTCGTGATTCTGAAAAAGATTTGTGAGCTCCCCACCCGTCGACCACATTTTGCGAATATTTGGTTTCAACGCAATCAGCTTTTTCTTTACCGCTTCAAGCTCGGAATCCGTAAGGTTATAAAGATGAGCGGGGTCGGGCTTGTCATAACCGAGCACCTGCGCCGCCATGTAGACGGTCGAAAGATCGTCCCACACTGAAATCTTGCCATTGAGCTTTGAGTCCCACATCGCACTCCAGCTTGCGGGTGGTTGCGGGAAGACTGTCGTGTCGTAGATCAACGGATCCGGTCCCCACATAAAAGGGACGCCGTAAACGTCTTCTTTGACGCGAACCAGGGGCAACGTCGTAAGCTGCGGAGAAAGCTGCGTGTAGCTCGGCAACTTGGTCAGATCGAGCGGTGCGGCGAGCGATGAAGTCGCGATCATCGTAGCGACGTCGCTTGATGGAGAGATCACGTCGTAGGTGCCTGTACTTCCGCCGCGAAGCTTGGCCACAAGTTCGTCGCTCGACCCCATGTATGACGCAGAAACCTTGCAGTGGTTCCGCTCTTCGAAGGCCTTGACGTAAGAAGCATCGGCGTAGCCCTCCCACACTAACAAATTCAGAGTCGGGGTTTTCCTGGAGCACGAGAGAGACAAAACTACAAGCAGCACAACCAACGGCATGCCCTTTTTTCTAAAGTTGGAAGTCCGCGGCAAAACTTTTTCTGTTCTCATTTCTTTTCCGTCAACTTCGCACCGGTGCCTGCTGCCTTCCAGGCCGGCGATTGGTAAACAAACTTTCCGCCGACCACGGTAAACAGGACTTCAGTCTTATCAATTTGCGATGGCTCGATGCTGAACAGGTCTTGATCGAGCAAAATAAAGTCCGCGAGTTTGCCGGGTTCAATCGATCCCTCGGTTTTTTCCCGGCGCCCGGCGAACGCCGCGCCCAGCGTATATGCGCGAATGGTGTCTTCCATGCCCAACCGCTGGCTTGGAACAAATCCTCCCTCAGGCTTGCCCTCATGCGTCTGCCGGGTAACCGCAGTCTGCACGCCCTTCCAGGGGTTCAGAGTCACGACAGGCCAGTCGCTGCCAAAAGCTAGCGCTCCGCCTTTATCTTGAATGCTGTGCCAAACCCACGGACGCGAAGCGCGCTCTGGCCCGATGTTACGGGCCCAGATATTCAAAGTGTCGTCATCGGGATAAGAATGCAGCGGCTGCATGCTGGCGATGACGCCAATCTTGCCAAAGCGTTCGATGTCAACCGCGTTGATGGTCTCGATGTGTTCGATCCGCGGGCGAGCGTCTTTCGTGTTGTTCACCGCAGCCGCGTTCTCGTAGGCGTCGAGGGCGAGGCGCACTGCTTTATCGCCGATGGCATGAGTAAAAATTTGCAGGCCGCGTTTATCGATCTCGGCGATATTGGCTTTGTATTTTTCTGGCTCCCAGAAAAGCTTGCCACTCTGCGTGGGATCATCCGAATACGGCTCGAGCATGGCCGCAGTGTGTGCTTCGACAACACCGTCGAGCATCGTTTTCACCGCCCCACCCGCGATCCATTTATCAGTTGGAGGGTAGTGCCGCCGCGCCCCTTCAATCAGCTCGATCGATTTCGGTGTCAGGCCCGGAGGGTCAAGAAAATAAGCGAAATAAAAACGCAAGGTCAATTCATTTTTCTTGCGCAACTCGTCATAAAGATCGAGATACTCGAAATCCTGGCCGGCACTATGCACGCGCACCAAACCGACCCGATTCGCCTCGTGAATGCCTTTGCGCAACGCCTCGAGCCGCTCGTCGCGCGTGGGCACTGGAGTCTTCGATCCCACCAGATCGCCAGCCGCTTCCTTCAGAGCGCCCGTCGCCTCGCCATTTTCGTCGCGAACAATTTTTCCGTTGGCAGGGTCGGGAGTATTGCGATCAATGCCCGCCATGGCCAGAGCTTTGCTGTTCGCCCAGGAACTGTGTCCGTCGAATGCGATCAGGTAAACAGGCCGGTCGGGCACAATGTCGTCCAGAATCTTTTTATTCGGGAGCGCGCCCGGACCAAACGTCGGGTAAGTCCAGCCCATCCCCTGAATCCAAGGCTCTTTCGGATGAGCTTCGGCATAGGCCTTTACCCGCTTCTGGATTTCGGCTACCGTGCCCGCTTCGTTCAGGTCGACTCGAGTCAGGCCAAGTGATCCGTCCATAAAGTGGATGTGGCAGTCCACAAAGCCGGGAAGTAACAATCGATGTCCGGCGTCGATGACTTTGGTGGAAGAACCACGGAACGTGTCGATCTTCTTTCCGTCTCCGACAGCGACGATCTGATCGCCCCGAACCGCCAGCGCCTCAGCCCACTTCTGTTGCGCATTGACTGTATAGATGCGCGCATTCGTAACGATAAGGTCGGCGGGCTGGGGATTCGCCTGCGCTGCTGTAAATACGGAAAAGTTCAGAAC
>JAYVCW010000226.1:0-3166 GCA_043749775.1 Acidobacteriaceae bacterium | reverse complement strand
ATAACGGCATGTAACTTCCCATAACGCGATTTGAGCTTTTCGAAAAGTTGGGCAATGTCTTCATCTCTGGACACATCGCACATGAAGGCCTCTGCGCCCGGCAATGACAAAATCAAATCCTTTGCCTCCAACTCCATACGTTCATTCTGGTAAGTAACGGCGAGATTCACTCCAGCGGAGTGAAGTCCCTGAGCAATCGCCCAGGCGATTGAGCGCTTATTGGCAACTCCGAACACAACTGCCGCCTTACCTTTTAGATCTTCAAACATGAAGCCTCCCCTCGAAGAAGAGAAAGAATACCAGCAAGCGTGACTGGAGGTGGGCCACGCCGACGCAATCGCAGGGAGGGCTCTCGAGGGTTAACAATCGGTGGCGGAATGAGGAGCCGAATGGACCACAGCGAAAGGGGAATCTTGCGATGGATGAGATTAATGGCGGCGACCTCAGCTCGCCGCTTTTACTTCAGCCCAGTCACGACAAAGGCTTCCGAAAGCGTTTTTACATAGACGTACGCGTAGGCTCTGCCATCTTGAGAGAACCTTGGCCCGCCGACCTGTGACGTGCCGGCTCCTACTTCTCCGCCGAAGGTTTTCCAGAACTCCATCTTCCCGGTCGAGGGATCGACTTTGTAAACCTTGGCACCGCCTCGTCCCGTGTGGCTGGAAACGGCGTAGAGGAAACTCCCGTCGGCTGACCACCCGGTGAAGTAATAATTGGAATCAAGGCTTGGAATCAAGCGCAAGCCTGTGCCGTCAAGAGGCCAAACCCCATGTTTGCCGTCCGGGTCTGTGACAGTCATGCGTTTTCCGTCAGGGGAAAGGTTTATGCCAGCCGTTCCTTCTGGCGTGATCGGCTTCGATTCGCCAGTCTGGAAATCGATCAAATAATCCCGCGCGCCGTGCCCCGTCTCAATTCCTACTGCGAGGATGTGTTTGCCGTCGGGCAGAAAGTGGACAGCGCCATAGCTGATCGAATCGTGGGTGAGTTGTCGCGCCTCACCGGCTCCGGTGGGCACAAGGTTCAGTGGCCCGCCTTTAGCCGCCTTGGTAATCGCCCACTTGGAATCGGGCGAGAGCGCCATGCCCAACCCCTCTCCAATGCGAATCGGCGGAGATCCGTCTGTAGAACGGATGAAGACTGTGTAGTTTGGTCCGCCGCCGTTGCCCTCTTCCTCGAAAATGATTTTCTTGCCGTCCGCGCTAATGTCGCGCACGAGCGACCAGCCAAACCAACCTAGTTCTTGTTCTTCTTTTGCACCGGGGGCCAGACCGCGAATACCAATCCTCACGTGATGTGTCGCCATCAACAAAGCGCCCTTTTGCAGATCTGCGATCCACATGCCTCCCGGAACATTGGTGATACTCCGCTGCTTGCCAGTCAGCGTCACTGCGCGCGGATTGACAGCGCTGCCGTTTGCGCTTGAAGAAAACCATATTTCGTCGCCAGCGGGAGACCATAGAACCCCTTCGATCGATTCCCATCCCGAAGAAAGTTTTCTGTCTTTATTGTTGTCGCTGCCATCGCTTGCGATAACTGCAACGGAACCTTCGTCATCGCCGCCCGGGTTCTCGTGGTCAGAGAAAGCGACCCACTTGCCGTTGGGCGATATTTGCGGGTTGCTGATCCAGTCAATGCTGTCGTACAGAACTTTTCCAATCGGATACTCCAAACGCCAGTGGCTATTCTGGGGAATAAAACGGACGACGGCTAAGCTATCGCCCGCCGGAGACCAGTCGGCGTCCTGAACATCTTCGAGTACTTCTCTCGGAGTGCCGCCGCTCAATGGAACACGGGCCAGCGTTCCTCTGCGCGCGTAGCCAGACATAAACTGTGTATTGAGGCGAATGGCGAGCTCACCGCCCTTCGAGATCGATAGCAGCTCCGTGTCTTTCATTCCCAGCTCTCGCGCTCCCGGATCGTCCGTGCGCGAGATGTAGAGTTGATTTTCGCCGCCCTCCCAGGCTGCGCTGTAAACGATGCTGCCATCGGGCGTGAAGCGGGCGTTGCCGATCGAACCGGTGCGGAAAGTGATTTGCTTGTACTCCGGTTGTTCGGTATGGGCGCCAACCCTTCCAATCCACCAACCGAGTGCGCTGGCAGCGAATGCCAGTGCGAGAGCGGACGCGATAGCGATGGGGAGCGCGCGGCTTCGACCTCTATCGGCAACACCTGAGGTCGCGATTCGTGCGGACGAACCTGAGAGTCCGGAGAGATGCTCGAGATCAAACGCGATGTCGCTGGCGGAATGGAAGCGGCTCTCCGGATTTTTCTCCAGACAGTGCTGCACGATACGATCGAGCGCCGGAGAAATATTGCGATTGGTTTCGCTCAACTCCGGAGGGTCTTCTCGCAGGATCGAACTCATCGTGTCTGCGGGCGTGTCGCCATGAAAGGCTCGTTTGCCGGCAAGCATCTCGTAGAGAATCGCCCCAAAACTGAAGATGTCAGACCGTGCGTCAACCGCGGTTCCGCGCACTTGCTCTGGAGACATGTACCCAGCCGTGCCCATCACGACTCCAGCCTCGGTACCGTGGCTCACGGTTGCCATTGATGTGTTGGCCGTATTTTCGGGCTGAGTCAACTTGGCGAGGCCAAAGTCGAGAATCTTAAGGCGTCCGTCTTTTGTGACAAACAAATTTTCAGGCTTGAGGTCGCGATGAATAATGCCTTTTTCGTGTGCGGCAGCTAGCCCATGCGCGATCTGCATGGAGTGTTCGAGCGTCTTGCGCACAGGGATCGCCCCGCTCCGCAAGCGCTCGCGAAGTGTCTCGCCCTCCAGCAATTCGGAGACAACGTAGGGCGAGCCATCGCTTGTACCGATGTCGAAAACGGCCAGAATATTTGGATGATTGAGCGCCGCGGTCGCGAGCGCTTCTTGCTCAAAACGCCTCATGCGATCGGCGTCCTCTGAAAGCGCTTTCGGTAAAACTTTGATGGCGACTTCCCGCCGAAGGCGCGAATCGCGAGCGCGATAGACTTCGCCCATACCTCCCGCGCCGAGAAGGGAAACAACTTCGTATGGACCTAGCTTCGTGCCCGCGGAGAGGTTCATGGATGGGCGCGATTATAGCGGAAGAGCAACTTTTAGCTCTTAGCTCGAGATCTTGGAGAAATCAGATGGAGTCCAATGTTGGGAAATCACGACACAAGCCCTCATTGAATCGGG
>JAYVCW010000225.1:0-8102 GCA_043749775.1 Acidobacteriaceae bacterium | reverse complement strand
CCCCCTCGATAATGGTCATGAGGAGGCCGAGGGCGCAAGTTGAAGACGAACAGGTTAAATCTTTTCGGTTTTTCCGTTATATTTCACGTCGCCATTCTTTTCGTTCTCGCGATTGACGTCGTCGTTGGTGATGGTGCGAGTGGCTTTCTTGCCAGCCTTCGATTGGCCCATGGATTCGGAAGCTGAATTTTCAACGCCCGCGCCGAAGAAGCCCCACTCAAATCGTTCTTCCTCTTTCTCACCGCGGCCATTGCGCATGTGCTTTTCCATCCCCTCGCGCGTAATGACCTCACGCATCATCTCTTCATGCATCATGCCGTCGTGCATCTTGCGGCCTTCGCGGCCGATACTCTCCGGCGCCAGACGAACTTCGGGACCAACCAGCGGAGCTCCTCCCTGATACCAGACGCCAGTCGAATATTCGGAACTGGTCGTACCCTGAGTCTGCGAAAGGGTGGAGTTCGTCGCCCCGGCGACCAGGCCGGCGGTTGCGTTGCTCGCGCCAACGGAGTTCGGTGAAACCTGCTGGAAGGAAAACTCAGGTGTGGTCACCATCGGGATATAGGGTCCGCAGCCGTAGCCGCAAAAACCCTGGCGAGTGACCGCTTGCTGCGCAAAGACGGTTGCTGCCATCAAAATTATCGTGCTCAAGATCAAATAGGGTCGCATTTTGCCTCCACTGAACTTACTGCTGGTTGGCGGAGTGCAGTTCTCTGGCCAGTTGCGGGATCTCCAAAGCACCCAAGATGTTCGGAAATATCCTGCGATATCGGCTAAAACCGTGCTTTTCCCTGAGCACCGCTTCGCCGGCGGGTGAAAAGGTATGCGCACAAGATGCAGCCGGTTGTGATCGGGTATGACGTGGTCGCAGGACCACCAACCACCTCAACTGCCCACGAATCGTGCGTACAGGCTGCGGGCAACCGCGGTGTCGACTGTCCCTTTAATGACGGCTCGTCCATCGGGAAAGAGCGTCATCTCGTACGGGTCCCGCCAAAATTTCAGGACGAATTCGTTATGGCGCACGGTACCGTGGGGAGTGAGCAAGCTACTGAGTTCCCCGAAATCGACTGGGCGCTGGCGCTCGTGTATCTGCACCGAATTTCTGCCGCACAGGGTGATATGGGGGCGGCCGAGCCCCGCCAAATGGACGAACTCTCCCCGACAGGCGCGACAATCTTTACGGGGCGTCGCAGACGAAATCTCACTGTGCTCGTTGCTCCAAATATTCCAGGAGAGGAGGGTTCGCCGCATCGCGGAGCGCGCACCTACCAAAAATTTAAGCGCTTCACCCGCAGCGATTGACGCCACTACGCTCACGGCGGAGCCCAAAATGCCGGAGGTCTCGCAGGTTTCGACCGTCCCTCGTGGCGATTCCGGGAAGATGCAAGCCATGCAAGCCGTTTCTTTTGGAAGAATATTCATAGTGACGCCATAGCTGCCTACGGCGGCGGCGTAGATCCACGGAACACAATTTTTCAGAGAATAGTCGTTGAGGAGATAACGGGTCTCAAAATTGTCGGTACCGTCGAGCACAAGTTCCGAGTCGCCGAGCAGGGAGTCGATGTTCGCTGGTGTCAGATCGGCAACGTGAGGTTCAACGACGATTTCAGAATTAAATTTTGCGATCTGGCGGGCTGCCGCGATCGCTTTCGGCACCGATTCTCTCGCGTCTGCTTCATCAAACAAGCTCTGGCGCTGGAGGTTGCTTGCTTCGACGTAGTCGCGATCGATGATCCGCAAGGCACCGACGCCCGAACGCGCCAGTAAAGAGGCAAGGGAAGATCCCGTCGCTCCGCAACCGACAATCGCGACGCGAGACTTGGCAAGCTTCCGTTGCCCATCTCTTCCGATCTCTTTGAAGAGAATCTGCCGTGAGTATCTTTCGTCCATGCCGGGTTTCATTTCCTTAGCTTGCGACAAACTAGATTGTGAAGAACGGATTGCTACGAACAAAATTGCGACGAACGGCAACTTGACGCATAACCTTGGCAATTACCCGTTCGCCCGCGTCGTAACCAGTATTATAGGTTCCGGCCATCAACTTTCACTCTAGCGAGCAACGCGTGCGGCTATGCGCTTCATCGAACCCGAAAAGTGCCATGGAGTCTGAGATTGAGTTGACCGGCCACCTTCCGCGGATGACAGAGCCCAGTCAACTGGTCGCGCCGCCGTTGATCGTTTTAATTCTGATCTTGCTCTTGTTCGCAATGTGCGGTACTAGCCACGGTATGTGCGGTGCCAGCCACGCCGCCGGATCTCAACCGGCGCATGGTCCGGCACAAGGAGCTTCTCCGCAGCTGGGAGCGATTACTCCTTATATTGGATTGGCCATTGACGAGATCGAGTTTCCCGGCGTTCGGGCTGACGACGTTCCATCTCTGATCTCCTCCACAGCTCTGAAGGTTGGCGAGCCCTTGACGCGCGACAATCTGCACGACGCCATAAAAGCTCTGTTTGCCACCGGTCGTTTTGCGGACATCCAGGCCGAAGTAGACAGGACCAACACACTCGGAGTTCGCCTCCGCTTTTTGACAACCGCCAATTTTTTTGTCGGCATGGTGACGATCCAGGGTGTTTCGGCGGATCCCTCGGCGAATCAGCTTGCCAGTGCCACCCGCTTGCAACTTGGCGAACTCTATACAGCGGAAAAAGTTAAGCACGCGCTGGCAGGCATTCAGCGAATGCTGGAGGAGCAAGGTCTCCATCGTTCGAAGGTTACGGTCTTAGAGCAGCGCGATACGCAACAGGCTCAAGTTAATTTTATTTTCCGCGTCACGCCGGGCCGCCGGGCGGTGATTGGCGAGATCAGTCTTCAGGGTGACGCTGGTTATTCTCTACAGCAAATTAAAGATATAGCCAAACTGCACTCCGGTGATGCGGTCTATTCCAAGCGCATCGCTCGCGCGCTCCAGCGCATTCGCAAGCGATATCAGAAGCAGAACCGGCTGCTGGCACAGGTTGAGGTGGCAAATCGCGATTACCGGCCAGACCGGAATACAGTTGACTACGCCCTGCGAGTCGATCGCGGTCCGATCGTTGAAATTGCCGCCGAAGGTTTCAAAGTCACGCAACGTGTACTAAGAAGACTGGTGCCGGTATTTGAAGAAGCGGCGGTAGACGACGATTTACTCAACGAAGGCCGACGGAATATTCAAAATCATCTGCAGACGCTGGGCTACTTCGAGGTGGGAGTTACCGTAAATCAGCATAACTCGCTCGATGGCAGGAACGTCCAAATCGTCTTCGCGACCACCCCCGGCGACCGGCACAAGTTGGCTGCGATTCATATCCTCGGCAATCATTTCTTCTCCGATCCCCTGATTCGCGCGCGCATGCAGGAGCAACCTGCTGGGCGCCTTTTCAGCCACGGACGTTACAGCGAAGTTCTGCTCGAAGAAGATGTTGCGAGAGTTCGGCAACTCTATCAGGCCAGCGGCTTTCGGCAGGCGGATGTGTCGAGCAAGCTGGTCAGGAAATACCAGGGCGACGATTCTCTGCTCGCAATTGAGATAACTGTAAACGAAGGACCGCAGACACGAGTCGGATGGGTGCGCATCGAAGGCGGATTTACCCTGCCCCCCGAACAGCTTCCGGAACTTTCAACCGCCGAAGGCCAGGGCTTTGACGAGTCAAGCTTGGCGGAGGATCGGGACTCTATTCTCAGCAAATACTTCGATCACGGATTTCCCAATGCGGCAGTGGACGTTGCTTATGTGCCGGTCGAGTCTCCCGACAGCCAGCCGCGCGTCGGAGTTACCTTCTCCATCCACGAGGGCGAACAATTCTTTGTGGATCGGGTCTTTCTTAACGGCCTGCACTATACCCGCGCCGGAGTGGCTCGCCGCGAAATGCGAGTGCAGCCCGGAACGCCGCTCAGCCAGCAGCAGCTTTTTGAGAGCCAGCGCAGACTCTATGATTTGGGTCTTTTCAAGCAGGTCGATACCGCACTCCAGAACCCGGAGGGAACCGACCCCCACAAAAACGTGCTGGTCACGACCAGGGAGGCGGAGAGATATACGTTTGATTACGGCATCGGCTTCGAATTCCAGACCGGGCAACCTTCTTCGGGGGCGAACCGGCCGCTCGGAGAGACCGGCGTAAGTCCGCGAATTTCGTTTGGAGTCAGCCGGATCAACGTTGGCGGGCGTCACCAGACCCTCACAATGAAGACCAACCTCAGTAACCTCCAGCAAAGGGGACTCATCAACTACGACGTGCCCAAGCTCCTCAATAAAGACTTGCGTTTTTCCGCGACCGCCTTTTACGACAACACCGTCGACGTTTCAACCTTCACCTCCCAAAGGCTCGAGGGCACGCTGCAAGTATCGCAGGTGCTCTACAAAGTCCCCGACAGGGAGTTGACGACCATGATCTATCGCTTTAGCTATAGAAGGGTAGAGGCGAGTAACGTTGAAGTTACAACCAATCTGATACCTCTACTTTCCAAGCCGACCCGCGTCGGCGAGCCCAATTTTCTCTTCATTCGCAACCGCCGCGATAACGATCTGGAGAGCACGCGCGGCAACTACACGACAATTGAAGGCGGAGTTGCTTCCAGCTATTTCGGGTCCGAGGCAGATTTCAGCCGATTGCTGATCAAGAATTCGACCTACCACACGTTCTTCCGAAATCGAAGTACAGGTAGAGGATTCGTCTTTGCCCGCTCGACCACGGTTGGAGTCGAAAACCCGTTCGGCGATACCGTTTCACTCGACCCTTCTGAATCGTTGTCCGCGGGTCAGACGCTCATCCCTTTGCCCGAGCGTTTTTATAGCGGAGGTGGCAACTCTCATCGCGGATTCGGGTTAAACCAAGCTGGTCCTCGGGATCCGTTCACGGGGTTTCCAGTGGGTGGCAGCGCCGTGTTTCTCAACAGCCTTGAAATGCGTTTTCCCAACGTCCGCGTTCCCTTCATTGAAGACAACGTCGGCTTCACTCTTTTTCACGATATGGGAAACGTTTTTGCGCGGCCGGAAGAGCTTCTTCCCAGCCTCGGGCGTGTCCGGCAACCTGACGAGCAGGCATGCTTCCACTACACCACGCACCAGCAATGTCATTACAATTACGCGTCGCACGCGATAGGGTTGGGTGTACGTTACCAAACCCCAATCGGGCCGCTGCGCTTTGATTTTGGATACAATTTAAACCCACCGTATTTTCCAGCATTCACGAACATTACGACGAACCCGGCATCGGGACAGTCGGTTGGTCAGTTTGGGTATCAGCGGGCGGGCCGTTTCAACTTTTCGTTCAGCGTTGGGCAGTCTTTTTAATAGAAGGCATACGGTTAATGCAGGGCAAAGGTTTCAGTTTGACTGGAAAACGCGGCCGGACGTGCACAATGAGGACGTGCACAATGAGCACGCTGGCCGCGATCTGCGTTTTGAATCTGATCGTGTGCGCCTCCTTGCAAGCGGAAATCGTTGACCGGGTCGTAGCCAATGTCAACGGCCACGCAGTCTTGCAGAGCGATTGGGACGAGGAAGTTGCCTTCGAAAGTTTCTCAGATGCGCGTGACCCTGCTTCTTTCACGCGGGAAGAACGTTCATCGGCACTTGACCGACTGATCGACCAGGAATTATTGCGCGAGCAGCTTCGTCCAGCTCAAGTCACGCCGCCGGAGCAGGTCGCGGCTAGGGTGGCCGCCATTCGCAAACTCCATGCCGGAGCCGACAAAGATGAAGTCTGGAAAGCCGAACTGGAGCGCCTCGGAATGACTCAATCCTCGCTCGAGAAACGGGTGGGCGAGCAGTTGCTGCTGATGAGACTTGTGGACGATCGTCTTCGCCCTTCAGTTCAAGTCGATCAGGAAGCGGTAGAGGCATACTACAAAGACCACGTAGTGCCCGAGATGAGCCGGTCGGGGAGCGTTGCGACTCCCTTGCCCGAAGTTTCTGCAAAGATACGTGACTTGTTAGCAGAGAAGAAGATGAATGAATTGCTCTCGGGATGGCTAGCTAGTCTGCGCTCGACCAGCCAGATCAACAGTTCGGAGCCCGGCTTTGGAGAGCGCACCCGTTGAGTGACCCGCCCCTGCCGCAGCGGCGACGTATTTTGTGGAAGTTGCTGCTTTTGTTTTGCCTGTTCAGTTTAGTTGGATTCGGCGTGGTTGGCTGGTACGTCACGACGGACGCTTTTCAACAGAGAGTGCGAAGCCGGGTCGTAACTTCCATTGAAAAAATTACCGGCGGTCGCGTCGAACTGGGCGAACTCCACATGACCCCATTCCGTTTGCGGATCGACGCCCGCAATCTCACCATTCATGGAAGCGAGAAGGCCGACGAAGTTCCATTCTTCAAGGTCGACCGGCTGCAGGCTGAGCTAAAAATCATTTCCATCTTCAGCAAAACGATCGGGCTGCACTCGCTTGTGCTTGAGCATCCCGTGGCCCACGTCATCAATTATTCAGACGGCAATACAAACGTTCCTAATCCGGGCGTTACTTTAACGAAGTATCAGGGCCCGGTCGAACAACTGCTGGAGCTTTCAGTCGGGCATATCGAAGTCAATCACGGCGTGCTGGTCTGGGAAGACAATTCCGTGCCGCTGGATTTTTCCGCGCGTGATCTCACTGTATTTCTAAACTACTCATTGTTGCGGCGGCAATATGAGGCACGCCTTATTGCCGGCGCCGTCGACACCCGCATCAAGCGCTATCCAACTTTCATTTGGGGGACGGATGCCCTTGTCGTCCTGGCCAGAGGGCACGCCGATATCAGCAGCCTGACGATCACGTCGGGAAAATCGGAATTGCACTTTGCCGGACGATTGCAGGATTATCACCATCCACAACTGACGGGCGAATACCACGGGGTAGCCGACCTCGGTCAACTCGCTTTCTTGACGAAAGAGATGGATTTGCGGAAAGGCAGGGCTCAGTTCGAGGGCAAGGGATCGTGGAACCTGCAAACATTCTCCGCGCAAGGCAGAGTGCAGGCGACCGACGTCGAGTGGGCAAACGGGAAGCTCGCGACACGTAATTCTCGCGCCTTCGCCGCCTACGCCATCACACCGCAGCGGTTCCACGTGTTCTCGATCAAAGCCAATATGTTTGGAGGCGGAGATCTCACTGGAGATATCGAGGTCAACAATTGGCAAGTTTCTAGTTCCGCGGATCAGAAACGCACCGCTAGTCGAAACGCGTCTTCAGTGCGGGTTGCGGCAAATAGCCTTCAACGCGGCGCGGCTCGATTGCAGGTCGCAGGCCTCCCAATTTTTCCGGGATTAAATCTGATCAGCTCTACCGTCCTTCCACTTAATCGGCTTGGCCTGGTGGGCAATGCCACCGGCAACGTCGACGTTACATGGACCGGGGCTCTGGCAAATGCAGAAGTTCGATTGAAACTCAATCTCGCGAATCCGCAGAAAATTGCTTCCGATGAAATTCCGGTGCGCGGTGAGGTTGACCTGGTTTACCGCAGTATCACAGATGACTTGGATGTCACTCAACTCCACGCCGTCACCCCGGGCTCAGAGCTGACGGCGGCGGGTGATCTACTCTCCAATCCTTCCTTACATTTCACGATCACCAGTCACAATGTGCGCGAGGTCTCTCCGCTGCTCGAAGCAGTTTTCAAAGAACGCACCCTGCCGTTTATTGTCCACGGATGGGCAACGCTGAGTGGCAACGCCAGCGGGCGGCTCTCGGCGATGTCGATGAACGGGAGCCTCTCAGCTTACGACTTCGATGCCAGGCTGCCTGCGACCCAAAGGCTCGCGGCGCGGACGATACATTGGGATGCAATGTCGACGGCGCTACAACTTTCAGCAACTCACCTTGCCGCCCACAACGGAGTCGCCGTCCACAACCGTACTAGAGTTCGATTCAATGCCAGCGCCTCGCTGAAGCACGGCATTATCGAAGCGGACGCGCCGGTTGCCTTGGACTTTGACATCCGCTCTGCGGACGTCTCTGAGGTAAGCCGAGTGGCAGGGCTGACACAGCCCATCACTGGGACCTTTAACGTCACCGGCAATCTGTCAGGAAGAAGAAGCAGCCTCGTAGGAAACGGACACGTTGATTTGCAAAACGCGACCGCATATGGGGTCGCCCTGACACACTTGGCAAGCGATTTGAAACTGACAGATAGCGAACTCCA
>JAYVCW010000224.1:0-6415 GCA_043749775.1 Acidobacteriaceae bacterium | reverse complement strand
GCTTTGACACAAAGAGTCGATTCGAGCGTCCTGACTGCGCGTTCGTAAACTTCTCAGAAGGTTCTTGTGGCCAAAGCTTCCCGATCGCTTCCAGTAGTAATAAGGCTGAGGAGCACTAATGCGGCAGCGTGGACCCACCCGCCATTTGCATACGACTTGCGAAGCATTATTACCACTGCGAACCGCGCGCCTGAATTCTCTGTCTTTCGTTTCACACGAGAATAGCGCCCATGGAAAAAGAGTGCTTAGTACCGCTGTGCCATCTTCTACCATGCCTCTAGTATTGTTCCACGGTGAGGAGATGGTTTTGACGGGAAGTGGACCAATTTCCCCACGACTCATCTTCTCGACTTATTTGTTGAAGTGAATCTGAGGGACGGGCAGCTATTTCTCGATCCGATGCGTCGTAATGGGCAGATTTTGGTGTGAACATCCACACCGGGCTCACCTTGTGCGATGAATACGTAACGTTTACGGAATTGTCTGAAGATCTCAGCATTGCGCTCAAAGAAACTACACCGTCGCGATCTTGCAGCACCGTTATTGATGACGGGTCGATCTTTGCGGGGCGTCCCCTCACCGTTCCAATTGCGTCGCTCCCAACGAGCGTTTGTTGAACATGAACTGAATTAGAGAAAAGTTCTTCAAGTTCCGCCGTGCTTGGCGTGAGTCCCACGAGAGGTGTGGACCCTGCTAGCGCTGGCGCGGTAACCTTCCCTTCTTCAAGCTTGAAGGAATACACCCGAGCGCCGTGGCTGGCAGTAAGGCTTGGCGCGATTTTCACACCGCAGTAGGCCCACGCGACAGCTGTGGCCATCACCACGGCGCCGACGCCCTTCGGGTGCGCACGCTGGTCCGGACGTCACCAACGGCCGCCCAGAGCGCCTCTCGATCGGCTCCTGTTGGACTATGGGTCTTAAAGTTCTCTTTGAGGGTCTTCAGTTAATCTTGCGTCAGGCGTGGGGCGGCGCGACGGCCGGTTGCCTAACGCCGGATCGTGGCACATGGTGGCTGCGCCAGGTAAGGCGTCATCCGGCGAACGGTCCAATCCGCCGACCGTATCGGTCAGCCCCTCGAAGTTAAGCCAATCCAACAAGCTTTCCATATCGGGGTGGATCGCAGGAATCAATCCGATCTCGTCCAAGGCCGGGGCGCTCATCGGTATCACCTTACCTCACCTTACCTACAGTAGCTCTTGGAAGGAGAGTGGAAAATCGGCGAGGAGCAGAAACTCGCGCGTGCCGAATTCTCGAAGGCCCTCGTCTTTGGAGGATGGGTTTAGCTCGATAACGTCCTTCATCAAGGCCGGAATCGCAGGTATTCCGCGGGAGGCGACCGTTTTGAACTGGACCTATCGGTCGCAAAGTTGTCACGCCTTTGACTCGCCGGTGCCGGGCGGAGGCAGGAGCCTGAACAGCCCGACAACATCCGCCGGGACCCAGATTAAGCGAGAACGGTTGCTTACCTTTTCTTGGCGGCGCCCCACCATGAATTCAGTGGGGCAGCGATGCGGGTACGAGATCGGGATCATTGACGGTTCCCGTGTTCTCGATTAGCCAATGTTGATCGAGGCTCGTGGCCGGGCACTTTTCGTCCATGATTGCCTTCTGGCGCTCGATTTCCTCACGCGTGAATTTGGATCCCGGCATCTCCATCGCCCCGTACCTGGCCCACACGAAGCGACACTCGGGAGCGCGCGCGACGTAGAGCTGATGCGCATCAATGTCACCGTACGATCTTCGTGAGACGGGCGAGTTCCAAGCGACGCTCGCTCGCTGTAATATCCGTGTGAAAGCGATCTTCTTCGATGTACACCGATACCGGCATTCGGAGCACAACAATCTGCTCGAGCGCATCAACGCAGTCGGGGTGTTTTATCGACTCCGCCACCGCTTGAATCGATGTCACCTCCGCGACAATCAACACAATCAAGCCCAGAATCTGGCGCATCGCTGTACCTCAGGTTGGCGGCCATCGGTCTCGGAAACAGAATTCAGCCAGTTCGACAAAACGATCGTTGCTTCGAACCGCGAACGAATCGCGCTGCGTTGCGAAAACCCCAGCCTTTATAGTTCGAAACACTGGTTATCGAAAACAAAGTTCGATTTTGATCAAGCTCGACGAGTAAAGTGAACTTACCATCCAGCCACCGAACGCGCCATGAAAATCGGTTACGCACACGTCAGCACCAAAGACCAGACGGTCGCCCTGCAGGTCGACGCCCTGAAAAAGACCGGCTGCGTCACGGTCCATACCGAGGTGATGAGGGGCTCACGCAGTGACCGGCCGGTCTTGGTCAAGCTCCTCGAGAAGCTGCGCGCCGGCGACGTATTGGTCATCTGGAAGCTCGATCGACTCGGGCGGTCGCTCCGGCACCTGGTGAATCTGGTCAACAACCTGATGGCCCGCGTTTTTTTTGAAACCATCTGTGCGCCGAACTAGTGTAATGGCCAGTGGCAACAACTCGCTTACCCCGTGGAGGTGCACCGAGCCCACGGCGTTCCCGAGCGACGGACGCACCTACCTAACATACGAGTTGTATCTTACGAACTTCGCGGCGAATCCGATCACTCTCCGCCGCGTTGAAGTGCTCGACGCGGCTGACTCAGCCGAGGCGCCGATTTCCTCATTTGAAGCAGGTCAGCTCGTAGGGTTACTGTAGCGGCAGCGCGATAGCCCGAATGAAATATACCGTCCCATTCTCTTTTATTCGGCGAGGATATTATGTCTGAATCAACTAAACCTCAAATACGTACCGGGCAAGCGGATTTTCCGATTTCTCGGCAGGAATTTAACGCGCGCTTTCGCGCCCGCTTCGCAGATCCGGCATTCGCCGGCAAAGGAGCACTCATTGACCAACTCATGGAAACAGCATGGGATGGCTATGAAAAAGGGCGCAAGAGCCCGGTAACGCAAAAGGCGGGGCGGGGATTTGCGGATCCTGACTATGATCTGTCGGTTGATTGGCTCGCGACCCGAAGCGCGATTAAAGAGGCGCAAACGATTTACCAGGATGCCGCTAGGCCCGCTCGCGTTTTGCTCATTTGTGGGGCGGCCCGGAATGACAAAACCTGCCCCGGCGAGATGTCAAAGTCCTATCGACTGGTAGAAATGGCGAAGGCCGTATTCGAATCAGCGGGCGCCCACGTGGATCTCCTGGATTTGTCGCAGCTCACCTCCGAGTACGGAAAGGTGATCTATCCCTGCAAAGGGTGCGTCTCCACCGCGATGCCGCTGTGCCACTGGCCCTGTTCTTGTTACCCGAATCATAGTTTGGGACAGGTGAGTGACTGGATGAGTGAGATCTACCCCAAATGGGTGGCAGCGCACGGCATCATGATCGTCACGCCGGTGTACTGGTATCAGGCGCCCAGCGTTCTTAAATTGATGATCGACCGACTGGTGTGTGCGGACGGCGGTAATCCCGATCCCTCGAGTACGCATGGCAAGAAACCGGAAATGGCAAAGGAGCTAGAGCTTAAGGGTTGGGACTATCCGCGCCATCTGGCGGGGCGCTCATACTCCGTTGTCGTCCATGGGGATTCTGCGGGCACTGAGAATTTGCGCCGCTGCCTGTCGGACTGGCTCAACGATATGCATCTCGTACAAGCCGGAACCGACTCGTGCCTTGATCGCTTCATTGATTATTTTGGCCCCTATGCGACCAGCCACGAAGCATTGGATAAAGACTCGGCACTTCAGGAAGAGGTTCGAAATGCTGCCCGAGCACTGATGACGCAAGTCACGCAACGGCGCCGGGGCCAAATTGCTCCTGATGAACATTTGGCAGACCCGAGGCCAAAATGAACAGTGCCCATCCCGCCAATGCGGCGCCTGGAACATGCAGCTTACTGACCCGATCCGAGCAACGACTGTGAGAATTTGTCAAGCACTAGGCGCGGCGCATAAAATCCAGTAAGTCTCTAGTGAGTCTTGCCTTTTCGGTTGCAAACAATCCGTGCGGGGCTTCGTCGTAATCAATCGAGGTGGACTGGGGAATTGCCTTATGTGCGGCACGGCCGGCGGCAGCGATCGGCACCGTCCGGTCGCTCGTACCATGGATAATCAGTGTCGTTACCTTAAAAGATGTGAGCTCGGGTTCAAAGCGTGTGTCGGCCATCGGCTTCCGCCACTGTCGGAAAAGAGAAGCTCTTCCTCGCGCCACCGCGCCGCTACCCACTCCTCAGACATATCCCACACAAAGTACCCATCACTGGCGGTAGCGCTTGTTCAAGGCGAACCGTAGCTTTCTTTCCGTATCCTCACGACACCTTCCCTTCTTCTTCCACCTAACAAGCGCAGGATTTTGAATGAAAGCTCTCGTCTATCACGGCCCTAAGAGAGTCTCCATCGATAAGGTACGCGACGCCAAAATTGAAAAATTGACCGATGTCGTGATCAAGCTCACCACCACGACATCTGCGGATCGGATCTTCATATGTATGAGGGCCGCACAGATGTGGAAAAAGGCAAGATCTTAGGACATGAGAACCTAGGCGTAGTCGTTGAGGTAGGCAAGGCGGTTGATACGATCAAGAAAGGCGACAAGGTGGTTTTGCCGTTCAATATCGGATGCGGGTTCTGCGCAAATTGCGAGCGGGGCCTATCGGGTTATTGCCTGACGTGCGCAGATCCTAAGGTCATGCCGGGAATGTCCGGCGCCGCCTATGGGTTTGCCGGCATGGGACCCTACTCCGGGGGGCAGGCCGAATATCTTCGCGTGCCTTATGCGGATTTTAATTGTTTAAAGCTCCCGGACGACGCCGCCGCCAAGGAACGCGACTACGTCATGCTGTCGGACATCTTTCCGACCGGTTGGCATTCCACGCGCTTGGCCGATCTGAAGCCCGGGGAATCGATTGTCATCTATGGAGCGGGGCCTGTGGGATTGATGGCGGCAATGTCAGCGCGTATCCAGGGTGCGAGCCAGATCTTTGTCATCGATGGCGAGGCGGACCGCCTCAAGCTCGCGAAGAAGATCGGCGCCACTACGATCGACACCAAGGACGGTAGAGTGGGGGATCAAATTCGAGAACTGACCAATGGCTTAGGCGCCGATTGCGGCGCCGAGTGCGTGGGTTACCAATGTCATGATTCCCACGGCAAAGAAGTCCCAAACCTGGTGATGAACTCACTTGTGGACGCCGTCAAGGCCACCGGCAGCCTAGGGATCATAGGCGTATATGTGCCTCAGGATCCGCATGCCCACGACAAGTTAGCCAAGGTGGGCCAGATCGCGTTTGACTTCGGCAAGTTCTGGTTCAAGGGCCAGAAGATGGGCACGGGGCAGTGCAATGTCAAAGCTTATAACCGCCGGCTCATGAATTTGATTCATCATGGGAAAGCCACTCCGTCCATGATCATTTCTCACGAACTCTCCCTCGATGACGCTCCTGAGGCTTATAAGCATTTCGACGACCGGGATGAAGGATGGACGAAAGTCATTCTGCACCCGAAAGCGGCATAGCTTCCAGCACCCATCAGTCGCTCGACCCGGGGCAATCCACACTCGAACCCCCAGGCCCGAAGATCGCCCCATACCCGGCGTGCTCCATTCATAGGTTTCATCGCTGGCGGCAAAAACTGGTACGTAGATGCCCGAGCAGCCGCGCGTCATCGCGCGTATGTTGGCTTTCCGGACGATTGAGCCATTCGTAGAACCCACCCGCGAGACATTGAGCATCGCGTACAACCGACGCACCGGCCAAACCACTCGATGCTTCGCGCAAAAGCCGAACACTACATCGACTCCCTGGCGAAGTAGGCCGTGGCTTTTTTTAGCAGATCCCGTTCCGCCTTGAGCTTCACAATCTCTTCCAGTATCGCTCCCATCCAAAAGCGGCAAATGTAGTCAATGGGCCGGACGTTGCTTCCGCAACCCGCTAGAGACACTACCGATGCTGTTGGAAGAGAAAACAGCGCGGGCGCCGGAGGAGATCATGACCTAACGTGCTGGGTCATTCACGCGCTAGATATGCCCCATACGAGCGCGCCTTAGAACTCGATGAACGCGGGCGTCGCCGGCGCGAACAATTTGCGTAATGCCGGAGTCCAATCGCACACTATTTTATTTTGTTGATTTCACAATTTGCGACAAATGCAGACTGAAAGCCGCCGACAAAAGTAACTCCGCAAAAAGTTGCGGAGTATAGAAATCGCGGTATGATTCAATCGCCGTGCTCCAGCGTAGTCAGTCAATCTCAAGCGGAAATACCCTATTATTTGCTACCTTTTGTGAATGGGTGAAGTTTTGGGGGCGACTCAGATTCGCAAAAAAATAAAAATTAAATCGAAAGAAAATTGTAGTTGATTAATGTCAGAGCCTCCCTGGCCACCATTCCCGGTCGGTCCTTACCGAGCACATCGGTAACGTTTCATTCCGGCCCCCTGTGTCAAGGTAGTTGTCGCTTCCTTC
>JAYVCW010000223.1:0-2382 GCA_043749775.1 Acidobacteriaceae bacterium | reverse complement strand
AGCCAAGTCCCAGACAAGAGTAGCCTGTAACTTTTTCTAGCCTCTCTGTATCGGTTTAATGAGGAGATCTCGAACGACACCTGTGCCCGCAGAATCGAGCACGCAGCTATCCGAAAAGGAGCTAATTGCGTGTGTACTTGCAGGGCAGCGCGAGTACTTCCACGAATTGTTGCGTCCGTACGAGCGCGCCATGTACATCGCTGCATTTGCCATCCTACGCAATCAAGCCGACGCGGAAGAGGCAGCGCAGGAAACCGTGGTCAAAGCCATGACTCACCTCGATCAGCTTTCAGATTCCACGAAATTCAAGGGGTGGCTGCTACAAATCGCTACCAACGAAGCTCGTCTAAAGCGGCGCTCCCGGCATGACGCGCTCTACGACTCGCTCGACGAGATGCAACAGGGCTCAGACGACGGATGCATGCCGCATGATTTTGCAGATTGGCGTGACATTCCTTCGGAAACATTGGAGCGCAAAGAGGTCCGGCAAGCCGTAGCTGGGGCGCTTCACAAATTGCCAGAATTTATCGTGAAATCTTCGTCCTGCGTGACGTTGAAGAATTAAGCATCTCGGAATGCTGCGGAATCCTTGGAATTTCTCAGGAAGCCGTCAAAGTCCGTTTACATCGGGCCAGGCTGCGCATCCGTGAGGAACTCGCCCCAGTTTTCAAAGCTTATTGGTTCAGCCGAGTTTTATCATTCAAAGGGAAAAAGCTATGGTGAACTGCGAGACGGTTTTGCAGGAGCTGTCCAATTTCATCGATCATGAGATCGATCCGATCCTTCGCGCTGAGATTGAGGCCCACTTGAAGATGTGCCACCGGTGCTCGGTCCTGCACGACTCGCTGAGAAAGGTCGTGGTCATCGTAGCGGACGAGCGCACCTTCGAGATTCCTGCCGGGTACAGCGAGCGCCTGCATGCCTTCATTGATCGGCATCTGTGACGACCGTAACCGTTCAAAGCCCAAAGGGGCCGGACGTGATCGTCCGGCCCGCGGGTTGTTGAATGGCTAGTCAATCTCGCTTAGCGCGCTACCAAGCCGCTAGCCGACGATGGAATTCCCGTCGCCTGCGTCAGCGGAGTCAGAGAGCCATCCAGGGAGATTTCGAATTCCTGAATGTTGCTGGTTCCTGGCGCCAGAACAAGTAGAAATCGACCGTCATTACTGATGGCAGCGTCGACGGGACCGCTGCCCGTGCCGGTATTCGCGGTTTGACCGTCGGCATTCAACAGTCGCAGCGCGCCGTTAAACGCCACACCATATCCGGAAACGGTTCCGCTACCAGTGTTGGTGGTGTAAGCGAAGCGCCCGTCATTCGTGAGCACAACCAAGCATGGCGCACTTTGCTTATCAGCAGCCGCCGCAGTAACTGTTCTCAACGTGCCACCATTCGAGACATACGGGATACAGCCCCGGCGTTTGCCGCTCCACCAAACGCGTCGGAAACGAACACTTCATTGCGCTTGCCGAAAGCAAAGCCAAAGGGAGTTTGTCCGGCTGAAGGAACCACAGTCGGTCCGACAGCGACCCCGTCGCCGCACTTCAGACGTCTAGGACTTCATGACGCCAGCCGGACATCGAACTCAATTCTAACTTCGTCTTTGGCTCGGATTCCTGCTTTTCCAGGAGGCTTGATCCCGAAGTCGGTCTGCTTCACTGTAGCCTCTCCGGTGTAACGACCGTTCTTCAGCGTAACTTGCACCGTAATCGGCCGCGTCTGCCCGCGCAGGGTAAGATTCCCGTGCAGCGCCCATCGGCCCTCGTCGACAGATTCCGTGCCTGTGGACTTGAACACGATCTCCTGATGACCCTCGCTATCGAGCACTTCCGGCCCCAGCATCGTCTTCTGCACTTCGGAGCGATCTTTATCAGAATCGTCTTTGTCGATCACGCGCAGATCCCTTGCATTCACATGTATTTCAACCGCAGGATGCGAGCCGGTGTCCGCCGTGCCGCTGTGAATCGGCGCGCGCACTTCGTGCTCGTGCCCCAGTCCTGAAAATGTGCCCGTTTTGCCCACACCTTCGATACCTCCGCCACTAGCTTCGTCAGTTCCTCCTCTGAGAACGGCTGTGGCTCCAGCCGCGTTAAATCAGTCTCCGACAGTTTGATTTTTTTGAGCGCTGCGAGCAGGTCAGACAAGTTTTGCTTGCAACAGGTGCGGAGAAAAGACCGGACGTTACCCTGAGCAGCGGCTAGATCCCGGCCTACATGCTGAGACACTGCTGTGGACTTCTGGCTGGGGTCAGGGTGTTCCCTAGTAGAGGTGTCCGCGATGCTCGGTGATACCGTCGCCATTGTTGAAAAACACTATCGCAAGATGTTGTCGAAGCGAATGGCTGACCGGCTAGCGAACGTTCCGACACGGTCGTGGGGCGCT
>JAYVCW010000222.1:0-5464 GCA_043749775.1 Acidobacteriaceae bacterium | reverse complement strand
CCGCTTCTCGTTTTCGGGAGCGCATCGGCAAATCGAATCTCATCGGGTCTGGCTAGAGCACCAATCTCTTTGACCACCCATTTTTTTAATTCTTCTTTCAGGGCGGGCGTCGGAGCGACGCCTTGTTCCAACGTCACGAAGGCAGAGATGGCCTGGCCTTTGATATCGTCCGGACGCCCCACTACCGCTGCCTCGGCGACCTTTTCATGCGCTACCAGAGCGGACTCGACTTCCATTGTGCTGAGCCGGTGCCCTGAAACGTTGAGCACATCATCGACCCGGCCCATGATCCAGAAATAACCGTCTTTGTCTCGGCGGGCACCATCGCCCGTGAAATAGGTTCCAGGAATTTGCGACCAGTATTGCTGCACATAACGATCGGGATCGCCGTAGATCGTACGCGCCATCGACGGCCACGGTTGGCGAATGACGAGATAACCGCCTGAGCCGAGCGGAACTTCCTTGCCTTCCATGGTGACGATCTCTGGGACGACGCCGAAAAATGGCTTGGTAGCCGAGCCCGGCTTGGTGGCGATCGCTCCCGGAATCGGCGAGATCATGATGGCTCCGGTTTCAGTCTGCCACCAGGTATCGACGATCGGACACCGATTGTGGCCGATGAATTCTCGATACCACATCCAGGCTTCGGGATTGATGGGCTCGCCGACGGAACCGAGCAGACGGAGGCTTTCCATCTTGTGCTTTTTGGGCCACTCATCGCCCCATTTGGCGAAGGTACGAATCGCGGTTGGAGCAGTGTAGAAAATGTTGACCTGATGGCGATCGATGATCGACCAGAAACGATCGGGCTCGGGAGTATTCGGCGCGCCTTCGTACATGAGGCTCGTGGCGCCGCATTGCAGCGGCCCGTAAACGATGTAACTGTGGCCCGTTACCCATCCGATGTCAGCGGTGCACCAGTAGGTATCTTCTTCGCGCAAATCAAAAACGTATTTCGTGGTGAGGTAAGTACCGACCGAGTATCCGCCGGTGGTGTGAACGATTCCCTTGGGCTTGCCGGTTGTCCCTGAGGTGTAAAGAATGTAGAGCGGATGCTCGGCGTCGAGTGGCTCGGCGGGGCATTCGTCGGAGGCCTTAGCCATAAGTTCGTGCCACCAGTGATCGCGGCCTTCGGTAAGATTGATCGGCGTTCCGGTACGCTTATAGACGACAACCTGCTTCACTGATGGGCAAGATTTGAGAGCCTCTTCCACCGCGGGGAAAAGTTTAACTTCGGCCCCGCGACGATACGATCCATCCTGCGTGATCACTGCGACGGCGTGCGAGTCATGAATGCGATCGACCAGCGCGTTCGAGGAGAACCCTCCGAAGACGATGGAATGCGGCGCGCCAATGCGGGCGCAGGCGAGCATCGCGATTGGCAGCTCCGGCGTCATGCCCATGTAGATCGCAACGCGGTCGCCTTTGCGGATGCCAAGATCTTTCAGCACGTTGGCGAATTTCTGGACCTCTCTCCAGAGTTGCTGGTAAGTGTAGGTGCGGATCTCGCCGGGCTCGCTCTCCCAGATCACGGCGGCTTTATTTTTTCGCGCGGTCAGCACATGGCGGTCGAGGCAGTTGTAGGAGAGATTGATTTGCCCGCCCACGAACCACTTCGCCCACGGCGCCTTCCACTCGAGAACCTTGTCCCATTTCTTAAACCAGTGCAGTTCTTCGGCGGCGCGAGCCCAGAATTTTTCAGGCTGCTCGACAGATTCCTTATAGAGCTTTTCGTATTCGGCCAGGCTCTTGATTTGCGCTTTCGCAGAAAATTCGGCGGAGGGCGGGAAGCTGCGCTGCTCGTCCAGAGTGGAGGTAATGTGAACGCTGGTCGTGGCTGGATCAGACCTGACTGCATCAGACATGGATCGTCCTCGAATAAATGTTTGAGTGCTGGCCCCTGAGTTGGGACTGTTTATTCTACTGCGCTGAATTGCGCTTCAGCTTTTTATAATTCTCAGCACTAAAAACATCGTTTTTGCGGACAGGGCGATAGTTCCCACCGGATCGGAGGCTTCGTCGCTTAGAAGGCGCAGATGAGCAACATTCTTTTACCGTGCTATTTTGAGAATGAGGGAACCTTCACACGAATTCGGCAACGGCGCCGCGCTGCAAAAGATAAGCTCCAGGCCCCTGCTGGCCGCGAATTGAGCGTGAGAATTCCGTCACTATGAAGCCTGCTTTAACCGACTCGCTAAGAGCCCAGCGCGTCGCTTCTCGCCATTCCCTCGCGAGGACCATGTCAGTGCGCTCGACTTGAAGAATGTCGCCGGGAATTTCTACGCTGACTCGCTGGCGGGATAGCGCTTCCGCCAGATCAGCTCGCGCGGGCTTCCCGGTTGGATCGAAACGCACGAGCGGCGCGAGAAGCTTCAGAGCATCGAGAGTTTCGGCCTGCTGATTTTTTTTGGCCAGCCGATCGCGAACTCTTCGAGAGTTGAGCATCCAACGGACCCACAAACGATCGGTGCCGTTCTGATGCAGAATGCTCGAAGTCTCGGGCCCGTAGAAATCTACCTTGTAAGTCTCGGATAGCACGCCGAGTTTTGAGAAATTAAAGTGCGCGTTGCGGCTTTGCAGCGGATCATAGGTCCAAGTCATTTCCTGAATGCCCATCGCCAGCGCTCGCTCCCGCTGTGCCTGCTTCAGTTTTGAGCCCAGATCAAGGTGCCGGTAACCCTCGAGCACCGCCAGCATGTGGGAGTGCAGGGTGATCTGCCCGTGTTCGCGGCCTAAAAAGCCGAAGGCAAATCCAACCATCTTTTCTTTTCCTTTTTTATTTTTCTGGTCGGTGGTGGTCTCACCAACGCTGCTCTCATCAAACGCGCCGATAAAAATATTCCCCGCCGCCCGGCATGCAATTGCGAGAGTCAGTGGGAGGGTGTCGTTTTCATCCATTCCCCAAACTTCTTTTTCCACCTCGCGCAGCTGATTCAGGTCATCGAGACTATCGACATCCCTGATCGAGAGAGACTTCAAGGTGGGCAAAGCCGCGTCAGCCCGGTCATCCACTTTTACTTTTCGCTGGTGCATCATACCTACTCACTAATTTCGAAATAGGAAAGACCTTGGTTATAGCAGCTCTCATCGTTTTGTCATCCTCAATCGTCGTCATAAATCTATCGTCCTCCGCGGAACAAAGGATGACAAATCGCATGGGGTCGTCAACCTGGGATAAAAATTTGAAAACCCTCGCCGCGAAGTGGCCCCGAGCAGATTCACAGCCCATTCCATGCATCATATCTATCATGCTACCCTCGAATCGGAGATCAAGGCCGGCGTGAGAACGACTACGAAATTGTTTCTCTTTTCCCTTCTAGTGAGTTTGGGAACGACCGCGCTCTTCGGCGCCGATCGCGGGACTTTAATTCGCGAGGCTGTGATTTATCTGTCTCCAGACACGAATTCTAACAAGCTGGGCCAAGTGGAGCGTGGGCGTGAGCTCATTCTTCTGGACCGAAGCCGTAATTGGGTTCATGTCGAGGCGATGCTGGGCCTGTCACATAATCCAGATCCGGCGTTCGTTTTGGAAGAGGAGGATTCGGGTAAAACTTTGAGCGGCTGGATGCTCGACAGTGGAACGGTATGGGCTTCCACTCCAAATGGCGATCGCATTTTATTTGGAGCAGCCGCGGACTCAGAAGATGAGGGCAGCCGTCGTCGCGGACGCCGTGGCGCGGCCCAGGATGCGTTGCGACTTTATCGCCGCATTTATGACATTTACCCGACTTCCTCGATCACCGCTGAGGCGTTATATCGCGCGGCCGACATTAAATGGCAGATCGATAAAGCAGACATGCAGACCCGCCCATCGGCGCGCGAGAGGGACGCATATATGCGTCAGGGTATTGATGAAGAGGGGATGAAGTTAGTGATGAAAAAATTCCCCGACACGAAGTGGGCGCAATTGGCCGCGTTTCACCTGATCGACAATAAGCTCTGCGGCGACTGGCAAGGGTCTCCGAAGTGTCCTGAAAAAGAAGCGGAGATCTACGAGAAGTACGCGAAGGAGCATCCCGAATCGCCGGCCGCGCCCGAGGCCGTGTATTATGCCGCCAGCAGACGCGCTGCGCTGATCGAGATTTACAAGACAGAAGAGCAGAGCAAGAAGTCCGAGCAATCGAAGAATCAGGCGATCTCTTTGGCGCAGCACCTGGTCTCGCAATATCCCCAAAGCGATTGGTCTTCGCGCGGACAGACCCTTCTCTACATGGTGCAGCAGGGCGTGCCGACCTACGGAAACTCTCTACAATAATTTCAACTTCAATAATTTCAACTTCAGCTTTCGCCGGCGTGTGAATCTTCGCTCCTTCCCGTAAAATTTTATTCCATGAATGCTGTCGACCAGGAAACTGCCACCGCCCCCTTCCCCGCCCTCAAACCGCCTACACGGTATTTGTTCGGGCCGGGGCCGACCATGGTCCACCCGCGCGTCTATGAGGCGCTCGCGAAGCCGATCGTCGGGCATCTTGATGCTTACTTCATTCAGGTGATGAGCGACGTCCAACAACTGATCAAGATCGCCTACGGAACGACGGAGGGCGCGACCCTGGTCATCTCCGGAACAGGAAGCGCTGGGATGGAAGCGGCTGTCTCGAATTTTCTCGAACCTGGAGCGAAATTTGGGGTGTTTGCCAACGGATATTTCTCTGACCGGCTTACTGAAATGGCGAAGCGGCAGGGCGCTGACGTGGTTCGCTTTGAAAAACCCTGGGGCGAAGTTTACAGCGACGACGAGGCGCGAGATTTTGTTCTCCGCGAAAAACCTAAGGTAGTCGGCTACGTTCATGCCGAGACTTCTACCGGCGCCCTGCAATCGGGCAAGGCAATTTGCGACGCGGCGCACGAGGTTGGCGCGCTGGTCATCGGAGACTGCGTCACTTCGCTCGGCGCACTGTCCGTCAATTTCGATCAGACCGGAATCGACGTGGCCTACAGTTGCACGCAAAAAGGCTTGAGTTGCCCTCCGGGATTGTCGCCGATGGCCATGTCGAAGCGCGCGACGGATTGGCTTAAGGCTCGGACCTCCGCGGTCCGCAGCTGGTATCTTGACCTGAAACTGATTCACGACTATTCGACGGTTTCTCACCGCTACCATCACACCGCGCCAATTTCGATGTTTTACGCGTTGCGTGAAGCTCTGCTCGTGATCAACGACGAGGGGATCGAGAAGCGATGGGAGCGCCATCGCCGCTGCCATAAACTCTTTGTCAAAGGAATCGAAGAGATGGGGCTGAGCATGCACGTGCCGGAGGCGAATCGGATTCCGACATTGAACACGGTGCGGGTTCCGGAGGGCATCGACGAAGCAAAAGTTCGCAAGCATCTGTTGGAGGATTCGAATATAGAGATTTCCGGCGGCTTCGGTCCTCTCGCCAGCAAAGTTTTTCGTATTGGCATTATGGGACCGCTCGCGACGGAAGATAATGTGCAATTTTTTTTGAAAGAATTCAGCAAGGCATTG
>JAYVCW010000221.1:0-13210 GCA_043749775.1 Acidobacteriaceae bacterium | reverse complement strand
CGGTGCGTAACGTCAACGGCGCCGGATACGCCCAGCCGCCACAACTTTTTTTGAATCGAGGGAAGGGTGCATTCACCGACGTCGCGGTTGAATTGGCCGGCGGATTCAACCAGCCAAAAGTGGGGCGGGGCTTGGCATATGGCGATTTCGATCGCGACGGCGATCAGGATCTGTTAATCACTACCAATAACGGCCCCGCGTATCTCTATCGCAACGATCAGACCTCTGCGAATTACAGCATTCGTTTTAGCCTCGTGGGCACCAAGTCGAATCGCGATGCGATCGGCGCTTCGTTGAAAATATTTTATGGAGCGTCTACTCAATCGCGCATGGTGAAGGGCGGATCGAGCTATCTTTCACAATCCGAACTGCCCGTGACCTTTGGGCTCGGAAAACTCGACCGCATTGATCGTCTGGTTATTTCCTGGCCAAGTGGCGTGACAGAAGAATTCAAGAATCTTGCCGCGGGCCGCACGTATGAGTGTGTCGAGACGAAGAAAATCGCGCCGCGGCAAGGATTCTAGCTCCTCGGACCGATCACCCGGCTTTTGATTACACAAGTTGGGAGAGGTCGGCTCTTTTCTTATGCCAGGCAGTAGCCTGTTCGTAGGCATGCGCGGCCTGCAGCAGAACGACGCCGCGCCAAGGCGCTGCAGCCAGTTGGAGTCCGATCGGCATTCCATCCCTGGTAAATCCACAGGGCACCGATATTGTCGGGATTCCCCAGACGTTGAATGGCCGCGTATTCCGCAGCATGAGCAATTCTTTCGGACGCAGTTGGTCGGGATGCTGGCGCAATTCTTCGATCAGCGGCGGAGGAATGGGAACGGTCGGCGTCAGCAGTACATCAACATCTCTGAAAATTTCTTGAATCGCAAATCGACTCGCCTGCAGTTCGCGACTCGCTCGAAGTGCGTCGTTCGCGGAAATGTTGGCCCCGGAGCGAATGCGCTCAAGGGTCGCGGGCTGGTAGAGTTCCGGCGAATTTTCTACATAAGTTTTGTGATAGGCGAAAGCTTCGGCGCTCGACAGCGTGCGGTCGGTTGGCACTTCGACTTCGAGGTCGCGAATGTGCACGCGCAGGCCGGCGAAAATCTTAATAGCGGCTTCGACGGCCGCAGCAATTTCGGGATGAACCTCGTCGAAGAAAAATTTGCGCAGTACTCCAACACGAAGGTTGGCCGGAGGCGCGTCGAAAGCCGACACCAGGCTCGGAGCAGGCCTGCCAGCGCAGGGATCGCCCGAATCGTAGTCTGACATCGCCTGCACCACCAAGGTCGCGTCGTACACAGTGTTGGCGATTGGCCCAACATGATCGTAAGAGGATGAAAGCGGCACAACACCGCGTGTGCTGACCCGTCCATAAGTAGGTTTGAGTCCAACCACGCCGCAAAAAGCTGCCGGCAGTCGAATCGATCCAGCGGTATCGGTGCCAATCGCGGCGAATCCCATATCGGCCGCCACGCTGGCTGCCCCGCCTCCTGACGATCCGCCGGCAATGTGTGCGCTGTTCCATGGATTATGCACCTCGCCGAATTTACTGATCATTGAACTGCCGCCGTAGGCGAATTCGTGAAGATTCTGCTTCCCTAAAATGATTGCTCCCGCGCAGCGCAGCCGGCGAACGACTTGCGCGTCATCCTTGGGGATACGATCAGCAAACAAAGCACTTGCGGCGGTCGTCGGCACACCAGCAACATCGATAATGTCTTTAAGACCGATAGGAATGCCGTGGAGAGAGCCAAGGTAAGCGCCGCGATAAATCTCGCGTTCGGCAATCCGCGCCTGCTCCAGCGCCGATTCCGCGGTGACAGTTACGAAGGCTTTCAGCACCGGATTCAGCCGCTCGATGCGCTTGAGGCAATCGTGGGTGAGTTCAACGGGAGAGATGGAGCGATCTCGAATTCCCCGGCTCAGTTCCCTAATGGTGTGCTGCACTTGACCCTCGATGAATCATTGGAGCAGCCGCAAGCGGCCTCCCTTATTGAGTTGGCGAATTGGCGCTCCGCCTGCCAAACCACTTCACCACAAAATAAACGACCGGGCCAGCGCCAAGCGCCCACGGTCCCCAGCGTAGCGCCACAGGATCACTGTAGCGCAGAACGACGTAAGTCATAGCAATCGGCATGGCGATTACGTAAAACAATCCCAGATTGCCCCCCGGAATAAGAAAACCGCGCGGCAGATCGGGACGCGTCCGCCGCAGTCCCCACGCCGACAGAACCGTCATCACAGTGGTTGCGGCTCGCAGCCAAACATAAATGCTGATTAATTCGCCGAGAGAATTTAGCGCAAGCGAGGCATAGATTGCCGCTGAAATTAAAATTGCAATCCAGTGCGTGCCATACCGCGAGTGTCGCCGCGTAAGAAATTTCGGAAGGTAGCCATCCTCGGCCAAGGTAAACGGCATGGGAGTCGCCGTCAGCATAGTGCCGTTGAGCAGCGCAATATTCCCGACCATTGCTCCAACCGTCATCAGATGCCCGAGCCATGCCCCTCCGATCAGCAGGGCGGCAGTCGAGAAATATCCATCATGCCACTGCTGCCAGTTGCCGAGTGCTGCCAGAGCTGCAAATGGCGGCAGAAAATACGTCGCGATCGATAAAGGGATTACGATAGCCAGCGCGCGCGGGTAGGTCCGCTGCGGATTCTCCACATCTTCGGCAACACTCGAAAGCTGCTCGTAACCGGAGTACAGCCAGATCCCCAGCGCCAGCCCAACTCCAAACACTTTGGAGAACGCCTGATGGGGCGGCACCAACGGCACGAAGGGATTGTGATGCCAGTGCGCGAGCCCGATCACCACCATAGCGAGTACCGGGATGAACATGAATAATTCGAGCGCAGTGGCAAATTTCCCCACCATCTGAATACCAAGAATGTTGATCCACGTGATCACCGCGATAAGAATGAAAGAAACCAGCCAATGCTTCCATCCTGAAATCTGGGGAAAATAAAAGGCGAGGTAATCCGTGAAAAGAACAGCGTAGGACCCGCCGAGCAAGAATGAGGCGGTCCAATTCCACCAGCCCGCCAGGAACCCCCAAAAATCGCCAAACGCCGCTCGCGTCCAACGATAGAAGCCGCCTTCAACCGGCATAGCGGTCGTCAGTTCAGCGGTAACCAGCGACACCGGGACGCTTAAAAAAAAGGGCAAAATAAGAAGGTAAAGCAAGGTCATTCCGGGACCGCTCAGATTGACCATGCTTTCCAGGCCGAAGGGTCCTCCAGTGGTGTAGGAGAACATTACGAAAACAAAATAAAAAAGGCCGGCCTTGCGGACGGCAATCTCAGGTGAAAATTTTACTTTCGCCATGAAGTGTAGGACGGAGAAGGAATGCTCCCAAACAATGGCGGCTAGTGTACAGCAACCGCGCCCGGAACAGTGTTCGTCGATTAGGCGCCAGTCGCAACCTTCCCGCAGAACCCAACTAAATTATCGAGCATGTCATGAGTAGCGAATCGAGAGCAGTGAGAACTTCGGCGATTATGCGTATAGCGGAAGCGTTAAGCCGAGAGCGGCTGGACGGGCACCTTCAAGCTCCAGCAATTTGCTCTTGATGTCGAGGCCGCCGCCGTATCCGCAAAGCGATCCGCTGGAAGCAATCACGCGATGGCACGGAACGATGATCGCGATGGGATTGCGATTATTCGCCATCCCAACCGCCCGGAAAGCGGTTGGATGTCCAATCGCTCGAGCCATATCACCATAGGTTCGCGTTTCTCCGTACGGAATTGTGAGCAATGCATTCCAGCACTTCAGCTGAAAAGCCGTGCCACGAAGATCGAGCGGCAGAGAAAATTCGCGGCGCTCTCCGCTGAAATATTGTTCAAGCTCGTCGAGATAAGGCCTCAGGGCTGATTTAGATTCGTGTAACTCGGCGCCTGGAATGCTCCGCACCCGCGACTTAAACTCCAGCCGCACCAAACCCTTCGACGATGCCGTCAAACTCAACAGGCCCGCTGGGGAGGACGCATGGGCAACGCAGAGAGCTTCCATAATCAATGCAGAATAGCACGGGTGGCTGCTTCGTTTCTGCGGCGCTCGATGACGCTTCGCTTCCTAAAAAAAGCCCCCTGCTTTCGCAAGAGGCTTTTCAGGAGGCGCTTACTGCTGTTACTGGTTCGGAGTTGTAGTTGGAGCGTTGCCAGTCGATGCAAGCTGTTCCAGGTTGTTCTTAAGCAAGCTGACTTCTACGCGTCCACCGGTGATGCGCTTCGGCTTTCCTTCGGTGCTCGCGGTCGTGGTCGGCGCAGGAGCATTGCCCATGCCAACGAGATATATCCTGTAGACGGGAATGTCATGGTTCAGGACGAGGTAGCGTACCACCGACTCCGCCATCTTCTGCGAATTCGCGATCGCTACTTGACCTTTGCCCGACGAGAAGCCCTGCACTTCGACAACGTAACCACGCTGGGTCTTCAATGGCGTCGCCATTTCATCCAGCGCATTCTTGGCGTTCTGGCTCAACACGGTCTGGCCCGACTTGAAGATAATTTCAGTCTGGGTTGACGGTTGATATTGATCGATGTTGGTGACGACCTGTTCGACCGTTGTCAGGCGAGTGTTGGCCTGTTGCGCGGTCTGCTGCGCCGCCTGCGCCTTGTTGCCTGCTTCGACAGCGTGCTGGTCGGCTTCGTTGGCCTTTGTGGATGCCAACTGAATTCCCTGCTGAGCGCGCGAATCCGTGTCTTTGATCGTCTTGCTGTTAGACGAGGTCAGTTCGTCCAGTTCGTTGATGCGATTGCGGATCGGTTCCGTCTGACGCGCCACGTATTTTTTGCGGGCGAACGGGTTCACCCGTCCCCAAAAGCCTTCACGCGCCTCAGGCTGCAGCGGCTGTTTGCCGGTGCCGGTTTCACTCGTAGTCTGGGTTTGCGTAGTTTGAGTAGTTTGGGTTGTGGTCGAGCTATCTTGGGCGAAAACCGGCAGGGCGAGGGTTCCGGCCAGCGTTAGGACGAAGAGCGAGCGATTTTTCATTTTAGACTGCCTCCAGGTGGTGAGCGTTTTTCCACTCTCCGCGCCTTGCAGCGCGATTATATTGCGTCGGTGACCAATTTCCTACATTGGGAGGGCAACGCCGACGCCGCGGTTGCCCTTAAACTTCGTGAAGCTAGTGGGCCCGGACCGCAGCCGCAGCTTCTTCACAACAGTTTAGGTGCCAAAACCATTATACCTGTTGTCTTGAACTAAGCCTTTTCCTTTCAAAGTTTTAAGATGTGAAGTACGATACCTTCCCCGCTTGGGGAACGGTAATTTTTAGCGACTTTCGGTATAAAAAGTGCCTTCGGCATTTTTATATTTCGAAATTGAGATCCGCGGACCATCAAAGATCATCCACTAGGGCATGTCAAAATTTGGCACTTGTACTACCGCCTCAGGCTTCCTGTTTCTGCTTTTATCGATTTTCGGTGCGTTCCAACCGGCCTACGCGGCTAATACCAAATTCGATTTGAACCAACTGAAGGCGCCTGCGGGATTTCGCATTGAGGTATTTGCGAAGGATGTGGACGGGCCACGCATGATGGTCTTCAGTCCAGGAGGAGTCTTGGTGGTGAGCGAATCCGGCGAAGGACGCGTCGCCGCATTTCCCGATCCCCAACACTCCGGCAAGGCGTCGAAGGAGGTGAAAGTTCTGGAGGGGCTCAACGAGCCGCACGGGCTTGCCTTCTACGAACGCAAACTCTATGTCGCTGAAAATGACAAAGTGGTTCGCTACGACTGGGACGAGGCAAACCTGCGTGCGACGAATGCGAAAAGGCTGGCGGATTTGCCCGGGTCCGGCGGGCACTCGACCCGCAGCATCGTGTTTCATGGCGGAAAAATGTATATATCCGCCGGGTCGTCTTGCAATGTTTGCATTGAGAAGGACCAGCGACGCGCGACCGTGATGGAGTTCAACCCCGACGGCTCCGGCATGAAGATTTTTGCGAAAGGACTGCGTAACGCGGTCGGCATTGCGGAGAATCCCAAGACAGATACTGTGTGGGTCACGGTCAATGGGCGCGACATGCTCGGCGACGATGTGCCTCCGGAAGTGATTTTCGATCTTGGCAAGAACGGCGGCGACTTCGGATGGCCATTCTGCTATGGCGACCATATTCCCGATTCCAATTTCACCCCGCCCGGCGATAATCGTTGCCAAAGTGTGATTGGCCCGAAGGTGCAGATGCAAGCGCACTCTGCTCCCCTAGGACTGGCGTTTTACGAGGGCTCGCAATTCCCCGCCGAATATCAGAACAATATTTTCGTCGCCTTCCACGGCTCGTGGAATCGCAGCGTTCCCGCCGGTTACAAAATCGTGCGCGTCAAGCTTAATGGGCAGGGGCAGCCGGAAAATGGAGCGCAAGACTTTATCACCGGATGGCTCGCGCCCGGCGAGACCAAGAAAGGGAGATGGATGGGACGTCCGGCAGGGATCGTGGTTGGGGCTGATGGCTCTATGTACGTCAGCGATGACTCGGCGGGAGTCATTTATAGGGTCACTTATCAAAAGTGAAAATATGAAAATAGAATATGGCTGCGCCAGCTAGTCGCAGCAATACTTCTCATACTGCTGATAAATGAACGGAACAGTCATGCCCGCGATGTAGTCGCAAATCACGCGCGGAAGAGGATCTTGGCCGGGCTTGTCACGATAATTGCGCGGCAAGTCGTCGGGCTCCTCCATCCAGTGCGCGAAAAGTTCTCTGGTTATGCGCTCGGCATCTTCTTTCTCGCTGGCCAGCCCAGGGCTGTAGTAAAGGTTCTCGTACAGAAATTCCTTAAGCTTTCGCCTCTGTTCCTCGACGGGCGCGCTAAACGCGGCAATCCGCTCAGGATACTGCCGCACGTCATCGACAGAGTGCACCTTTGCGGATTGCACTCGCTCTCGAGTATTTGTGATCAGGTCGCCGACAAAAACATCAAAAATGCTTTTTAGCGCTTCGTTGAATACCAACTTTTCGGCGACGTTAGGGTACCGGCGCTTTGCCTCCTGGTAGTGCACCTTGAAAAGATCTGAAGTGTCGGCAATCTGGTCGATCATTAAAAGATGAGCTTCGTAGCCGTCGTCGAGATCGGCGGTGCTGTAGGCAATTTCGTCGGTAAGATCTATCAACTGCGCTTCCAGCGGGGGCTTCCGTTCGAGCAAATACTCCACTAGCTCAGGATGTTCTTTGGGATCGTAGTCGTGCGAGTGCTTGATAATGCCCTCGCGCACTTCGAAGGTAAGGTTCAATCCGCGGAATGCGGCATAGCGAAGTTCGAAGTCTTCGACGATGCGCAGCGCATGCAGGTTGTGGTCGAAGCGCAACCCGTGCTGACGCATGATCGAGTCGAGAGCCTTTTCTCCGGAATGGCCGAAGGGCGGATGGCCCAGATCATGAACCAGTGCCAATGCCTCGGCCAAATCTGTATTCAGGCCTAACTGTGCGGCTATGGTGCGGGAAATCTGCGCGACCTCGATGGTGTGGGTCAAGCGATTGCGAAAGTGATCTGAATATCGCCGCGTAAAAACCTGGGTCTTGGCCTCGAGCCGGCGAAAAGCTCTCGCATGGACCACGCGATCGCGGTCGCGCTGAAAATCATTCCGATAAGGGTGCTGCGGCTCGGGATAGCGACGTCCGTGGGATTGTTCGACGCGCACCGCGTAATCGGCCAACATGGGGAGAGTTTACTATCTTTTGAATTGGCGCCGATTGAGAGCCAATTGCGTAGGGATTTCGCTTCGCTACGATGGCAACGCCCTAATGTATCGCAACACCATACTAACTATTTGGCGCCTTCTTCTTTGGCGAGCTTCATCTTTGCCGAGTCCAGCTTCTTCTGCACTCTCGCTTGGTCGGCGGGATCGACTTCGGCAGCGATCGTGCGATTCCATTCGGTCAGCGCGCGCTCCCAATTTGTGGCCGCCAATTTCAGGCGTCCCGTCTTCTGATAGAGGTCTCCGAGGTGATCATGGACCGTGGGATCGGTATTGATCTTCTGCGAGGCCTTCAAGAGGTTGTCTTCCGCAAGCTCGTACCTGCCTTGACGGAAGTAGGCCCAGCCGAGTGAGTCGAGATAGGCGCCATTTGAGGGGTCGAGAGAAACCGCGTGCTTGATATAGCCGACCGCTTCGTCGAGTTTCATGTTCTGATCGGCCAGCATGTAGCCGAGATAATTCAACGCGGAAGCATGATCGGGGTCGCTGGCCAGAACTTTCTTGAACTGCGCCTCCGCCTCGGCGTAATGCTTGTCGCGCTCGAAAGTTGAACCGCGCAGGAACCATACATACTCTTTGTCGTCCGGCTTGGTTGACAGTTGCTCGGCTTTGTCGAGCGCCTGTTCGGCTTCATTGAAGCGGCGCAGCCGTGTGTACATCTGCGCCAGCGTGATGTAGACCTGGCGATCTTCGGCGCTGTTGTTGTTTTTCAACATCGCGCGGACGTCTTTAATTGCCGTGTCGACCTGCCCCATGTCGGCCTGCTGTGCGGCGAGCACCATTTTCAGATCACGGCTGTTTGGCAGTTTCTGTACCGCTTCTTGCGCGGCATCGGTTGCTTTCTGCCACTCTTTAGCTTCGCGCCAGGTGTCGATGATCTGCTGGTAACCGCGCTCGACGTTATCGTCGCCGCCAAGTGCCACGATCTCGCGGAACGGCTCAATGGCCGCTGGATAATTTCCCTGGTCGCGGTAGATCGTACCGAGTCTTTCCAGAAATACGGCGCGATTGCTCTTTTCCCCGGCAGAATATTTGCCTTCAGCCTTTTCCGATTTCTTCAACAGATCGCGCATAAGCGGAATGGCTTCTTCGTACCTGCCCTGTGCCTGATAGATGGCTGCGATGTTGTAAGGGACTTCGAACGAGTCCTGCACCATGGACTCGGCCTTCTTCAGATTCTCGAGAGCGAGATCGAACTTTCCCTGCTTGCGATAAATTTCTGCGATGCGAACGTAAGTTTGAGCGTCTTCAGGATTCGCGTCCGCGATGACTTTGTACTGTTCGAGAGCGGCGTCGGCTTGGCCATCGTTCAGCAGATTTTGCGCCAGGCCGCGAATCGCGTCCAGATTATCGCGATCCTGCTCGATGGCGTGACGGTACGAATCGATCGCCTTCTTGTATTCCTTCTGCTGCTCATACGTGTATCCGAGCGCCGAATAGAGCTTGGCTGAACGCTGTGGGTTGGGAATTGAACTGAGAACCGCAGAGGCCCGCGCCGTGTCCCCAAGTTCGTTATACAGGTAGGCGAGGGTTGTAACTGCCTCCTCCGATTGCGGATCAAGTTTGACCGCTGTCTTGAATTCTCCCTCGGCTTTTTGCAGATCGTTGTTGAGCCGGTAGAGGCGGCCGAGGAGGAGATGGTCATCCATGCTATCGGGCTGTAGCTTGACGATCTCCTCGTACTGCTCGATGGCCAATTTGAGCACGCTCTGCGAGCCGTTGCCGGCTTGCATATCTCCAAGCGAGCGCAGATAGATTCTGCCGAGCAGGCGGCGGGCCTCAAGGTTGCCGGGATTTTTCTTGATGATGTCTTGCGCCTCGACAACGGCATCGCGAATGCGCCCCGTCTTCGCATAGAGCTCCGCTAAGCCCGAGGTCAAATAAGCTGAGGTTGGATCGGCGTCAATGGCCGCACGATACTCTTCGATCGCTTTGTTCGCGAGTTCGCTTCGTCCGTAGGTGGCTACCTGCTCCTCATACATATGCGCGATGGCGAAGTGATAATAGGCAGCGGCTTTGTCGCTTTTGCCTTTTGCGGAAGTTGGCGCTGCAGTCGTGGAATCTGCCGCGGGCGCGGACTTGTCCGGATTATCTTTATTATTTTTGGCCGGAGCTTGAATTTTCGCCGGGACCTGAATTTGATCCTGGGCGACCAGCATCTGCGAACTCAAAAAAGAGGCGATAAGAGGAGTGACAACCGAGAAAAACTTTTTTGTCATGAAAAATCCAGAGATCCAGAAAGTCCGAACCACACTTCGTTTTGATGCCCAAGACGCGGCGATGGTGTTTTCTTATTCTACCCTCGGACAGGCTCTGGGCGGCGGGAAAGCTGCAATCAGCATGAACGACAGTGGTACAGGGACTTTGGAGAAAGTGTGTAAATAATAGTAAAGGCAGAGCTCCCGCAGGTGGGACTAGTGGCGAAAATGCCTTACACCGGTGAAGATCATCGCCATTCCCAGGCGGTCGGCGGCCTCGATCACCTCCTGATCGCGGACTGAGCCCCCGGGCTGAATGATCGCGGTGGCCCCCGCCTTCGCGATCTCTTCGACTCCGTCGGGAAAGGGAAAGAAGGCGTCTGAGGCCGCGACCGTACCCTTCAGCGGAAGTTGTGCTTTCATAGCTCCGACTTTGCACGAGTCGACACGGCTCATCTGTCCCGCTCCGACCCCGACTGTTTGCCCGTCGCGGGCATAGAGGATGGCATTCGATTTCACGTGCTTGCAAACCTTCCAGGCAAAGAGTAACGCGTGTTTCTCTTCCGGTGTGGGCTGGCGTTTGGTTACAACCTTCAGGTCGGCTTCTGAGAGTTTGTGGGAATCCGAGTCCTGCAGCAGCATTCCGCCGGAAATATTCTTCAAGACCCACGGCTGCTCCGAAGCTGGCACCTCCACCAGCCTGAGATTTTTCTTGGTGGCAAAAACGGCCTTCGCGCCTTCGTCGAAGGCTGGCGCGGCAATGACTTCCAGAAAAAGCTTGGCCATCTCCGTTGCGGCTGCGGCATCGACCGTACGATTTACGCCGATGACTCCGCCGAAAGCGGATACGGGATCGCATTCCCGTGCACGTTCATAAGCCTCGACCAGCGTCTTGGCGGTTGCGGTTCCGCAGGGATTCGTGTGTTTAATAATGGCGCAAACGGTTTCGTCAAATTCCTGCGCCAGGTCCCACGCCGCCTGCAGATCGACGAGATTGTTATATGAAAGCTCCTTGCCTTGAATCTGGCGCCCGTGCGCCACGCCTGCTCCAGAGTTGTCGGCATACATCGCCGCCTTTTGGTGTGGATTTTCTCCGTAGCGGAGGTCCATCACCTTCTCGAATTGAAGCCGCAAAGTCTTGGGAAAAGCCGCCGCGGGCGCGGTGGACGACGCTGCGTTGTCGCCGATGCGTTCCAGTGTCGACGCAATTGCCGAATCGTAGGCCGCCGTCATGGCAAATGCTTTTTGCGCCAATCGCCATTTCGTCTCTTTTGACAGCGCACCGCCCGAGCGTGACATCTCTTCGGCGATTGATTCGTAGTCAGCTGGCGACGTAACCACTGCAACGTCCTGAAAATTCTTCGCCGCCGAGCGAATCATCGATGGGCCGCCGATGTCTATGTTCTCGATAATCTCTTCGAAGTCAACTCCAGCTTTCGCGGCCGTCTTTTCAAACGCGTAGAGATTGACTACGACCAGGTCGATCGCGGGGATGCCATGCTCGGCGACCGCGGCCCGATGCCCGCTGTCTTCGCGGCGGTGAAGAATCCCTCCGTGCACTTTGGGATGCAGGGTCTTAACCCGCCCATCAAGCATTTCGGGGAATCCGGTGAGCTCGGAGATATCTTTCACAGCGATGCCGGAATCGCGCAACATCTTCGCGGTGCCTCCGGTCGAGACCAGTTCGACTTTGAGCGCTTGAAGTTTGCGCGCAAATTCTACCAACCCTGATTTATCGGTGACACTGAGAATAGCGCGCTGAATTTTGGACATTGTTTCCCTTGGCGGTGAAGTGTTGAAGGGAAATTTTAGCAGTTGGAAGGGCGTTGGGCCGTTCGCTTTGGTCTCTCAGCTTTCAGTTTCAATTCACTGACGATTTTGCCTTGGCTTTCAGCTTGGCGACGCCGTCTCGCATCTCCACCGAATAGATGACCGTTTCGCAGCCATGTTTCTGGCGGATTTCGCTGGTCTTCTTCTTGACGAAGGCGGCGAAAGAATCCAGATTGCCGGATACTTTTTCTCCCGATTTTTGCTTGGCTTCGCTGAGCGCCTTGTACAGCGACGCGACCTGATCGCGCTCGATGGTCGCTCCAGAAACATTCAAGCTGAAGGGCTTTACGTGGCCCTCGGGCTCATTGGCTTGACCAGTGGCGGCTGGACCATTAGCTTGACCAGGATTTTTTTGGTTCAGACCGTAGACCGGATTATGCGGCGACTCTCTCTCCGTGAGTCGAACCCCTTGCACGGAGAGGATCGCGTCCGCCGGGCGCCGATATCCTTCTTCGCGGATGCGCATTTTTTTGCGCCAGAGGTCGCTCTGGATCGCATAACGCTGCGACATTTCGTTGTAGCGAAAACGTTGCGAGAAACTGAGCCGCTTGCTGTCGCTGAATTTGCGGACGAGC
This sequence comes from Acidobacteriaceae bacterium, assembly GCA_043749775.1. Lineage (GTDB taxonomy): Bacteria > Acidobacteriota > Terriglobia > Terriglobales > Acidobacteriaceae > Acidiflorens. The sequence continues at coordinate 922 of JAYVCW010000221.1, read as the reverse complement.
GAGACGACCTTCCACTCAACATCGGTCGGTGGACGTTTGGCGGGATTATTGAAGAATATTTCATACTCGATCTTCAACCGGCGCAGTTGCTGATCGAGCAGATTTAATTCTTCGTCAGTAGTCACGATTTTTACCCGTTCATAGAGTACGGGGAGCAGGCATGCGAAAGCGAGGTTCCCGGCGGACACTTTCGGGATGGTACGAAAGTTTGGGCAGACAGAGTTTGGGCAAATAAAGTTTGGTAAATAAAGCCTGGCAGGCCAGGACAAGTCTGGAAGACCTACCCGCTAGCTTCTCCGAAGGCCGGTGTTCGAAATGCTTTCACTCCCGTTTCCACAAGGGTATAATCCCTGCCGCTTACCGAGGAGGCCAAGACATGAGTCGTAGGTTTATGTCGTTTCCAGCTTTGACAATAGCCACAGCCGCGCTTCTTTTGACATGCGCCGCGGCCCGCACGGCAACGGACGACGAGCAAACCATTCGGGAGCTCGACAAGGCTTGGTCGCAAGCAGCCGAAGCTAAAGAAGCAGCTAAGTGCGTGTCTTTCTATTCGGAGACCGCCTCTGCGTTGCCTTTCAATGCGCCGATCGCAAGCGGCAAGGAAAACATTCATGCGCTATGGACGCAGCTTATGGCCAAGCCTGGATTCTCGCTCCATTTTGCGCCGACGAAAATAGAAGTCTCGAAATCGAAAGACGTCGCCTACGACGTCGGAACTTTTGCTCTAACCATCAACGACGCGCAGGGTGCGCCCACCACCGTCCCGGGAAAATATGTCGTGGTATGGAAGAAACAAAAAAATGGCGAGTGGAAAGCGGAAGCCGACATCTTCAACACTGACAAGTAGCTGACAAATCCCAACGCCAGGTTAAGAATTACTTCGACATGTTCGAAGCATCTTCTTGACCATGGGCAGATCCAA
>JAYVCW010000220.1:0-5784 GCA_043749775.1 Acidobacteriaceae bacterium | reverse complement strand
CACTTCGCGTAGCGCTTTTCTGGCCGTTTCCTCATCGCGCGTAGTGCAAAAGCGAGTGCACGTCATATTTAGCGAGGCGCTCGCGCCCCTTCAAGAAGTCAAGTTCTACAACGAATGCTAAGCCCGCGATCTCGGCTCCCAGTTGGCTCGCCAGGTCCGCGGTTGCGGCGGCTGTACCTCCGGTCGCGAGCAGATCATCCACGATAAGAATGCGCTGACCTTTCTCTATCGCATCTTTGTGTATTTCCAGGGCATTGCTTCCGTATTCGAGCGCATAGCTGATCTTTATTGTTTCCGCAGGCAGTTTTCCGGGCTTGCGAACGGGCACGAAGCCGGCGTTGAGACGGTAGGCCAAGGCCGGGCCGAAAATGAAGCCTCGGGCCTCCATGCCTAAAACCAGGTCGATCTCTTTGCCAATGTAGTTGGCGGAGAGCGCGTCGATGAGACGCGCGAAACCGAGTTTGTCTCTGAGCAGAGTGGTGATGTCGTAAAAGAGGATGCCTGGCTTGGGGAAGTCAGGAACTTCGCGGATCAGTTTCTTCAGGCTTTCGCAATCGGCCGGTTCCAGCGAGCGTTGAGTTGAATTCGTGACTTTTGGCATCAGGATGAGAGACTCCAGTTTTATTTTCTCTACGCTCCGCGAACTTGAAACGAATCTAAGCCCGCGATCGATTCAGCTTCCGTTTCAGACACTTCATCCACGCGCGCGGCTCTTGGCCCTTCACGCAGGCGGCCGTGCAATCCCGCCAATTGCCCGGCAGTGCCCATGGCCAGGACTTCAACAGTTCCATCGGGGTTATTTCGAACCCAACCCGCAATCTTAAGGATGTGCGCTTCGCGCTCGACGAACCATCGAAAGCCCACGCCCTGCACGCGTCCACGGACCATGAAGCGACGCGCTTCGACTTCTGTTTTCTCAGCAGACATGTTGAGTTCGACCAGGTTCAAACCCGTTCAACCGCATGGGACACCGGGTTTCACAGGGGAAATGGTTTTTATTCAAGTCGTCGCGATCCAAATGCAGGCGCAAACGGAATAACGATTACGCCCGAGACAGATACGTTCCTTCCGCGGTATCGACTTTTATCTTTTCGCCTTCGTTGATGAATGGCGGCACGTGCACGATAAGACCGGTCTCCGTCGTCGCCGGTTTGGTGACGCTCGATGCGGTTGCGCTCTTCAATCCAGGCTCAACCTGCGTCACCGTCAGAATTACGGTTTGCGGCAGTTCGATGCCAACGGCTTTGCCATCGAAGAATTCAACTTTGATCTGCAGATTCGGGGTCAGATATTCGACCGCATCCCCAAGCGTGTCGCGCGTCAAGTGAGTTTGCTCGTAATTTTCCGTGTTCATGAAGTAATAGTCGTCGCCGTCGCTGTAGAGGAATTCCATGTTCTCCTCGTCCACGTTGACCTTTTCGATGGGGTCCGGCGAGCGGAAGCGGTGTTCGAACATGGCCCCGGTGCGGAGGTTGCGAAGTTTGGCCTGGATGAAGGCGCGCAGATTTCCGGGCGTGCGGTGTTCGACGCTGAACACGGAATGCAGATCCTTATTGTGCTTGATGATCATGCCGGGACGGAGCTGGGTGGCTGGAATCGACATTGCTCGTTACATCTCCTTGACGATCTGTTGGGAAGTTTTAGCGGCAGGCCAAATCCGGGGTTCCTGTTCATGCTTCAAGAAAGAGATCGCCGACCACGCCGAACTTCGGATCAACCGAATGATTTTACACACCGCGAGAGGCTTGTGGAAATGGCCGAGCCGCGAGGGCAAAGACAAAAAATTATTGTGTCACCGTGTCTTCTTCGAGAGTGCGCTTCTTTTTCGGGACGCTGCGAATGACGACTCCAACCGAGAAACGGAAGTTGTCTTGCTTTCGCTTGTAGTTTTTGGATTCGATATAGTCTGCCTTCAGACGAAGCGCGAAGCGGCGATTGATTTTGTAATCAGCGCCTCCTCCGGCAAGAATCGCAGTTCCTGAAGTCACCGATCTGAAACCGAAGCCCTGGGCTAATGCGTCGCCGCGGACACCGGCGCGCCCGAACATGAGTTCGCCGAAGGGTGTGAAGCGTTCGTATTTGCGGCGGGAGAATTGTGCGCCGAATAGAAAGTCATACGCCTTCGTTTTTACGTCAAAGGTGGGGAATGTTGTCGGGCATAGTGGAGGGCAGGTCGGGAACGGAGCAGGAACTGCCACGGGAATTTTACTTGTACCGAAGTATTGGCCGCCATCGACTACGAATCCCAGCCAGCCGGTGGCGTTGAACGCCACGGATGCGTCCCACCCTTTCAGGCCGGCCCAGTGACCGGCGTTAAAAAATCCGGTTTCGCCATAGGTTCCCCCGCCGAAGAGCTCGAACCGCGGAAATTGCGCCGCTACCACTGGCGCTTTGGTATGCACGGAGGTCGACTCCTGCGTTGGTTGTGCTTCGGTCGGCGTTTGATTCGGGGTTTGATTCGATGGTGTAGTTGGAGACGACGGGGCTGGTGTCTCGGTCGGAGGTGCCGTTGGCGGGGCGGTCGGTGCCGGATCCTGCGCCCACATCGTCGTACTCAGCGCGGCGCAGACGGCCAGCGCTCCCAGGCATTTCCTCACGAGTCCTCCTAGAGATTGTTTGCGATAGTTGTCGGACAATATCGGGCCGTGGGCGCTACTGCTGCGCATGCACTGCTTTGCCGAACACCGTATTGTAGCGGAGCCTGATGTCGCCGCACGTTCCCTGCTCGGGCGAGTAGACCACGCAGGTATCGAAAGGACGCGAGTAGACGTGCAAAGTTACGGCTCGCTGCTTCGCTTCCCGCGGATTGACCACGCGATGCACTGGCTCCTTCGGATCGACGGCGCAAGGATTTGTGATCGACAGCTCCACGGTGTTAGATGCCACCAAGCGGCAGGTTCCTTTGTCTACATTTTGGAATTCGACGTGGAAGTTTTCTACTTTGAGTGTGCCGATGGGGGCGGCCATCCAGCAATTTTGGTCGCGATGGTTATGGACCGAGCTGCACTGTCCGACCTCCCAGCAGACGGCTACCAATTCATAGAGGTCGGTCTTATCGATTAAATTGCGAGTGTAGTGCTGGGAGTCCCAAGTCAGGTAGGGGGCAATGCTTTCTTCGGAGACGGGCATCTCGGCTAGCAGGGTCCTGATTTGCTCGGTTTCGTCGAACGCGGAGACGGGGAGTGCTCGGAGTTTGGCTACAAGTTCATCGATGGCGTAGCGGGCAGTGGCGGTTAGGTTAGGCATGGTAGTCTCCGGCGCGATATTGAGTATAGCGCGGAGATAGCGGAGCGGAGCAGGGCACTGCCGCGGCGGCTAAAGCCTCTTCTTGTGTGCATGTTGGTTTCTTCAGCATGCATGTCGATCGGCACGCCCGAAGCTTGCCCCGATATGACCCGCGACCCGCTTTGGGGGAGAACGTAAATGGGTTCTTTGCCGGAGGCACATTCGGGGCGCACTCGGGGCGAATGATAAACTAGAAAACTTCAACGCCAACTAGTGAAAATGCATGTCTGACAGTATTCATCTCAAACTACCTGACGGAAGCGTTAAAGAAGTGCCTAAGGGCACCACTGCGCTTGATGTCGCCAAATCGATCAGTCCCCGGTTGGCTGACGCGGCGCTCGCCGCTAAGTCGAATGGTGACCTGATTGATCTTGGCCGGCCGCTCGAGAACGACTCCGAACTCCGGATTCTCACCGAACGCGATCCCCAGGCGCTTGAAGTTTACCGGCATTCATCGGCGCACTTGCTGGCGGCGGCAGTGCTTGAGCTTTTTCCGGAGACGAAACTCGGGCATGGTCCCGCAACTGAGAACGGCTTCTTCTACGATTTTCATCGCGCGACGCCCTTTACTCCTGAAGATCTGGAAAAAATCGAAAAGAAAATGCAGGAGTTGGTGCAGCAAAATCTGCCTTACGCGCGCGAGTTTGTGGATCGCACCGAGGGACTGGAAAAATTTAAGAGCGAAGGCGATTTCATGAAGTGTCATTTCATCGAGCAGTTCACCAAGCCCGATGAAAAGATTTCGATTTATAAAACCGGGAAGTTTCTTGATTTTTGCCGCGGACCGCATCTGCCTTCTACCGGCAAGATTAAGGCTTTCAAGTTGCTCAATATTGCGGGAGCTTACTGGCTGGGGGACGAGAAGAACCCCCAGTTGCAGCGGATTTATGGAACTTCTTTTTTCTCCAAGAAAGATCTCGACGCCTATCTCAACAGCATTGAAGAGGCAAAGAAGCGCGATCATCGCGTGCTTGGCAAACAGCTTGATCTCTTTTCTATTCAAGAGCTCGCCGGACCAGGTCTGATCTTCTGGCATCCGAAGGGCGGCATCATTCGCAAAGAGATGGAAGACTGGATGCGCGACCAGTATGTGAAGCGCGGGTATTCGCTCGTCTACACGCCGCATGTAATGCGGCGGCAGCTCTTCTTCACCTCTGGGCACGAGGGCTACTACGCGCAGAATTTTTTCGATTTTATGGAGCTTGATGACGCGGAGTATCGCGTTAAGCCGATGAATTGCCCCGGACATATTCTGATCTACAAAGATTCGCTGAAGTCATATCGCGATTTGCCGGTGCGGCTGGGCGAGCTTGGAACCGTTTATCGCTATGAGCGTTCCGGGGTGATGCACGGACTGCTTCGCGTTCGCGGATTTACTCAGGATGACGCGCATATTTTCTGCACTCCCGACCAGATCGAGAAGGAGATTGCCGATTGCGTAGAGTTCGCGCGCGACGTACTGAAAGATTTCGGCTTCGATAAATTTCAAACCGAGCTTTCGACCTGGGATCCAGGCGATCGCAAGAGTTTTGTAGGGAGCGAAGAGCAGTGGAACATGGCGACCAGTTCGCTCGAGAACGTGCTCAAGAAACTAAACATCGAGTACAAGACGATTCCGGGCGAGGCGGCGTTTTACGGGCCGAAGATCGATATCAAGCTGGTCGACGCGATTGGCAGGCTCTGGCAGCTTTCGACAGTGCAGTTTGATTTCAATTTGCCGCAGCGTTTCTCGCTCGAGTATGTCTCCGAAGATGGTAGCCGGAAGCAGCCATTGATGGTCCACCGCGCGTTATTTGGATCGGTGGAACGCTTCTTTGGCGTCTTGATCGAGCATTATGCGGGAGCTTTTCCGGTGTGGCTCTCCCCGGTGCAGGTGGCGATGATTCCAATTGCTGAGCGCCATTCGGAGTACGCCGAAAAAGTTGCCGCGCAGCTGCGAGCCGTAGGAGTGCGCGTCACCGTCGATTCCCGCAACGAAAAAATGAACGCGAAGATTCGCGAGCATGCCATGCAGAAGATCCCGTTTCTTTTAGTTGTTGGCGACAAGGAGTCGGAAGCGGACAAGGTGAATGTGCGAACTCGCGGGAAAGAAAAGACCGAAGATATGGGGACGGCGGAATTTGTGGAAAAGATCAAGAAGTTGATTGCGGAGAAGAGCGCGGTGTTGTAGCAATGATATGGGTGGCCGCGTCCGAGTCCCTCGACTTCGTTGTCCGCTTCGCTCACACCGGCTTCACTCACAATGACGGTTTCGTTCTCGCGGATCTAGACGGGCGATCGACGCCCATATGTGGTCTTGACCCCCGGTTGCACCCAAATTACCCTTGTGATAACTTTGATAACTGTCCCGGATTCAGGATGGGATCAGGGAAGTATTGTGCCTCCATGGACTAGCTTCCACCTGCTGGCGTAGCTCAGTCGGTAGAGCATCGGTTTTGTAAACCGAGGGTCGGGGGTTCGAATCCCTTCGCCAGCTCCAGATAACAAAAGATTCCGGAA
>JAYVCW010000219.1:0-4418 GCA_043749775.1 Acidobacteriaceae bacterium | reverse complement strand
GCGCACGTCGGCCAGAAGCTTTTCATTATCCCAGGGCTTCTGAATAAAATTTGTGGCGCCAGATTGCATGGCGCGCACCGCATTTTCTACCGTGCCATAGGCGGTGATCATGATTACGGCTTGCTGGGGATATTGCAGGCGTATCTCGGCGAGCACATCCATCCCGTTCTTGTCAGGCAGGGCGAGATCGAGCAGCACGACGTCGTAGGCGCGCTGTCCTATGTGCGCGAGCCCGTCAGTACCAGTCTCGGCGATTTCAACCGTGTAGCCCTCGAGTTGAAGCAACGTCTCAAGCGACTCACGAATCGCCGCCTCGTCGTCGATGATCAAAAGTTTTCCCGCGGACTGCTGCTTGCTCTCAATCCTCGACCGGCGCGTTATTGGAGTGACTTCAGAAATCGCTAAATCAGACATGGACTGCCTTTCTGATCATAGGAAAATCCAAGGTGAAAGTTGTACCTTCACCCGGCCGGCTCTCCACGCGAATGTTGCCCGCGTGCTCCTGGATGATGCCGTAGGTTACAGATAATCCAAGCCCCGTTCCGCGATTCTGACCTTCCGCGGGCGAAGTCTTGGTGGTGAAAAAAGGATCGTAAATGCGGTGAATGTTTTCCTGTGCAATCCCCGAGCCCGTGTCGGAAACGCGTACGCTGACCGATTCGCCGTTGATGGTCGCGACCTGCAACACTCCGCCGCCGGCCATTGCATCTTTCGCGTTGAGGAAGAGGTTCAAGAACACCTGCTGCAACCGACCAGCATTCCCCTGGATCATGGGCAGGTGGTCGTAAAGCTCCGGCTTTACCTGAATGTGCGAAACCTTAAACTGGTGTTCAAGCAACGCCAGAGTATCGGCAATAACTTTGTTGACGCTGATTTCCGTCAACTCAGTCCCCGAGGTGCGCGAGAAATTCAGCAGATTATTGACGATCTCGGAGGCGCGAAACGTCTGTTTCGTAATCTTGTCGAGCACACCGGCTTTTGCAGGATCAGACTGCAGTTGCTTCGCCAGCATCTGCGAATAAGAAGAGATCACGGCCAGCGGAGTGTTCACTTCATGCGCCACTCCCGCAGCCAGTAATCCGATCGATGAAAGCTTGTCAGCCTGAGTCAGCTGCACTTCGAGTTCGACGCGTTCGGTAATATCGTCCATGATCACCAACCGCCCGACAACGTTGAATTTGCGGGTCACAAGAGGCGCAATGGCAACATTCAATACGCGCGATTCTCCGGTCGGAGTCGCAAGCCTGAACTTGTAAAGGTTGTGAATTCCGGGGTTCTGGCGAACCCGGTAAAATTCTTCGACGAACGCAGCCGGAAAGATCCCACTGAGTGAGCGGCCAACTACGTCGCGTCGGGGAAGAGCGTACATCACTTCCATCTGCGAGTTCCAGGACTCGACGCGATCTTCTAAATCTACCGCCATTACGCCGACGTTGATTGACTCCACAATATTTTCGTTGAAGTCTTTCAAACGTTCGTACTCGCTGACTTTCTGTTCCAGCGAAGCGTACAGACGTCCGTTCTGAATCGCGATCCCGATGTATCCGGCCAAGGCTTGCAGCAATTCGACGTCTTCGCTGGAGAGAAAGTCTCCCTCTATTGTTTTCCCAAGTCCCAGGAAAGCTATTGTCTTGTGGCGCGCGTGGCAGGGAATGTAATAGTTCAGGTCTAGTCTTCTAATGGCCTCTTGCGCGGCTGCGTCTTCGCGGGGCAACTGGTGTGTGTTCTCAAAGAAGATATGCCCAACGGCGTCCTCGACTCTCGGCTTGGCAAGGAAATCGAGATCGAGCCCGAAGACGTGAGCGATGCCAAAAGACTTCGACAATTCAAAGTGCGTCGAATCGGGATTTCCGAGGAAGATGGCGATGCGGTCAACCAGCAAAGTGCGCGCCAACCGATCGACTAGCGACGAGAGCATCTTGTCGAGATCGGTTTCTGAACTCAGCTCGCGTCCAAACTCGATCAGCGTGCGGCGGTAATCGTAGCCCGTGCGATAGAAAAATTGATCGAGTTTTTCCTGTATCCACTTTCGAACCGGATCAAACAGCAGAGCAGTGACGACGATTGCCACCATCAGCCCGACCGGACCCGAACTTGGCACTCGCGTGTGAACCAACTCTGCGATCGCAGTGACTCCGGCAAAATAGGTCGCCACGATTGCGGCTGCGGCGAGGGTGTAAGCCATGCCACGCTTGAAAATCAGATCTACGTCCATCAAGCGGTAACGGAAGATGGCATAGCCAAATGTCAGCGGCAGAAATCCCAACGAAAGCACCGATACCTTCATCGCCGGAGACGGCATCACTCCAAACAAATACGGCAGCACGTAGCACAGAGTGAATGGAGTAATGGCGAGAATTGTGCCCCGCATGATCCACTTCAACTGTTGCCGCAAAATCGGAGTCGTCGCCCGAGTGTAGTTATTCCAAAGCACTCCCGCGGCCGTCACAAAGAAAATCGTGAGATACGCCCAGTGAACTCGATTCAATTCAAAGAGCAGGGAAGCGCTGGCCTTCACAAAGAGTAAAGAGAAGACCTGGACCGCCAGAAGAGCCACTCCCGGAAGGTATAAAGCCGGAATCGACCATTGATGCCGGACGACGAAGCGGCGGCGTTCCGGGAAGGTGAGAACGAAATGCAAAAATAAAGCAGGCTGCAAGAGCCACGCCAGTTCGTTCCCCCACAATACTGACCAGTCAAAGGCGTTGAACTTGCCCGTATAGTGCAGCGAATAGAAAACAAATGAAACCAGGCAGAAAATATAAAAGTGGGTCGATCCGACCGCGGTCCATCGCCGCAGCAAAACGTAAAGCCCGATGCCGAGATAGATCAGGGCGATAAGGCGAAGCCAGTCGTTCATCGACCGCTCCGCTGGGACTAGAACAACTTCAACGTCGAGCGGCACCGATCCGCGGACCAGTGAATATGTGGCTTTCGAATAAACGCCCGAGTAATAGAGTACCCGGGTGACAGCGGCAGCCGAGTCGACGGCACGGCCATTAATTGAGACGACCTCATCCCCGTGTCGAACTCCCGCGCGTTCCGCCGGACCGTTCGGTTCGAGCCTGTCCGCGACCACGCGGCCGCGACGCTCCATCCACCATGCCCCGTCGTCCGGGAAGGCGGATTGATGTTCAATCTTGTAGTTGAATCCAGCGAACAAGGCGGCCGCCACCGTTAACAGCGTCAACAGGATGGCGGTAAAACGGGCCTCAAATTCGCGGTTCATAGTCGCGACTCGATTCGCGATACAGATTTCCGGACCTACGCGGGTTTAACGAGACGAAGGGTCGCCGTTAATAACTTACAAGCAACTCCACTGCCATATTTTCATATCCGCAAGGGGGAGCTAAGTTACGTGCTTGTAGTAACTTCCATAATTATAAAGTGAGAAAATGAATTGTGGATATGAAATTTGGAAGGCTTTTCTAGTTTTTGGGATTAACCCCGGCCGGAAGGTGGGGGAGTCTAAAGATTGGGCCCAGCGCGAGAGCGCTTGAAGAGCGCTGGATATGAGGACCGCAGTCGCCCGCGATGTGCTCGAAATTCCGCTACTAAAGTGTTTGATTGCTCCAAAACCTTACCCGTTCCCCGACCTACTCACCCTTGGGTCGCGCAATCATGAGCGCCGCCAGCCTCGACCCCCAAATCCAAGGGGATCGAACTCATAATTTGCCCGCCATTTACAATTGATCCATGTCGCGCCACGATCAGATTGTTGAACTCGAAAAACGCTTTCTTCTTCCGACCTACAATCGCTACCCGGTTAGTTTTGAACGGGGCAAAGGTGTTTTTCTATTTGATTTCGAAGGCAAAAAATATCTCGACTTCGTTGCGGGACTAGGGGTCAATGCGCTTGGGCACGGGCATCCTCGCGTCGTGAAAGCGATCCGCGAGCAATCGGCGCGCGCCATTCATCTTTCAAATCTTTATTACAACGAGTATCAGGGACGATTGGCCGAGCGCCTTTGTCAGCTTTCAGGTCTCGATCGCGCCTTCTTTTCGAACAGCGGCACCGAGGCCATTGAGGGCTCGATCAAACTAGCGCGTCTAGCCGGACATAAAAACGGTGGCGACTCGAAGTCGCAGCTCGTAGCGCTGCACGGTTCGTATCACGGCCGCACCTTTGGAGCCATGTCCCTGACTGGGCAGGAAAAATATCGCAAAGGGTTCGAGCCGATGTTAGACGCAGTCACATTTGTTTCGCAGAACAATGTCGAAGCATTGCGAGCCGCCGTCAATTCCAACACTTGCGCTATCGTTCTCGAACCAATCTTTGGAGAAGGCGGGATTCTCGAATGTTCTGAAGAATTTCTTCGTGCCTGTCGCGCCTTAGCCGATGAGCACCGGGCGGCGCTGATCTTCGATGAAATTCAGTGCGGCCTAGGGCGCACTGGAAAAATGTTTGCCTTCCAGAG
>JAYVCW010000218.1:0-3041 GCA_043749775.1 Acidobacteriaceae bacterium | reverse complement strand
AAACATTGCGCGCAGCCCATGGATGTCTACTTAATCGACGGCACTTATGAATTATTCCGGCACTTCTTCGCGGTACCTTCTGCGACTGATGTGAGCGGTCAGGAAATTGGCGCGGTTCGGGGTGTGCTTGCGTCGGTGCTGGCGATGATTCAGCGAGGCGCGACCCATCTCGGAGTTGCAACCGATCATGTAGTGGAATCTTTCAGAAACGATTTATATCCCGGCTATAAGACGAGCGAAGGAGTAGCTCCCGAACTGCTTTCGCAGTTTCCAATTCTTGAAGAAGCACTCGAGGCCATGGGAGTCATAGTGTGGCCGATGGTCTACTATGAGGCCGACGACGCGCTTGCCTCCGCCGCCCACAAAGCGGCGCTGGACGCCGGCGTCGGGCAAGTGCGCATCTGTACTCCAGACAAAGATCTCAGTCAGTGCGTTGTGGGCACAAGAGTCGTGCAACTCGATCGCAGACTTGATATCACGCGCGATGAAGCTGGCGTAGTCGCCAGGTTTGGAGTCAAACCGGAATCCATTCCTGACTACCTGGCTCTAGTTGGCGACAGCGCTGACGGTTTCCCCGGGTTGCCCGGATGGGGCGCAAAGGCGGCAGCTTCTGTGCTGTCTCAATATTCTCACCTCGAAGATATTCCGAAGGATTGGAAAGAATGGCATCCGTCAATCCGGCGTTCTCGCCCGCTCTCCCAAGTGCTGTTCAGTGGCTGGAGTGATGCTTTATTATTTCGAACCCTGGCGACGCTGCGGTTGGATGTCCCGGTCTTTGAAACGGTCGATGATCTGCACTGGAAAGGGCCGCGTGCTGACTTCGAAAAATGCTGTGGGCGATTGAAGTCCCCCGATCTGCTTCGTCGAATTTCGGGGACAAAGTCGTAATTGCAGACGGTGGGTGCTGGAGCGGTTGGTACGATTAGTTCCCGACAAAACTAGAATTCTCCTCATTTTCGCTTTCCAATATTCTTTGGCGTCAACATGGCTGGGTTAAGCTTAGATTCTTGCGCTGGCGAGATAATCTATGCGGAGCTCCAGAGCCCACCATCAACCCGACAACTCAGAAGCGGCCGCCAAAGACCGTCCACTGCGGCGTGATGTTCGGTTGCTTGGTGCGCTCCTTGGCGAAGTGCTGGTCGAGCAAGCCGGTCAGAAATTGTTTGACACTGTAGAGAACCTGCGCCGGCTCACCATCGAAAATCGCGACCGCGCTCGCCGAACCGCCACTCCAAGCAAACTACTGGCTCAGGCGCAAACCATTATCGCGAAGATGGATCTCAACAATGCTTACCAAGTCACGAAAGCATTTTCCATTTATTTCGCGCTCACCAATCTGGCCGAAACCAACCATCGAAAGCGACGCCTCCGTGCCGCGCGCTCGGGTCGAGAATCCGGTCCCCACTCAGGGTCGTTTCATGCGACGCTGCTGCGTTTAAGAGAGGCCGGAGTTTCCGCCGAGCAAGCGCTCGCGGCGTTACGTGAGATCAAGGTCATGCCGGTCTTCACTGCGCATCCTACAGAGGCAGCCCGCGGAACCGTACTCCTCAAATTGGGGCGCATAGCGCGCGAGCTGGAACATTTGGACTATGTCGCCGTTAGTGCTGAAGAACGGCGGCGATCCGAGCAGTCTATTCAAGTGGAAATCACCGCGTTGTGGCAGACCGACGAGGTGCGGGAAGCCAAGCCCACCGTGAACGATGAAATCAGAATGGGGCAGCGCTATTTCCCGCTTTCGCTGTTCCACTCATTGCCCATGATTTACTTCGAACTCGCGGAAGCTCTGCGTCACGTTTATAAAATCGATCTGGACGAAGCCGATCTGCCGAAATTAATTTACTTCGGCTCCTGGATCGGCGGCGATCGCGATGGCAATCCCCTTGTCACATCCGAGTCTACGGTCGAAGTACTCGAACTCGCCCGAGGAGTCATACTCCGCGAATATATCGCTGACGTCGAAGCGATCAGTGACCGCCTCAGTTCTTCACAGAGGCAAGTTGGAGTTGCAGAAGAACTCCTGTCGCACTTGGAGCGAGAAAAACAACGCTTTCGCGACGTCGGATTTCCCTGGGGACAGCAAAATACTTCAGAGACTTATCGCCGATTCCTGGCGTATGTGCTGCACAAGCTCCGGCAGAGCCTCAAGCAGCATAGCCCCGCTGAATATAGGAGCACAGAATTCGAACAAGATCTTCTTGTGGTACGAAACAGTTTGCAAGTTAACCGTGGCGGCCGTCTGGCGAAGAGTTGCATTGATCCGCTCTTGAGAAAGCTCAGGACCTTCGGCTTCCATCTGCAAGAACTCGATATTCGACAGCACGCCCGTTTGAATAACCAAGCCTGCTCAGAGGTTGAATCGAACGAAACGGGGGATCAAGAACTCTCTGCATCACAAAAAGCCCATCTTTCATCCACTACCAGCGAGGTGCTGGCAACGTTTGGCGCGATTGCGCGCTTGAAAAGTTTGCATGCGCCTTGCGCCATCACCCGATACATTATCAGCGGCGCTGAGGATGAGAACGACATACTTGCGGTCGCTCGCCTTGCCCGGCGCTGTGATGTACAGATCGCGGCGTCCGTGAAGGATCCAGGACTGATGCCGGTTCCGTTATTCGAATCCATTCAATCGCTTCGCGCTGCCCCAGACGCCATGCGACGGTTATGGCTGCTTCCGGACTATCAACCCGCACTCGATTCGTGGCAGCGCTGGCAGGAAGTAATGCTTGGCTATTCCGACTCCAACAAAGACGGTGGCATGCTAACCAGCACCTGGGAATTATTTAAAGCTCACCGTGAGTTACATCGCGCCGCTACAGACTGCGGAGTGCGCCTGCGCCTCTTTCACGGACGCGGCGGAACGGTGGGGCGCGGAGGAGGGCCCACGAATTCCGCAATCCTCGCCCAACCTGTTGGCTGCTTTTCCGGGCGCATCCGCGTTACGGAGCAAGGCGAGGTCTTGAATTGGAAGTATGCCGATTCGATGCTCGCTGAATGGAACCTAGAATTGATGATCGCCGCCAGCCTGGAAGCGCTCGCGTGTC
>JAYVCW010000217.1:0-24402 GCA_043749775.1 Acidobacteriaceae bacterium | reverse complement strand
CGCTACCTGGAGCGGCAGCGGCAAGCTGACTCTTACAAACGTCGCGTCGATGTGATCGACCAGTTGCGTGCGAATCAGGCTGGCCCGGTGAATCTGATGTCGACGATCGGCGACACCATCAACAGCACCGAAGCGGTCTGGCTCAACAGCATGCTCGACCAGGGTAATAGCGTGGCGATTGATGGAACCGCCCTGAGCAGTGATGCGGTTGCGAACTTGATCTCGAATCTGCAGAAGACGGGTTATTTCCGAAACATCGAAATCAAGGAAAGTTTTCAGGATGACGCAGTGAAAGATATGCAGGCGTTTCAGTTTAGTTTGACCTGTGAAAAGGCGAAGTCGTAAAGGCGGAACCTCCTATGAATCTTGGCGAATTATCAGGTGTGAAGCTGTTGGGAGCTCTGGTGCTGGCGGCTGCCGTCGGTACCGGTGGACTCTACTACACGGTATTCAAATCGCAGCGCGAGCGGAACGACGCGGCGCAGGTCAAATTACAGGCAAAGCTGCGGGAGAATGCGGAGCTCGAAGCCTATCGTCCGAAACTGGCCGATATCGAGCGGCAGCTCTCAAACCTGAAACAGCAACTTGAGATCGAACGGCGCATCGTGCCGGATGAGAAGGAAGTCGACAATTTCATGCGCATGGTGAGCGGGGAAGCCCGCAAGTCCGGTGTTGAAATTCGGCGCTACACCGCTCGTCCTTACGTGACCAAGGATTTCTATACGGAAGTTCCTTTTGAAGTTGAATTGGACGGGCCGTATTACTCGATGCTCGGATTTTTCGCCCGCCTGGGAAAAGTCGAACGCATCGTGAACGTCTCCAATCTGCTGGTCGCATCGACTCGTGCGCCTACCGCCGCGAAAGCGAAGCGCGCATATCAATACGCGCCGGGCGAGAGCATCGTCGCGACTTGCCAGACGACCACGTATTTCAGTCATGATCTCGATCCTGGAGCTCCGGCAAAGCCTGGAACACCGGTGAAGAAGTAGGAGAATGAAGATGAAACCGACGCTCAACATATTGGTTTGCGTGCTGGCGGCAGGCTCTGCCTTCGGCCAAAGTCCGAGCATCATTCAAAACACTCGGAACACGATGAACGCCGTGAGTGATAAGAACACGGCTGCGTCGAACGAAGCGCTCGGCATTCAGTCGTCGAACGCCAACTCCACGCACTCGGCTCCGGTAAAGGCTTCTCCGGTTGCTGCCAGCGCGATTTCATCAAAGTCGATCGCACCAAAGTCGACCTCACCAAAAAAGACCGAAGCCATGCGGGATGCCCCGAAAGTGGTTGCGGTGAAAACGACGGTTGCAAAAACCGTCGCCATATCGCCGATGAGCCCGAAGACGGCTGCTAAAACCGGTGCTAAGACCGCCGCTAAGACCGCTGATAAGACCAAAGTGGTTGCCGTCAAGGCTCCCGTCGTTGCGGTTCAGTCGAAGGCCAAGCCTCGGGCTGGGGCGGTTGCGCTAACCACCACCCCGGTTGCGACGGTGAACAAGCCCTCTGCAAAAGTCGAAGCGCCTAAGGGCGTTTCTGCTGCGGCAAGCGCTGTCGAAGACAGGGAAAGCGAAGCTTCCTTGCCGCTTGATAGTAAGTATGGCGCGAATGGACGCCGGGACCCTTTCATCAGCCCAGTGGTTAGCCATAATTCTGGAGCGACGGCCTGTACATCGGGTAAGAAGTGCCTGGAAATTGGAACCATCAACCTGCGCGGCGTGGTGCACGGGGAAAACGGATTTATCGCTGTGGTCAGCAACAACTTGAACAAGGCTTACTTTCTCCGGGAGAACGACCCGGTATTCAACGGCTACGTGGTGAAAATCACCGGCGACTCGATCGTGTTTCAAGAGACGCTGCAAGACCGGTTAGGCAAGTCATTCACGCGCGAAATAACAAAGAAAATTATTACCCCGGCGGTTTAGTTCCGGGCCAAACGATTTTGAAGAAGTACATCGAGGCGAAACGGCCTTGTATGGGGAGATAGGGAAATGCGAAAGCAACTGCTAGGTCTTTTGGTTCCGCTGACAGCGTTTGTGATGATCGCTAAGGCGGCTGACATGACTGGATCGGCCCCGAGCGCTGCGCTGCAGAAGCTCGAGGTTGCCCACAGCCAGGACGGGCTGCGGGTCGAGTTCAACTCCAAGGGCACTCTGGCGCCCAAGGTGACGACGCTCGATTCACCAGCGCGTATTGTCGTCGATTTCCCTAACACGGTCATGGCCACGGGCCAGAGCCACATCAATGTCGGCAGCGACGGCGTAAAAGACCTGCGCATCGGCATGGACGGGCAGAATCCGCCTGCGACGCGCGTTGTCATCGATCTCGATGGCAAAAGCGTAGCCAAAGGTCAGCACGAGCTGACTGCCGGCGCGAATGGGGGCTACGTGCTCACCATTCATGATGCCGTTGTCGCGCATCATGTCTCGGCTCCGGCTGTGAAAGCGGCCACCGCGACGGCAGCGCCACTGGCGCAGGTCTCGGCTCCGGTGAAATTGGTTCCGGCGAGCGTAGTTGCGCCGGCACCCTCGTCACAGGTTTCGGACACTGCCGCGGCCACTGCTGCGGACAAGGACAAGCCTGCTGAATTTGCCTTCGTCGAGCCAAAGTACTCGGTTGCTCCCGCCGTGAAGGCGGAGGAAGCGGCCAGCCGATTCGCCGACAAGACGGCGGCGGAACTGGTTGCCACCACCAGCAACGGTGCGATGCAGCAATCGTCCGATCAGTCCACAAGTGGCGGGCAGACGATTCGCCCCGCCGTGAACCTGGCAGCCGAGCAGAAAGCTCAACTCGAGCAGAAGCCGGCGACAAACGGTGCGAAATACACTGGCGAGCCGATCTCGGTCAACTTGAAAGACGTAGATCTGAAAGACTTCTTCCGCCTTATCCACGAGATCAGCGGACTGAACGTCGTTCTCGATCCGGCGGTTCATGGCAACCTCACGATCGTGCTTGACGATGTGCCGTGGGATCAGGCGCTCGACATCGTCCTCAAGAACAACGACCTCTCGCGCCAACTGGACGGCAACATCCTCCGCATCGCGACGGTTGACACCTTGAAGAAAGAAGCTGAAGGACGCCGCGCCCAGATTGACGCCGAAGCACTGGCAGTTGAAAAGGTCAGCATCACGCGCTTCCTGAGCTATGCCCACGCGAAGGATGTCATTGTTCCGATCAAGAAGTTCCTGAGCCAACGTGGCGATGTGGTGGCCGACGAGCGTACGAACTCACTGATTGTCTCTGACATTCCGTCGGTTCTGCCGCAGATCGACCGCATCATCCAGCAGATGGATCGCAAGACTCAGGAAGTTGAAATCGAAGCCCGAGTTGTAGCCGCTACCCGCAGCTTTGCTCGCGATATCGGCGTGCAGCTTGGGTTAGGCTACGGCAACGGACACACCGCAATTGGCGGCGTGCAGGGAGTGGGAGTTTCGCCCATCCTCGCCGGCGCCGGCGTAGCGCCGAATCCGCTCTATCCGATCATTGGGACGGCCGCAGCGGGGGCGCAGATTCCGCTGTTCTCTAACCTTGGAGCAACCGGGCCTACCAGTGGTCTTGAGCTTGCTAATGCCAGCAATAACGTACGCGTCGACCTTCTTCTCACGATGGCGGAATCGCGCGGCTTGCTAAAGGTGCTTTCACGTCCCCGGGTAGTAACGCAAAATAACATCCAGGCGATCGTGAAGCAGGGTGTAAAGGTTCCGGTCGTTACCGCCGCGCAGTTGGGTGGCCCAGCAAGCGTAAGCTACGTAGACGCTTTCCTGCGGCTCACGGTCACTCCGCAGATCACTTCAGAAGGCACCATCTTCTTGAACGTGGATGTGGAGAACACGCTGCCTGATTTCGGTAACGCCATCAACGGCAACCCGACCTTGATCACGCAACAGGCGACCACGCAAGTCCTGGTCACCGATGGCGGCACGGTTGTGATTGGCGGCGTCATCCAAACCCAGAACTCGCTCAGCATCTCGCAAGTTCCGGTGCTGGGAGACATACCGTACCTTGGCAACCTGTTCAAGCATCGCACTGTGAAGACCTCGAATCAGGAGTTGATATTCTTTATCACTCCGCGCATCGTTCAGACATAGTCCGGACGTAGCGGCAAGTTTCACCCAGCGAAACCGCCACTGGACTCGGAGAACCCGCCGAGAACAGTGGCGGTTTCGCTTTTGCGCGCGACTTTTTGTTTTAAACTGACCGAGGTGTCTACTCCATCCGACTGTCTCGAGACCATGGATTATTGGAAGCGACTTTTGCGCCTGCAATCATGGCTAAACGAATCGCGACTCGATGCTCTACTCGTCACGCACTTGCCTAATGTCCGGTATCTCTCTGGCTTCACAGGGAGTTGTGCCGCCCTGCTCGTATCGAAGGCAGGTAGCGTTTTCTTCACCGACGGCCGCTACAAAGCTCAGGCAAAGGTAGAGGTGATGGGAGCGAAGATTCTGGTAGCCCAAAAAAGTCCGCTTAGCGCGGTTGCTGATTTACTCAAAAGATCGGTACATCGCTCCCCATCAAGAAAGTCGAAATCCACAGTTCTCCCATTCATCGGAATTGAATCGGAAGTGATCTCTGCCGGAGCAAGGGACCGATTGAGCTTGTTGTTAAAAGGGAAAGCGCGGCTGAAAGCCACCAATGCTCTCGTCGAAACCGCCCGCATGATTAAAGATGCGGAAGAGATCGTACGAATCAGGCGGGCGGCAAAACTTGGTGATAGTTTGTTCGCGGTCGCACTCGAAAAAATTCGCCCAGGAATACGCGAGGTCGAAGTCGCGGCAGAAATGGAACACTGGGCTCGAAGAGGCGGAGCGGAGGGCATGGCCTTCCCGATCATTCTTGCGTCCGGACCACGATCGGCCGTCGTTCACGGACGCGCATCGCAAGCGCGCATTCCGTCTCGCGGATTCGTGGTGTGCGATTTTGGTGTTATACTCACCGGTTATTGTTCAGACCGCACCCGTACTGTGCACGTTGGCAAGCCGAACGCCGAGGCGAAAGATCTATATTCCTCGGTGCTGGAATCACAGCAAGCGGCGATTGAGGCGGTTCGTCCCGGAGTCACCGCTGCCGAAGTAGACCGTGCTGCGCGGCAAGTGCTGAGCAAGCGAAAATTGGACCGGTATTTCACTCATTCTACCGGACATGGTTTAGGATTAGAGATTCATGAGGCACCACGGCTTGCAGCTGGGCAAGACCAGAAGCTCGAGCCGGGAATGGTGATCACGATTGAGCCGGGAGCCTATGTTCCCGGAAAATGGGGAGTGAGGATCGAAGACATGGTCTTGGTGACTTCCTCCGGCTGTGAAGTACTGAGCCCCGATAGCAAAGAGCTGGTCGTAATTTAGGCCCTAATGAGTCTTTAACGTAGAGACGCAGCTAACCGCGTCTTTTTTCTGCGGGACCCATCGGACGCGAGCCGCGTCAATCGGCCCGCGCCGGTTATAAAGTAAGAGCGACCTGCCAGCATCCATGAATCAAAAAGAGCTCAAAGAACTCATCGAATTTTTAATCGAGAAAGATATCGCCGAATTTGAGCTGGAGCGCGGCGATGTCAAGGTCAAGATCAAGCGCGCCGCGGAGGCAACGCACGCGCCGCTTCCGGACTCGCGTTATATAGCCGTCCAGCCCGTGGCAGTCCCCGCCCCTTCTGCGGGTGTCTCGTCTCCATCCTCTACGGTTGATCTCGCGGCAAGCGCCGCTCCCACGCCCCCTCCCGCACAAGCCGAAGAGAAGCTGCACATAGTGAAGTCGCCAATTGTCGGCACTTTTTATGAATCGCCGTCGCCCGGATCTCCGCCTTTCGTTAAAGTGGGAGACAATCTCGAAGTCGGGCAGGTCTTGTGCATTGTGGAAGCGATGAAGTTGATGAACGAAATTGAGTGCGATATGGCGGGAGAACTCGTGAAAAAGTTAATCAGTAACGGCCAGCCGATTGAATATGGCCAGGATCTATTCGCCGTGCGGCCCGCCAAATGAGTGGCGATCGAAGTGAATGCGTGAGAAGCGCATAGTCTGTCATTCCTGCAGCAAAGCGAAGGACCTATGCAAATTGCCAACGCCGGCAAAGTGCGTAGGTCCTTCGCTTCGCTCAAGATGACACTTAATCTTGTTTAGGGAATCGATCGGACACTACAGTGCGATTTTTAGGCATCCATGTTTAAGAAAATCCTGGTAGCGAACCGTGGCGAGATTGCCCTGCGCGTCATCTGCGCGTGCAAGGAACTGGGTATTCGCTCGGTTGCGATTTACAGCGAGGCTGACCGCAATTCGCTGCACGTACGCTTCGCCGACGAAGCCATCTGCATCGGGCCTCCACAGCTGGCGAAGAGTTACCTCAATATTCCGGCTGTGATCAGCGCGGCTGAAATCGCTAATGTAGATGCCATTCACCCCGGCTACGGCCTGCTTTCAGAAAACGCGAACTTTGCCGCCGTCTGCGAGGCCTGCCACATCAAGTTCATCGGGCCAACTCCAGACGTCATTCGCCTTATGGGAGAGAAGGAAAAAGCCCGCGCTGCCATGAAAGAACATGGCGTCCCCATTCTCCCCGGTTCTGACGGCGTCGTTGCCTCTGAAGAAGAGGCGATCGAGTGGTCTCGGAAGGTCGAATATCCCGTCATTCTCAAAGCCACGGCCGGCGGAGGTGGGCGTGGAATGCGCATCGTCCGCACCGAAGCAGAATTACCCGCGCTCTACCGGGCGGCTCAATCCGAAGCCGCGTCAGCTTTCGGCAATGGCGATTTGTATCTCGAGCGCTACGTCGAGAATCCGCGCCACATTGAGTTTCAGGTTTTAGCGGACGAGCACGGCAGCGTCGTCAGCCTTGGCGAGCGCGAGTGCTCGATTCAACGCCGCCATCAGAAGCTTCTCGAAGAATCGCCATCAGTAAAAGTTACTCCCGAGCTGCGCAAGGAAATCGGCGACATACTCAGCAAAACGCTCAGCAAGGTCGGATACCACAATGCCGGAACCATCGAATTTTTGATGGACCAGCAAAGCCGCCTTTATTTCATCGAGATGAACACGCGCATTCAGGTTGAGCACCCGGTGACGGAAATGGTCACCGACGTGGACCTGGTAAAGAGCCAGCTCATGATCGCGGCGGGAGCCAAGCTGTCCGACGTGCTACAAGGCCCAATCGTGCATCGCGGGCACGCCATTGAATGCCGCATCAACGCCGAGCATCCGGAAAAGTTCACGCCGTCGGCGGGCAAGATCACTACCTTCAATCCTCCCGGAGGCACAGGCGTACGCATCGACACCGCCGCTTATTCCGAAGGCACGATTCCTCCTTATTACGATTCGCTGATCGCAAAATTGATCGTGCGTGGCAAAGACCGGGCCGAAGCCATCTCGCGGATGAGCCGCGCGCTGGGCATGTTCATCGTGGAGGGCATTTACACTACGATTCCGCTGCATAGGCGAATCCTGGCTGATCCGGAATTCCGCGCAGGGAATTTCGATACCGGGTTTATTGAACGATTTCTGGCGAAGCCCAAGTAGGTTAATGCACTCGAAGGCCCGTTCAAGCGGGAACCGAATAGAGATCGCGAGTGTCCAAGCATGGAACCGGACTCGAATCTTCCTAAGCTCTACCCGATCCTCGATTCCTGCTGCTTTCGCAACGCGCAAGATATGTTTGCAGCGGCCGAAGAACTGGTGGCGTCCGGAGTAACGCTCCTTCAGTACCGAAACAAATCAGCCAGCGCCCGGCAAGTGCTCGATCATGCGCGCGAATTTCGTGCCCGCCTCGGAACCAGGATCAAGCTGATCATGAACGACCGCGCCGACCTTTGCCTCGCCGCCGGCTTCGATGGCTTGCACGTCGGGCAAGATGATCTGTCGCCCGAATCGGCGCGACGGATCATTGGCCACGAACGCTGGCTGGGCGTATCAACGCACAACCCCGCCCAGGTTGCCGAAGCCGATAAGAATCTCTCTGACTACCTTGCCATCGGCCCCATCTTCGCCACGAAAAGTAAAGCGAATCCCGATCCCGTTGTGGGGCTAGAAGGCCTGCGCCGGGCAAGGGAATTGACGCGTAAACCGTTGGTAGCGATCGGTGGAATTACTCGCGCCAATGCGAGGTCGGTGATCGACGCCGGAGCCGATTCGGTTGCGGTGATATCCGACTTGTCACTGGAGCCGCGCAAATCAGCAGAGGAATTCTTGCGCCTTCTGGGGTAAAGTTGACTGCATAATTACTATCGTTGTCTTGGCACCTTGTTAGTTTTGTAGCGGTTCATGCTCGGCTTGTCATACTTCACTTTGTGCGGGATGACAATTCTTAAAGAGGTAAGTGACTAGCAATCCGAACAAGGTTACGTTTTGTAACGCATGGGAGGTTCGTGAGCACTAAAAGTTCCCCACCGGTCCCAACGACAAACGCGAGCGATTGGCAGCGGCATATTCATCAGGATAAAGATCTGGTCAAAGGCCTTGGTCTGACCAGCGCCACCATGCTCGTGATGGGCTCGATGATTGGGTCGGGCATCTTTATTGTCTCCGCTGAAATTTCTCGCGAAGTCAATTCGCCCGCCCTGCTGATTGGCGCCTGGCTGATCACCGGGTTCTTAACTATCGTGGGCGCGCTGACTTATGGCGAACTGGCGGCGATGATGCCGCGCGCCGGAGGGCAGTATGTCTATCTCCGAGAGTCGCTTGGCCCGTTGTGGGGCTTTCTTTACGGCTGGACGCTATTTCTTGTAATTCAAACCGGGACGATTGCGGCTGTCGGCGTTGCGTTCGGAAAATTTCTCGGTATATTCTGGCCCGCCATTTCTTCTTCGCACTGGATCGTTCATCTCTGGAAAGTTCCCACGTTTACCGTCGGTCCGATGGTGCTTGGAGGCATGGATGTTGGGTTGAACACTCAGAATTTCGTAGCGATACTTGTCGTGGTCGCGCTTTCGGTCATCAATATTTTCGGCGTGAAGACCGGGGCTGCGATCCAGAACATCTTTACCACGGCAAAAGTTTCTGCGCTCTTGGGTCTCGTGTTGTTCGGAATTTTTCTTGGCCGCAATGCACCGGCGATTGCCAAGAACTTCGGGGCAAACTTCTGGATGAATTCCGGCCTTGGCGATCTGCACGAGGTCGGCACCGCGGGAGCAAGCGTCCTCGTTTCGACTCTGACGGTGTTGGCCATCGCGCAGGTTGGTTCTCTCTTTTCTGCCGATGCATGGAATAACGTCACTTTTACTGCCGGCGAGGTAAAGAATCCCAGCCGCAATTTGCCATTATCGCTAGCAATTGGCACCGGCGTGGTGATCGCCCTCTACATTGGGTGCAACTTTATTTACCTCACAGCGCTGCCGCTGATGGGAAGTCCGACAGGAGCAACGCTGCTCGAGCGAGGCATTCAATACGCCCGCGAAGATCGCGTCGCGACCGCGGTCATGACATCGATGTTTGGTTCCGCCGGCGGAGGGCTGATGGCGGTCGCCATCATGATCTCCGGCTTCGGCTGCTGCAACGGCTTGATTCTGTCGGGCGCGCGCGTTTATTACGCGATGGCGAAAGATGGTCTTTTTTTCCGCAGCGTTGCAAAGATTCATCCGACCTACAAAACGCCCGCCGTTTCACTGATGGTGCAGATGGTTTGGACGTGCGTGCTCTGCATCTCAGGCAGCTACGGCCAGCTTCTCGATTACATCATCTTTGCCGTTCTCGTTTTCTATGTGCTGACTATCGTCGGCCTCTTCGTTTTACGGCGCACGCATCCCGAAGCGGAACGCCCGTACAAAGCAATTGGATACCCAGTCCTGCCCATCATTTACATCATTATGGCTTTGTTTATTGATATCGTGCTGTTACGCTACAAACCGCAGTTTACGTGGCCCGGACTGTGCATCGTGCTGCTTGGCATTCCGGTGTACTACATCTGGCGGCCGCGTACTGAGACTGCTTCCGTTTAATCGATAGGAGAGTGTTATTAATGACGGACTTCTTTGCAAAAAAGCCGCTCGATCTGTTACTGGAAGAGGCGCGCGACACTGGCTCACACAGCTTGAAACGTACGCTCGGTGTTTTCCAGTTAACTGCGTTGGGCGTCGGAGCAGTCATTGGGGCGGGAATCTTCGTGCTCTCTGGCTTGGGCGCGCACTATGCCGGGCCGGGCTTGATGCTTTCGTTCGTTCTCTCTGGTCTCGGTTGCGCCTTCGCAGCGCTCTGTTACGCGGAATTCGCGGCGATGATTCCACTCGCCGGCAGCGCATACACCTATGCTTATGCGACCCTCGGCGAGATTTTCGCGTGGATCATCGGCTGGGACCTAACTCTCGAATACGCGATGGGTGCGAGTACGGTTTCCTCTGGTTGGTCGAATCACTTTATCGAACTGCTCAACATCCTTCATATCAAGATGCCGCTTTGGCTCGCTTACGACCATTGGACCGGACTGCACACTGCCGAAGACCTCATTGCCCGGCAGATGACGATGGCTTCAGACGCCTCGCTGGTCGCGGGAACTCAGGCCTTTCTGGAAAAGAAGACGGCCATTCTCGCTGCGCAATCGCCTGACTTGTTGCAGCGAGCGCATGACCTGCTGGGCGCACCCCATCTCTTTGGATATGAGATTGGAGTCAATCTTCCCGCCTTTATCATCGCCCTCGTGATCACCGCAATTCTGGTAGTGGGAATCAAAGAAAGCGCACGCTTCAATGCGACGATTGTGACGATAAAAGTGGCGGTCGTTATTTTTGTAATCGGGCTAGGCTTTCGATACGTCTCTGCCGCGAATTGGGGCACTGACTGGGCAAGCTTTGCTCCGTTTGGCTTCTCAGGCATCGGCGCGGGAGCGGCCTACATATTCTTCGCATACATAGGTTTCGACGCCGTTTCGACGACCGCGCAGGAAGCAAAGAATCCGCAGCGCGACTTGCCGATTGGCATCATTGCGTCGCTCTTGATATGCACGGCGTTGTATATAGCCGTGGCTGCGGTTCTTACCGGCATGGTGCCCTGGCGAGACGTTAATATTGAGGCGCCGATCGCGCGGGCCTTCATGGATCGCGGCCTTACCGGCGCGTCGCACATCATCACACTTGGCGCGTTGGCGGGCCTGACCAGCGTGATGTTGGTGATGTTGCTCGGACAAACCCGCGTCCTGTATTCGATGGCAAATGACGGCTTGTTGCCGAAGAAATTCTTCGCCGCCGTTCATCCACGCTTTCGCACGCCGTGGAAGAACACGATGCTGGTTGGATTGCTCGCGGCAATCGTCGGCAGTCTTACGCCAATCGACGATATTGGAAAAATGGTTAATATCGGAACACTCTTGGCATTCGTCATTGTGTGTATCGCGGTCATGGCGTTACGGCGAACAAATCCTGGCCAGCCACGGCCATTCCGAACCCCCTGGGTTCCATTTGTGCCGATCATGGGCATCATCTTCAACGGCTACATGATGTATAAACTCGGCTGGATCAACTGGGCGCGCTTATTTATCTGGCTCCTGATCGGAATGTTCGTCTACTTCGGCTACAGCCGGAAACATAGCCGTGTGCAGGCCGCGCTCGAGGGACGCAAAGTTTCGTAGTCGGTTGTTGCTGGCGCGGTCGGGTGGGGCCGGATCGACGACGGGCGGGGCACCCCGTATCAGTGCTTTTTATTCTTCCTGGATTTTCCTTGCGATGGCGGTCGCCATTCTTCTCGGCGCGATTCTTATCGATTGCGCGAGTATCCAATTCTTTAAGCCGGAGATGACGACTGGCTTGCCAGCCATGAGGGCGCGATAACCGTCTTCCGCCACGGTAGTCGCGTCCATCGATCCGAATTTCAACAACTTCATCGATGTGGCGTTGGCGCGCTTGTGGAACTCGGTCGCCGTCGCTCCGGGACACAAGCAGGTCACAGTGACTCCGGTTCCCTTTAGTTCGTTCGACAAGGCTTCCGACAAATGCAGCACGTAGGCTTTTGTGGCGAAGTACACCGCCATGAGCGGTCCCGGCTGAAAAGCAGCGATGGACGCCACATTCAGTACCCGTCCACTGCTACGGGCAATCATTCCTGGGAGGTAAAGTCGCGTCAGGTGGGTCAGAGTCGTGACGTTCAGCTGAATCTGCCGGAGACAATCTTCCAAATCATTGTCGGCAAAAAGGCCGTATTGCCCGAACCCGGCGTTGTTCACCAGCACGTCGAGTTGAATATCTGCTCGAGTGGTCTGGTCGAACAAATAGGCGGATGCTCCGGGATCGCTCAGGTCGGTTGGGAGTATGAGCGAATGCGTGCCGTACGCCTTTTGCAACTCCGCGGCGAGGATGCGCAGCTTGTCTCCGCTGCGCGCCGCAAGCACCAGGTTGTAACCTTCGCGAGCAAAGATGCGGGCGAACTCGAGTCCAATGCCAACCGATGCGCCCGTGATCAGCGCGGTCTTGCGCTTCGAAGTATGGTCACCGACCACTACGCCTTAGCCAACTCCGGCTGCACCCCATAAATCGAGTACCACGATGTAGCCGCCTTCAGGCGGTCGTTTACATTGTTAATGTTCTTCACGCCTTCGTCCTCAAGCCACTTGCGGAAAGCGTCCGCGCCCTGCTTTGCATAAACCGGAATGCCGTCTTTCCAGGTGGCGCGGCCGCAGAGCACGCCATTAAATTTCACTTCCGACTCGGCGGCAAGTTCCAGCGCCTCCGTGAATTCCGCGTTGCTTACTCCAGCCGATAAGTAAATAAAAGGTTTGGTTGAGACGGCTGCGGCTGCCTGAAAGAACGTCATCGCCTCTTCTTTCGTGTAAGCTTTTTCGCCCTTGTAAGCTTTTGCTCCCTCAACATATTTCATGTTGACCGGAATTTCGACTTTCATCACATCGACGCCATAGCGATCCTTGGTGAATTCGCGCATGCTTTCGATCACGGCCTTCGGCTTCTTCTTCGCGAATTCGAATCCCTTTTCATCGACGCCCTCTTCGTACACGACAAACTCAAGAAAGAACGGAATGTCGTTTGCGCGGCATTCGTCGCCTAGACGTTCCACCCAGGCATGCTTCTGATCGTTGATCTCTTTCGGGTCGAGCGGAGTGTAATAAAGAAGAATTTTCAAGCAGTCAGCCCCCGCTTCTTTTAAGCGGCGCACCGACCAGTGATCGAGCAGGTCTCCGAGACGGCCGGGCTCGGTCTTGTCGTATCCCGTCTTTTCGTAAGCCATCAGCAACCCCGCATTTTTTGCGCGCCGCTTTGAGGCCGGCAACCCCCATTCCGGATCGAGCAGGATGGCACTGGCATGCGGGGTCAAAACTTCTGTCACCAGCGTCTTGAACTCTTCCATCATCGCGTCCGAAATTTCACTTCCTTTTTCCTTGGCCAGCGACTTCTGCAAGGAGCCGCGCTGGTCCATGGCCGCAGCGGCGATCACTCCGCGTTCGTCCGAAACTGCTTTCATGCCGGCCAGTTTGCCGGGGCTGAGCTTCATAAATGTCTCCTGTTACGCAAAATGTTGAATCAATAGCTGGTGGCAAACTCAAACTCGCCGATATGAACACCTATTCTAATGTAGAAAGGGCTTTGCTCCGTCGTAACACTGGTCGCGAAACCGTCTCGCCGCCAGCAGCCGCCGCGAGCCGCGTTTACGCCGCATCACTGCAATAAAGTCAGGGTGCCTAGCAGTGCTTGCTGTTTTGCAATCAATTGCTGAATGCCTTGCCTCGCGAACGCCATCATATTGGTCAGTTGGGCATCATCGAAGACCTGATGTTCCGCGGTCGCTTGCAGTTCGACAATCTTGTTTCCGGCCGTCATTACAAAATTCATGTCCACGTCTGCGCGAGAGTCTTCTTCGTAGTTGAGATCGAGAACGATCTCGCCGTCGACGACGCCAACGCTGATGGCGGCCACGAAATCCTTAATCGGCGCAGTAGTCAGAGTGCCAGCCTCGACCAGGCGTTCAAGAGCCAGCCCAAGGGCCACGAATGCTCCGGTTATCGAAGCCGTTCTGGTGCCACCGTCCGCCTGAATCACGTCGCAGTCGATCCAGATGGTGCGTTCGCCCAAGCCCTTCAGGTCAACAACCGCCCGTAGCGAACGTCCAATCAAGCGTTGAATCTCCTGGGTGCGTCCGCTTTGCTTTCCCTTTGCCGCCTCGCGCGCGCTGCGAGTCAAAGTCGAACGCGGCAGCATGCCGTATTCGCCGGAAATCCATCCCTTGCCGGAATTTCGCATGAATGGCGGCACCGTTTCTTCGATGGACGCGGTGCAGATCACGCGAGTATTGCCCATCTCGATCAACGCCGAGCCTTCGGCAGTGGAGATGAAGTTGGGGATAATGTTGATCGGCCGAAGCTGGTCGGGAGCGCGATTATCACTGCGATAAATCATGCAATGAGGATTCTAAATGAAGATGGCTTTGGCTATCAGCTTCCACCTAAAACCTGGTAAGAAATTCTATCGCGAATTGTCGCTACCAACGTGGCTCCGCGCGGACAACTGCGCGCTCAAAGCTCGTAAGCGAGAAGCTAGAAGCTACAAGCTACGTCTTACTGCCTGCTGACTTGCCGCATCTCCGCTACATCGAACCAGTCACTCAAATCCGCATGACCGGCCAGTGTGTCGCGCTTTTTGCCATCGACAAGAATACTCACACGCTGGATGCCCGGTACATTCGCCGCCAAAGTTTCGAGCAGGGAATTGATGGTGAGTTGCTCGCTAAGAATTCCAGAGCGGTGTTGATCGGCGAAAGCGGCATTGACGTCGATGACAGCCGCGCCAGGATCGATGAGATAAATGCTGCGGATATCTGAAGCGGGTGGAAGAGGATGAGCCGCTCCAGGCTGCTGATAGATCCGCAACAGGGCGCGCAACAATTCTTCAGCTCGCTGCTGGCGTCCGCCAGGCAGAGGAATTTTTGCCGATCGCGCGCGCAAGCTGCCCATAGCATCATCCGCAACGTAGAGGACGATCGTCTCCGTCGGTCCGCTTGCCGGTGGTGGCACGGGCAAGACGCTCGCCGCCGCAGGCAACACCGCTCCGGCCTGTCGCTGCACGCGGCGCAGATACGCGCCCATTGCGACGACAACCGCCAACAGTAATGCGACCGCGATGATGAGGCTTCTCGGAATCATCGGTCTTTATATTCTGTCAAAGCCATATTCTGTTATCCCCATATTCTGTCATCCCCGTGAATCACTGTACTGCCAGCCGATCGCGTAGCGAAGTTACGGCATCTGCGATGGCGGACGCCGCGCGCTGTTGATAATTGGCAGACGTGAGGTCGTCAATCCCATTTCCTCCCGGCGCCAACTCCACCGCCACTGCTGGCATCGACAGGTTATTCAGCGGGCGCATTGACACGGAGGAGCTGCGAACCTGAAATTCTCTCTTCTGCATTTCCGCAACGATCGCCGACGAAATCGTGCGGCTAACGGGCAAATTTGGCGACTGGGCTGCGTTCCACGGCTGAAATACGCCGCTGCTGGCCCCTTGCAGCGGCAATAGCGCGGTGTATACGGCTGCTCCGGTGCCCTGCGAAACCGCGTGCAACCCTATGTAGACGCCCGCTCCAGACGAATTTGCAGACGACGCGCGCTGGTCGAGCGTCAGAGTAGTGTCTCCGTCGCGAGGCATGGTCACCGCAAAGCCGCGTTGCTCCAATTCGTGCCGCAGCAGGCGAGCAAAACCGAGCGTGACATTTTTCTCAGCAACCGATTCGCTCAGCGCGGCGCCGCGTTCTTGACCGCCGTGTGCCGGATCAATAAATGCGAGCACGCGATGTACTGCCGGCGCTGCAAGCGACCCCTGCAAAGAAGAAGATGTTCCCGCCGAAGGCTGGCCTTGCGACGACGTGCCTTGCGACGAGGTGCCCGGCGACGAGGTGCCCGGCGACGACGCGCCTTGCGACGACCCCTGTGACGATGCGCCCTGCCCCGGCGCTATAGAATTAGTGCCGCCTCGGGTTGAGTTGATCGCACTTGCAACCTGCGGAGGGATCGGACCAACCGTAATCGTTTTCCGGTTATTGCTAAACGTCGCCATCAAAGAGCTGGTAGCGGCGATGTCAATCTCGGCGTCTCCATTATTCTCGGAATAGCTCGCCTGAGAAATCACCTTATTTTCGAAAGAAATCGACTGGCTTCCCGGAGAGATCAGCGGGTCGCGTTTGAAGATCATTCGCAGTCTGCCTGGCTCGGTCGAGATGGTTGGGTTCACGGGAGAGGTGAAATTGAGAATGAGATGTGGCGGCGTGTTCGCATCCAACTGGAAGCTGACCTGAGTGCCGACTCCACCGATAAACAACCGCCGGGAGGCTTCGCGAAAATCTACCGGTGCGCCCAGAAAGCGTCGTAGTACATCGTTGATTGAGGTAACTGGAATCAAGCCGCGAGAATTTTCGATGAGGAACGGCGCAGACAGATCGAAGTCGCGGTTGTGAATCCTCGCTCTCGTCCTTCCGGCAAAAAAATCAGCGGTTACTGCGTTGTAGTGCAGACCCCAGTGTGCGCCGCCGGACTGGCTGCTCACTCGGCCGAGCGGTTCGACCAATTCAAGCAAGCCGACGTAATCGCGCCCGCCACGTTCAACCACGGGCACGGTGTAAATGGCTACCGGAGAATAAATGGAAATGTGTTTCTCATCCGCGTAGACCGCGCCCGGAAGAAGCATCACGACGGCCAACAGAGTGGCTGCGGTCTTATTCGCCATGGTGAGCGTCACTCAAAAAATCCAGGTTATTCCTCGCCGATTACTCTTTCGCATCCGACCGATAACGGTATCTCGCACGTCAGCGGCTATTCCCAGGCGTAAATCGTGAGCCCGCTCAATAATTTCGGATAAAAATCGGTGGATTTCTGCGGCAGAACTTCCCCCGCAAACGCGATATCGCGAACTTGATCCATCCGCGCCGGATTCATCAGGAATGCGATCTGTGCCTTTCCGCTTCTTACCTGTGCCAGAGCATCGTCCATCTCGCGGGTGTAGGCGACGTTCTCCTGATTACGAATCGCCTCTTCGGAGATGTTTAAGACTCGCTCCAGAATGCACTTGTGCAACTGAACGACATCCAGCTCCTGCTGACGTGTAGATAAATTTGCAAGCAAACCGGCAACACCCACTTTCGGGTCTCGAAGCAGGTACGAATGGGAGGAAGTTACCGCCAGAAGCGCCGTTCCTGACCCCCCCGCCTGACGAAGCAGCATGTTCGCCCCTGCCGCGTCGATCCCGGTATCGACCTTTTCAACGGTAAAGAACTTCTGCGCGTCGGCCTCGAATTGACCATCGGAAAACGATGGCAAACCAAATACGATGCGATGAGTTGGCAGGATTACGAGTCCCGGCAAATCCATATCGACAAATGTCATCATGGTCGACTCGTAAGGCAAGAGGTGACCGGAGCCGGAGGCGGTTTCCTCTCCTGATCGTCTTTCTTTGCGATACGCGATAGCCGTTTCATAGCGGTGATGGCCGTCCGCGATCAACAATTTTTTCTCTCGCATCGCCTGCTGTAGCGAGGCGATGATTTTGGGATCAGAAATTTTCCAGACGCGATGAAGAGTCTTATATTCGTCCGTAACCTCAATATCAGGCTGACCAGAGGTTTCCAGAAGAGCCTCAATCTTTCCTCCGCCGCCATAAAGCATGAAAATCTGCTCAAGCTGTGCACGCGTCGCACGCAGCAATTCCAGTCGGTCGGCTTTTGGCTTGGAGAGCGTCTGCTCATGCCTGAAAATGACCTCCGCCGAGTAGTCTTCCAGGCGGCCGAGGGCGATGAATCCCTTCCGTTCGGCGCGGGCCGGATGCCCAGATACCCCTGCCGGAATTGCAAAAGACTGCGTATAGCGGTAGATGCTCGGTTCGGCGTCCATGCGTAAAATCCCGGACTGGCGCCACTCCTGAAAGGTCGATGCGGCCCGGGTGTAGACGTTCTCAGCGTCGCCATCCCAGGGAAGCGATTTTCCGAGAATCAGCCGCACCAGATTATTCGGGCTCTCCTGGTAGTAAGCCTCTTGCATTGCAAGACTTATCTTGTCGTAGGGTTGGGTCACAACACTGTGAATCGGAACTCGCTGCTGGTCGTAGCGCCAGGCCCGGAAAGGAAGTATATGCGCCATAGTCGGGAAGGCAGAATTGTAGCAGGATCGTTTCGAACGATCGTTTCGAACGACCGGATGCCGTTGTCGGGACTTTGGCTGGGAAGATACAAACCGAATGAGCACAAACCGGTCGCCCGGCTGCACTCGATCCTGAAACGGGAACGGCGGGGGAATTAAAATTTCAGCGCGCGCCATTACGGAAGCTACCTTCCGCCGCTAAACCGAATCTCAATTTCGTTGACGAAAAGGTGACAATTGTCACCTGGTCTTGTGCTACTATCCGGCTTAGTCAACGCGCGTGATCCGTTTCTCGGCGGGTCTCCTCGCCGGACGCGGGCTTTGTGGGGCTTCATGTTGTTCGGCAAATTGTTCGGCAAATTGTTCTCGTCGTTATCGTCCCCCCTAGCGGTATTAATGATGGTTGTGTGCGGCGTGCTTACCCTGGCCGCTCAGAATTCCACCGAAGACGTCCACATTCAGCCACGAGTGCAGCAATCTCCTCCCAAAGAACCTGAGATCGACCCGGCGTTCAAAACCCACACCAAGCCCATGAAAGTGATAGTAGATATGGTGTTGGTGCCGGTGACTATCACCGATCCGCTGAATCGTTTAGTGACCG
This sequence comes from Acidobacteriaceae bacterium, assembly GCA_043749775.1. GTDB lineage: Bacteria > Acidobacteriota > Terriglobia > Terriglobales > Acidobacteriaceae > Acidiflorens. The sequence goes on along the minus strand of JAYVCW010000217.1, from coordinate 5,766 downwards.
GGCTAGATCGTCAGAATTTCAATCTTTTTGAGGGCAAAGACCTGCAGGAAATTAAGACCTTCTCGAGCGAAGACGCTCCGGTTTCGATCGGTGTCATCTTCGACATGAGCGGCAGCATGAGCAGCAAGGTCGAGCGCGCTCGCGAAGCGGTCGTCGAATTTTTTAAGACCGCAAATCCGCAAGATGAGTTCTTTATGATCACCTTTGCGGACAAGCCGGAGGAGATCGCCGATTTCACCAGTTCGGTCGACGATATACAAGGACGACTGCTCTACTCGGTTCCGAAAGGCAGAACGGCCCTGCTCGATGCTATCTACCTCGGCGTCAACAAAATGCGGGCGGCGAAGTACCCCAAGAAGGCATTGCTAATCATTTCGGATGGCGGCGATAACCACAGCCGTTACACCGAAGGCGAAATTAAATCCATGGTCAAGGAAGCCGATATTCTGATTTATGCGATCGGCATCTACGACCATTATTTCCCGACCGACGAAGAGCGGCTTGGCCCGGCACTGCTAGCCGACGTCACCGAACTGACTGGCGGGCGTGCGTTTACCATCGATAATCCGAACGACTTGGCGGATGTATCCACAAAGATTGGCATAGAATTGCGCAACCAATATGTCATCGGATACCGTCCTAAAAACCCAGTGCGCGACGGCAAGTGGCGTAAGATAAAAGTGAAACTTTCACCGCCAAAAGGATTGCCTCCGCTTAAGGTTTACGCCAAGACGGGTTATTATGCGCCGACGGAATAAAGCCTTCTTTTTATTATTTTTCCTTTTTACCGCTCCATTCCTGATTCATTCGCAGTCAGCTACACAATCGCCAGTTTCACAGCAGAAAACGCCGCCACCCCCCACGAAGCCCGCCGCACCGGCTCCGGCCACCGACACGGGTCCCGGTAACGACCCCCTTGAATCGCAAGGCGCAGAGACATCCGACACCGGCGTTTTTATCTTCCGCAAGAAAGTTGACGAAGTTGTGTTGCACGCGACCGTTGTTGACGACAAGCAGCGGATCGTCACCAATTTGGAGCAGGGCGACTTCAGTGTCTCGGAAGATGGCCACTCGCAGGTGATCACGTCGTTCCGCCACGAAGACATTCCCGTGGCCATGGGCATAGTGGTCGACAATTCCGGGTCGATGCGTGAGAAGCGGCAAAAAGTGAATGCCGCAGCCCTGAATCTGGTGCGCGCGTCAAACCCCAGCGATGAAGTCTTCATCGTAAATTTCAACGACGAATACTACCTCGACCAGGATTTCACGGCCAGTATCAATAAGCTGAAGGCAGGGCTTGAAAAGATTGAATCGCGCGGGGGAACCGCGCTTTATGACGCTGTCGTCGCTTCGGCCGATCATTTAAAAAAGGATGCCAAGCTGGAAAAGAAGGTGATTTTCGTAGTGACCGACGGCGAGGATAACGAAAGCGCCGAGACACTGGAGCAGGCAGTGCGGCGGTTACAGACGGAAAATGGGCCAACCGTGTATTCCATCGGCGTTTTGGAAAAAGAAGAGCATCCGAAACACGCCAAACGAGCTCTGCAAATCATGTCGCAGAGGACCGGTGGCATCGCTTTTTTCCCGCAAACTCTGGACGAAGTCGACGCCATCAGCCGCACCATAGCCCACGACATCCGCACGCAATACACGATCGGATATAAGCCGACGACGCCCAAGAGCCAGGGTGGATACCGTCAGGTAAAAGTTGAAGCCCGTTCGCACAGCCGGAAATTGATTGTGCGGACGAAGAGCGGTTATTACGCCGGGACTGAGCCTTCTTCAGGCGCCCAGTAAATTTGAGCTTCATCGCACCCGCGTTACCTCCGGCGATTGACGCTCCCCGGTTCGTTCCTTACTCTGTAGAGAGTGCCTACTACGATCGCAACCTCACGCTTACGCCTTAGCGACGACATATCGAAACTCGTCGGTGAAACGCCGATGCTGCACATGCGCAAGCTGTCTCCGGTTGGCGGAGCTGACATCTTTGCCAAGCTCGAATATCTCAATCCCGGAGGGAGCGTAAAAGACCGTGCTGCCATTGGACTGATTGAGCGTGCCGAGAGCGAAGGAAAGCTCAAGCCAGGAGGCACCGTCATCGAAGCGACTGCCGGAAACACCGGCATTGGTCTCGCGCTCATTGGCATCAATCGTGGCTACAAGGTTCGGCTATTTGTACCGGAAAAATTTTCCGAAGAGAAAGTCATTATCATGCGCGCCCTCGGAGCCGAAGTGATCCGGACGCCGGAATCCGAAGGCATGCAGGGAGCCATTCAACGGGCTCGCGACTTACAGGCCGCCAGCCCGGATGCATTTCTGGCCGCCCAGTTCGATAACCAAGCCAATACTGATTATCACTACGAAACCACGGCTCGCGAAATCTTCGAGCAGATGGAAGGCCGCGTTGACGCGATCACGATTGGCTGCGGTACGGCGGGCACATTTACCGGAGTTTCGCGTTTTTTGAAGGAGCGATTGCCTAAGCTTTTTGCCGTCGCCGTCGAGACGGAAGGTTCGATCTTAGGCGGCGGCGAGCCCGCTCCGCACAAAGTCGAAGGCATCGGCAACACTTTTATCCCGGGTAATTTCGACCGTTCCTTGTGCGACGAAGTTTTCAAAGTAACTGACGAACAGGCCTTCGGAATGGTCAAAGAATTAGCGTCCCGCCAGGGCGTATTGGGCGGCTCGAGCGCGGGTGCCAATGTCTATGCGGCTATAGAAATCGCCAAGCGTTTCGGGGCAGGGCAGCGAGTTGTGACCATGATCCCCGACTCGGCCGAACGCTATTTATCAAAAAAGATTTTCGAAGGCGGCATCTAGAAGGTCCAGCGTATCCATAGAAAGTTTTGGAGAAGATTTTGGCTAAACAGAAATCCGGCTTTGCCACGAAGGCGATTCATGTCGGGCAAGAGCCCGACCCTCTTACAGGAGCCGTCTCCGCACCGATCTACCCCACTTCAACGTACGTTCAGCAAGAGATCGGCAAGAATAAAGGTTACGAGTACGCACGCGTTTCAAATCCGACCCGCGACCGGCTGGAGACGAACCTGGCAGCGCTTGAGGGCGGCATCTCTGCTCGAGTCTTCGGGAGCGGCATGGCCGCGATCAACGCCATCACCAGCATGCTTAAAGCCGGAGATCACGTCGTAGCAGGGCACAATCTTTATGGGGGCACTCCACGCTTATTCAACCAGGTACTGACCAACTTTGGGCTGACATTCACTTATGTCGACACTTCGGATTTGCGGAAAGTTGAAAAAGCGTTCCAGAAAAATACACGGCTGCTTTTTGTAGAAACCCCGACCAACCCGCTGATGGAGCTCTGTGATCTGAGTTTGATCGCCAAGCTTAGCCATCAGCATAAGGTTGAGCTCGTGGTTGACAACACTTTTACCTCTCCTTACTTTCAGCGCCCTATCGAGTTTGGAGCTGACATGGTCGTGCACTCCACTACCAAATTTCTCAACGGCCACAGCGACGGGCTAGGCGGCGTGGTCGTTTGCACCCGGAGCGAACAGGCGGAAAAGCTGGCGTTCCTGCAAAAGTGCGCGGGCGCGATACTCTCTCCGTTTGAGTGCTGGCTAATTTTGCGCGGCGTCAAAACCTTGGCAGTACGGATGGAGCAGCATGACCGAAGCGGGCGCAAGGTTGCTGCCTATTTGGCAGATCACAAAAAAGTAAAAGAGGTTTTTTATCCGGGGCTCCCAGATCATCCACAACATGAGTTAGCGAAGCGCCAAATGACGGGCTTCGGATCAATGATCACGTTTGAGACGGGATCGCTTGCAAACGCCAACAAAATGTTGCGCAAGGTTCGAGTCTGTTCGTTGGCTGAATCGCTTGGTGGCGTCGAGACTCTAATCTCGCACCCGGCTACCATGACCCATGCTGGGGTGGGAGAAGAGGGACGACGAAAAATCGGAATCACGGATGGTATGGTACGCATATCGGTTGGCATCGAGGATGTCGACGATATTCTCGCCGACCTCGATCAAGCTTTGGCCGCCATCTAGGTTCACTTCCCAACTTCAAATGTCGTCTACCTCGTCGTCTTCCTCCCGTGAATGGAATGCTGCTGAATACCATCGGCTCTCGGCCCCGCAATTTGAATGGGGGCAACGCGTTTTGAATGAGCTCCACCTGCGCGGTGACGAATGCGTGCTCGATGCCGGGTGTGGCACAGGCAAGTTGACCCGGCTGCTGCTTGAAAATCTCCCGCACGGCAAAGTGGTGGGCGTCGATCTCTCCTGCAACATGGTTACGCACGCCCGTCAGAATCTCGAACCAGGTTATGGATCTCGCGTAAGCCTTGTCGCGGCCGACCTGCTCGACCTTCCGTTCTCTAATTGTTTTGACGGAATCTTCAGCACGGCGTCATTTCACTGGGTGACAAATCACGACCGGTTGTTCCTCAACCTGTACAGTGCGCTCCGTCGAGGCGGATGGCTGCACGCGCAATGCGGAGGTGGCCCCAATCTCGCCCGCTTGCGCCAACGTGTGCGCGAGTTGTCGCAGGGTTCTCCGTTTGCGGAATGGCTGGCGGATTTTCGCGAGCCCTGGCTTTTTTCAGACGCGGAAGAAGCAGCGCGCCGACTTCGGTCCGCGGGATTCGAGGAGGTGAAAACGTGGCTCGAACAAGCCGCGTTCACGGCGAAAGGGCCGGAAGAATTCGAGGAATATCTCAGGACCTTCGTGCTGCATCGCCATCTGGAAATGCTGCCTGACGCAGAGTTGCGGTCTACGCTCTTAAAGCGGCTTATGGAGTGGTCGGCGGCAAGCGATGCTCCATTCGTGCTTGACTATTGGCGGCTGAATATCCGCGCGGTGAAGGCGGGCTAAAACTTTAGCCGCTGAAGTCGGCATTTAATTTGTCTACTGATCGCAGAACGCAGCGGTGAACCGCAGCCAGTTAAACGCGGGTCGTGCTACCGTACCGATTCTCCAATCCATCGCAGATAATCTGCGCTGCCATCTTCGATTGCGATTTTGATGCACTCTGGATTTTCGTAGGAGTGCAGCTCAATCAGAGTGTCACGCAACTGCTCGAAGGCGCCTTCAGTAGTCTTGATCAACAGCAGAAATTCAGCGGCGGTTTCAATGTTTCCTTCCCAGCGATAAATCGACTCGACGTGGGGAACCACGTTGACGCAGGCTGCGAGTTGGCGCTCAACGATTTGGTGCGCCAGTTTGCGTGCTTCTGCAATCGATGAGCAACTGGTGAGAACAAGCTTTTTATCGGTCATATAAAATTATGCATCCAAGGGCAAGTCGAGAATACGAGGCGACGGATGGCGACGCAAATTAAGTTCGGCACTTCTGGATGGCGGGCGGTCATGGCCGACGAGTTCACTTTTGCGAATGTGCGCCGAGCCGTGCATGGCATCGCGAGCTACGTGGCTTCAAAAAATCCCCAGGGAAAAGTGATCGTGGGGCGCGACCCGCGTTTTTTAGGCGAGACACTTTGCTCGATGGCTGCGGAGATCTTGTCGAGTCATGGTCTGACGCCTCTGATGATTGCCGATCCGGCGCCCACTCCGGCTATTTCCTACGCGGTCACGCAAACGAAAGCTGATGGAGCCATCAACTTCACCGCGTCGCATAACCCTCCGGAATATAACGGTATAAAGTTCTCGACACCCGACGGCGCGCCAGCCTTGCCGGAAGCGACCAGGGCAATAGAATCCGGGATTGCCGCTTATGACGCCGACCGGCAGTCATCTTCGATAGACGGCAAGCGTTCCGGCCCCAAGCAGCAAGCGCTCGATC
>JAYVCW010000216.1:0-2331 GCA_043749775.1 Acidobacteriaceae bacterium | reverse complement strand
GGGCTGCCGGGTTAATGGGTTACAGTCATACCGCTAACGATCTCCTATGGATTTTGATCAGCTAGAAACTTTTCTTGAGGTTGCCCGGCTCTCCAGCTTCTCACGCGCGGCGGAGAAGCGATTTCGCACCCAGCCGGCGATTTCCTCGCAAATACGCTTGCTCGAAGACGAAGTAGGAGCCAAACTGCTGGACCGCTCGGGCGGCAAAGTCTCGATTACTTCTTCGGGCAAATTGTTTCAAAAATACGCAGAAGACACTCTCGACGGGCGCAAGACCGTGCTGGTGGCGATAGCGGAGACCGAGCGCGTGCCTCGAGGCGCGATTATGGTGGGTGCCAATGAGGGCACGTGTCTGCATATCCTGCCTGAGGTTTTTGCCGAGTTCAAGAAGCAGTATCCGGATGTAGCGGTCAACATAAAGCGTTCGGATTACGCCCGTATTTTGGAATGCGTGATAGACAACAGCGTGGATTTCGGCGTGATCTCGCTACCTATTCGCGATCCCCGCCTAACGGTGCTTCCGATCCACCGGGATGAGTTGGTTGTAATTGCGCCGCCGAAACATCCGCTGGCTAAATTAAAATCGGCGACCGTAGGCGAAGTCGCGAAATATCCCTTGGTGGTTCCTAAACTGGGGCACACTCGCGACGGACTGGACAGCCTTTTTAGCGAGCGCAAATTGAAACCGCGCTATGCCATGGAGCTCGATTCCAGCGAGCTGCTGAAGCGTTTCGTAGCCGCGGATGTGGGCGTAGGTTTCATTGCGCGCTCAAACGTGCAGGAAGACGTGCGCGCCAATGTGCTCGCGGCCATCCCCATGTCGGACGCGCGTATCCGCCGCGATCTTGCTCTGGTCTTTCGTAAAGACAAAGCTTTGAGCCGGGCCGCGCTGGCATTCATTGATATTGCTGTCAAGCTTAAGGCGGTTGATGCCGCTGCTGGGAAGCGGTAGAGCTTTCAGCTTTCAGCTATTAGCTTTTGGCTAACAACACTTAAGGACTTCGTAATGCCGGTTTCACGTTCCCCTAATTCGGAGGCTTTGTCTGCTGGGATCCCTGCTGTGCCTCTTACTATTGAGGGATACAGCGTTTTGCACCAAATGATGCGCTTTCGCTGGGCGGCCTGGCGGAAGCTGCGTCCGGCAGAGAAAACCTCTATCGTTCGTGAGGCCACGGGTGTTCTTGGGAAGATGGAGCGAAACACGCCCGGCCAGTCCGGCTTATTTTCTTTGCTGGGCCACAAGGCTGACCTCATGCTCATACACTTTCGGCGTTCTTTCGATGAGCTAAATCAGGTCGAGCTACAAATATCGCAGTTAGGACTCAATGAATACCTGGAACCTACGACTTCCTATCTTTCCGTGATCGAGTTGGGCCTTTACGAATCCACCGTAAAGATCTATAGCGAACTCGCCGACCGCTCTGTGGAACCCCACTCGCCAGAATGGAATAAAGCTATCCAGGAGACGTTGGACCGGCAAAGGGAGGCCATGCATCCGCGGCTTTTTCCCGATCTCCCGCACCATCGCTACGTGAGCTTCTATCCCATGGACCGCCGCAGAGGAGAATTAAAGAACTGGTACACGGTTCCGATTGACGAGCGCGCGCGTCAGATGAATGAGCACGGATTAGTTGGCCGCCGCTATGCAGGCGAAGTGCGACAGATTATTACAGGATCTATCGGTTTCGATGATTGGGAATGGGGCGTGGATCTGTTTGCGGACGATCCCTTGATCTTCAAGAAGCTAATTTACGAAATGCGCTTCGACGAAGTTAGCGCCGTCTACGCTTTGTTTTCGCATTTTTATGTTGGATTGCGGTGCCCCGCCGCTGGATTAGGAAGTTTGCTGAAGGGTACGCTTCCGCAACATATTCCCCCTGCATCCCCAAAACCTGGTCGCTAGCCGGACACATACCTCGCTCCGGAATTTCTGTTATCTTCCCTCCATGTCCAGGGCACCCAGCCACTGCGGAGTAATCCTTGCTGCGGGCGAATCGAGGCGCATGGGCCAGAACAAAGCCTTCCTTCCATGGCCACCTGAGGAATCGCCCGCAACGCCTCCGAAACATACGTTTCTTTCGGCTGCGATCCATGCGCTGAACGGCGTCAACGACATGGTGATTGTGGTTGCAGGAAACAATGAGAGCGAGCTTATGCCCGTGGTCTATGCGTGCGGTGGCCGCCTGGTTCGGAATTCGTCGCCCGAGCGCGGGCAGTTCAGTTCCCTACAAGTTGGACTGCGTGAAGTTCTTAATCATGGACGCAGCGCCGCCATGATCACGTTGGTGGACCGTCCGCCCCCCCGAATCGACACGCTACAACTTTTAGTGA
>JAYVCW010000215.1:0-27619 GCA_043749775.1 Acidobacteriaceae bacterium | reverse complement strand
TTCGAATATATCCTCGCGCGTATGTCCTCGCGGATATATCGATTGCAATCTCAAAAACTCTGTCATTCTGAGCGAGGAGAAAGACCTATGCAACTCGCTCTCACACGGCAAATTGCGAAGGTCTCCGCTTCGATCGCGATAACATTCATGCGTGAAAATTCACGTCGCACTCTTTAATTTTCAGTTTTTAATTTGCGTCTTTAATTTGCAGTCTTCAAATATCGCAGTACTTCTTCAGCATGCCCCTCCGGCTTGACGTTGTTGAAAACGTGTTTAATTTTTCCGTCTGGGCCGATAATGAACGTTGTCCTGGCGATGCCCATGACCTTTTTGCCGTACATATTTTTCTCTTTGACGACGCCAAATAAATTGGCAATCTTCTTGTCAGGATCGGCCAGTAGTGGGAACGGCAAACTGAACTTCTCCTGAAATTTCTTCTGCGAAGCCGCTGTATCTTTCGAAATTCCGAGCAACACTGCGCCAGTTTTTGTCAGAGCCGTATAGGTGTCGCGGAAGCCGCAGGCCTGCTTGGTGCATCCCGGGGTGTCGGCTTTGGGATAAAAATAAAGCACAACTGTCTTGCCGCGAAAGTCTTTTAAGGCAACCTCTTTGCCGTTCTCGTCCGTCGTATTGAAGTCTGGGGATTTATCATTGACTTCCATGCCATCTTCACCTCGCCGTCTTTGGTTATATCGCAGCCCGGCCTTGATCGTCATCTCGGCGTCGCTTCTTCTCTTGTCACTGTGCCTTTTGGTGAATTCTCTGGAGGCGCAAGGTCCGCTTGTTCAATACGGTCGCAAAACGAAGGTGGACAACGGTCCCCGTGCTGTCGGACTCGTTCAGCTTCCAGAAAAAGGGAAGCCGCGCCTCATTCCCATCGCCATTATGGTGGACGGAAAATTCTATGATGCCGATTCCTATAAAGCGGCACCCGTGCCCATGGCAGTCGATTTTGGCATCGTCTACGAAGCTTTTCACGGTGGCGTCTCGCAGGGAGTTTTCACGATCACCCAGCCGGGACAACTTGATAAGACCTGGATCGCCGAAGGCAAATGGCTGCCGGCGAGCATGCGGGCTGCAGCAGAAAAGAAAAAGAAATTCACCCCTCCTGTAGTCGAGGATGAGAACGGTCCGCCCGTCCTTCATCGTCACAACCCGGCTGGCTCAGAGAGCAAAGAGAGCGGCAAAGAAAAGAACAATAACGCCGATCAAGACAAAAATAACGATAGCGATAAGGACAAAAATAAGGACACAGAGAAAGACCAATCAGCGAAAGACGCGAAAGCGTCGAGCGATGACGCCAAGGCTAGCGCCTCCACCGAAAAAGCTTCCGCAGAAGCAAAGCAAAAAGCAGACACAAAGTCTCCTGCCGAGACAACTAAGTCTTCCGGCCCCGGAGCATCGGCCCAAGAATCGGATGGCGATCCCAACCGGCCCCGACTGCGGCGCGGCGCGCCTCCCGACCCTTCGGTGCGACGGGACGTCTATGCAAAGTTTGACCCCTTGCCGGCTCCGGTTGTGAAGCCCGTTGCTGCCGACCAGAAAATCTCGGGAGTTCCGGAAGTACCGCCGGTCACAACCTATCCCGCCGTGTCAGCTGTAGGCGGCCCCGACCCGATGCCCTACATCTACGACGTTAAGCCCAGCGAAGAAGAGACCTACCGCGCCAAAATGCTTGACCTCGCCGGCACTCAGATGCGTGCCCAGCAATCAGGCAGAGAGGCAGGCCGGGGGGCAGGCAACGAGACAGGTAAAGAAAACAGAACAAAAGAAACTCCGAAGAAAGCTGCTTCCGGTAAGACCACTCCGAAGTCGAGCAAGATGCCCAAGGTTGAATTTGACGACGTAAGCCTGCGCTTCTTTGATCTCTCGAATTCGAACGAACCGGTATTAATTCTTTCCGCAAAGGCCCGAGTCTTGGCGGTCGGGTCGACGGATACGGTTGAGCCTAAGGAGATCACGCTCATCGCCCGCACTAATCTTGAAGGCGAAGTGAAGAAGCTCTTTTTTTCGCAGACCGACTCTCGGCATCTCGATCAAACGCCTCGCATGGAAATCGTCGATGCCGTCGATGCAGATGGAGATGGTCGCGGCGAGCTGCTCTTCCGGCGAGTCTATGATAACGGCAGCGCCTACGGCATCTACCGTGTCACGTCGGACAGATTATGGCCGCTTTTTGAAGGCACTCCATAGGATCGATATCGGGGAGAATCAAGTGTTTACAAACCGTTCGCTCGAAGCGAGAGACAAAGATATCTTCGGGGATTTGCTCGGTCACAAGATGCTGCGGCGTTGACCAATCCGGTCAGGCCTCAAGAAATAATTGTCAACGGGGCAACGCGGCGACCTCAGTTTCCGTCTCTCTTCAGTAGAACTATTTGTGACCCTGCGCAGAAGACGATCCAGTCGCAATTGTGTCTGGCTGGGCGTCTTCGAAGCACTTGCAATCTTGGACGGTTCTCACTCTCTACCGTATAATTACCGTTTTCCTAACTCTAGTTTTTCGAGGTAGTTGCAATTCATCTCTCTCATCACGCTATCCCCAAACGGGGCGTGGAAAAAGTGCGCCCCATGGGTCCGAACAGGAGATCGCAGGCGCTAACTTCTTCTCAGGTAAGAGGTTGGGCCCGGCGGTTCACGGGCCGCCAATTCCTCTTCCTGTTTGCCCTTTTGTTTGCAGTGCTTCCTCTCAGCGGCCAACAGGACCTGATCGTCGACATCAAGGTTCACGGCAACCGACGAATCCCGATCGACACGGTAAAAGCACGAATTTTTAGCAAGGTAGGGGACGTTTACGACCAAGCCGCGGTCGAACGCGATTTCAACGCGCTGTGGAATACGGGGTACTTCGAAGACATCCGTTTCGAGCGCGAGCAGAGCGCCAAGGGCTGGATCCTCCACATCTATCTGAAAGAACGGCCGACGATTCGAGAGATCAGCTACTCTGGCCTGAATGCCGTTTCTACCAGCGACGTGCTCGATCGTTTCAAAGATCGCAAGGTCGGACTCTCGGTCGAAAACCAGTATGATCCGACCAAGATCAAGAAGGCTGAAGTCACGCTAAAAGACCTGCTCGCGGAGCATGGACGCCAGTTCGCGACCATCCGCACTGAGATCCGGCCCATCCCTCCGAACGCCGTCGGCGTCACATTTGTAGTTCGCGAAGGGCCTAAAGTAAAAGTCGGACACATTCGGTTTCGCGGCAATAAACATGTGAATGACCGCACCTTGCGCGCCGCCATGAAGAACCTGAAGCCGATCGGCGTTCCGCACTCCATTTTCCTCGAAAACATTTTCGCCAAAACGTACGACGCTACCAAACTCGAAGAAGACACGGAACGCGTGCGCGCCGAATTCCAGAATCGCGGCTACTTCAAAGTTCTGGTGGATCAACCCAAGACGGAAATCCACGACACTGGCCGCACGGGTTTACATATTCCCGGGCTGCAACCCGGCTTAGGCAAATCCGTCGATATCACCATGCCGATTCAGGAAGGCGATCGTTACCGCCTGGGCAAGATAACGTTCAAAAACAATAAAGCCATTTCAAACGTAAACGCTCTGCGCAGTCTCTTCCCGATGAGAGATGGTGAAATTTTCAGTCGCGAAAAAGTAGCCAAGGGCCTGGAGAATATTCGCAAAGCTTACGGCGAGGCAGGCTACATCAACTTCACTTCCGTGCCCGACACGAAATTCGATGATGAAAAGAAGATCGTGAATCTCGAAGTCGACGTCGATGAAGGCAAGCAGTTCTATGTGCGTCGTATTGAGTTCAACGGCAATACGACAACGCGAGATAAGGTTATCCGCCGAGAAATCGCGCTCGAAGAAGGCCAGATTTATAACTCACGTTACTGGGAACTCAGCCTGCTTCGCTTAAACCAGCTTGGATACTTCGATCAGTTGAAGCCAGACGATCCGAACACCACCGAACGTCATCTCGACGAAAAAGCCGGAACTGTCGATCTCACGCTGAAAGTGAGGGAAAAAGGCAAGAACACCATCGGCTTACAGGGTGGCGTCAGCGGGTTGGCCGGAGCTTTCGTCGGCATCAACTACAGTACGAATAACTTTTTGGGATTGGGTGAGACGCTTTCCGTCCAAGCGAGCCTCGGCAGTCGCCAACGCGATCTTGTGTTCGGCTTTACCGAGCCCTATCTTTTTGACCGCCCAATGCAGGCTGGATTCAACGTCTACACTCGCAAGACGAGCTACGACCAGGCGCGCCAATATGCCATTTTGACGGGGCAAAATATCAATCTTCCGTCCGCGTATCTACAGAATCTTCAGAACTACTCGCAATCGAGCACAGGCGCCACCCTGAGCTTGAGTTATCCCCTACGACGTTCATTCAAGCGTCTCGGCATCAGCTATTCGTTTGACCGCTCTTCGCTCATTGCCGTCAGCAGCGCATCGAAGCTGTTGTTTGAGAATCTGAACTTCCGTGGCATCACTGGACCGAATGCGCTCAACGGAATCGTCACCAGCAAAATTACTCCGAGCTTCACCATGAACACGCTGGACGCTGCCTATGCGCCGCACCATGGAAAGAGTCTCTTCATCGGCGGGGAATTCTCCGGGCTCGGCGGCACCGTACACACCATCCGGCCAATAGTGCAATACAAGCAATTCTTCCCGATGCAAAAGCGGCGTAACGCCCTCGGCTATAACGTGCAGGCATCGTTCATAAGCGGCTATGGCGGAATCGTCGCTCCTCCATTTGAGCGCGCGTATCTTGGCGGAGAAAACGACTTGCGCGGGTTCGATATCCGAACGGTCTCGCCGATTGCGTATCTCCCCAGTGCACAGGCGGTTTCGCTTAGAAACCCTGATGGATCGTTCGTTCCAGCCAATCCGCGATTCCCGGTTTCGATCAGTTCGAATGGAGGCTGCATCAGCAATTGCTGGAACATTCCCGTTCCTTACCAGCAGCTGGTAACACCCGGCGGCGACTTAAGCCTTCACGGCAATCTCGAATACCGCATTACGATTGCGGGACCGGTTGCGATTGCGCCCTTCATGGATATAGGCGTTGATCCGATCATCCGGACATCGCAGTTGCAGATCAATCCGCAACAATTCAATACCCTGGTTAACACCCAATTCGGATGCCCGCAGCTGACCTCTGGCTACACCTGTACCGGCGGATCGATTGACACAAAGTTCTCGCACAATTTGATACCGGTGCCGGGGACGAATTGGGTGCCGCGCATGTCGACCGGCATCGAATTGCAAACGATGTTGCCGGTCGTAAATGCCCCGTTCCGAATTTATTACGCGTACAACGCGTTGCGTCTGGATGGCAGTGCCACACCGCCAGTCCCGATCACACGGGGAATGTTCCCAAACAACGCCGCCGGACTTTACAGTTACAACACGACACTCTCGACCCTGGGATCATCGTACCGCCTGCTAGAACCGAGAAAGACGTTCCGCTTCTCGGTGGCGACCACGTTCTAAAGCTGGCGCTGTTGCCGGCGACAGCTCGGTAATGCATGGGGGGTTATACGTGAGGGTGGTGTTGGCCCGGTCAAGATCGGAATGACCCTGTACCAACTCAGTACGGTTATTCACGAGAAATGCGGGCTGCCAGAGAACAACCTAACTACTCGCGCACTACTCGATCTGTACCAGGCCGTTGGCGGCGCCTGAGGTCGGAGCAGCGTGCTGCGGTGCGCGCCAGGAATCCAAGACCGACACCTGATGCACGCACGACACGGTACAGTGGGGAGCGCACGATTTCTCTGTGTGAAACTCGCGGCGCAAATCAGCAACCGTATATTTCGCCAAAGGAATGCCCGGATACCCGCGCTGCTGCGAGCAATAGTGAACCAACCCATCTTCGCAGATATATAAGTAACGCCCGCCAGCACGGCACCGCCACTGATTGGGACGACCGAGAGCAATGTTGTCCTGAAAAGAGTTGATGCGGGTAAAGCTGGTTTTCTCCAACCCCTTCATCTCGCGGTAAACCCGTTGTTCTTCTTCGTTCAGCGGCTGAACCTGTCCCGTGCCGTCGTGAATGATTCCGATCGTCGAACTGAAGCCAAGTTCGAGCGCCCGCTTGCCGATGGTCAGCGCGTCTTGCGGATGGCTCACCCCGCTGCCTACAACCGAATTAATGTTCACGTGAAAGTCGGCATGCTCGGCCAGCACCTGGAGCTTTTTGTCGAGAACTTTCAGACTCTTCTTCGAAACCTCGTCAGGATTGACGTTATCGATCGAAATTTGCAGCCACTCCAAGCCGGCGCGGTTCAGCTTTTGTACCCGGTCGGGAGTCAATAGGTATCCGTTGGTGATCAGCCCCGATACGATCCGGCGCTTCCGCATGTGATGGATGATGTCGTCGAGTTGCGGGTGCAGGAGCGGCTCGCCGCCGCTAATGGTGATTACGGACGTGCCCAAGTCACCCAACTGGTCTACGCGCTCGATCATCTGGTCGGTCGGCACCGGCTTTGAAAAGTCGTCGAACTCGTTGCAATAAGTACAAGCCAGATTGCAGCGCCGAATCGGAATCAGGTGCGCGAGCAGGGGATGGTCCGTCGAGGCGAGCGCCTTCACAATTTGCAACAGTCCATGGAGGTTCCGCTCGGCCGCTTTAATCTTACGGCGCAGCTTCACCGACTTCGGGACGGGCTGGGACTCTATGGGCATGCTGTAGATCTATTTCACCACATAACCTTTGCTTTGACCAACTTGGGCCAGTATTTGGAACAAAAAGCGGGTTGAATGGCGACGGCAGCTCAGCGGCGTTTAGCCCTGGGATTCGAACTTCTCATGCCCAGCGCCGGCGAGAGCCGCGATCGCCGCATCGAGGTTCTCGCGCTTAATCAGAACGTAATCGGTATCAAAAGTGGAGATCGCGAATATGCCGATCTCCGCTTTTGCCAGCGGTTGGATGAACGACGCTAGAACTCCTGTCAGCGTAAAAGGTAAGGGCCCGGCAAGCTTAAGCGCGATCCAGCCCCGTTCGGCCGGAGCGTCGGGTGGAAGTAAAGATTCGGCACAGACGATGGACAGTTCCTGCGGCGTCCGCGTCACGCAAAAGAAGTCAGACTGGACTGCCCAGTTTGGGATGTCGTTTCCAGGAGACAGGCGCGAGACAGCCAATGTCTCCGGAAGGACGAAGAAGTTTAGGAGTTGAGACAAGCCCCAAAGGTTACTACATCCGCTACTGATTGCTCCCGCCCATAGGAACATAGCGGAACTTCTTGCCATCGAAAAATAGCGCGGAGCTGTCTTCCATTTCGCTTGATTCTTCAATGTAGACCGCTTCAACGGTCTTCTTTTTCGTTCTCATTTTTCGTACTGTTAGCGTCTTGTACGGAAGATTTACGACCACGAATTTTGCCTTGGGAGTCTCCGATTGCCAGGCCTTCAGTCCCTGGCCGTGAATGATCAGCACCACCAGACCGCGCCGCGCCGGGTCAGGCTCGCTGAATGTGGTCGTCATCTTGGGGTCGCCAAATCCGAAGAAGTCGTAGTACGGATCAATCACGGTGTAGTTGTGCTCGGCTTGGTTGGGGAGAGGGTTTTTGCAGCGCGCCGCGATCACGACATCTTCAACTCCGTCGCCATCAAGATCGCCATAGACGGCTGGAATCTCAGGAAGGATCGTAAAATCGTCGCCAAATTGCCCGTGCACAAACGCTGCATCCACTTTACGATTTGCGGCGGGCGCTTCGGCCACAGCCAAAGAAGGTAGAACAACACAGAGTGCCAGGAAGAGTCGAAAAAATATTTTGCGCATGGTCCTACTCTAGCCATGCAGGGTCACCATCAACAGGTAACGAAAGTCATGCCTCAAAGCGGATCGCTATACTATACTGATCGCCCCTATGAAGGTTTTCGTGATTGTTCCGGCGGCCGGGCTCGGCACGCGCATGGCTTCTCCATCGGCCGCGAAGGCAAAAAAGCCGCGAACCAAGCAGTTTAAGGAGCTTGGCGGGGTGCCGATTCTCGTGCACACGCTGCGGAAGTTTGCTGGTACGCCACAGGTATACGAGATGATCGTCGCCTTGCGCCATGACGAAATTGCAGGGTTTGAAACTCAGATCGAAAAAGAATTTCCTGAGATACTCAATAAACGATTTCAGATTGTCGAAGGCGGAGAGCATCGCCAGAATTCCGTCGCCAACGCACTAGCCCGTACTGCGGCGGATTCGGAGGACATCATTCTGGTGCATGACGCCGTGCGGCCATTCGTTACGTCGGAGATCATCTCGAATGTGATTGAGGCGGCGCACAAACATGGCGCTGCAATCGCGGGATGGCCAGCGGTTGACACCGTGAAACAGGTGGAGAGAACCGCTGAAGGCGCGCTGATCAAGTCCACAATCCCGCGCGCGAGTGTCGTGATGGCACAGACTCCGCAGGGGTTTCGGTATTCGATTCTGAAGAAAGCCTTTGATAGTGCAATCGCCGACGGCTTTCTCGGAACCGATGAAGCGTCTTTGATCGAGCGCGCCGGTCTGCCAGTGGTTGTCGTCATGGGCTCGCAGCGCAATATGAAAATCACGACTCCGGCTGACATGGAGCTGGCGGAATTCTACTTGCAGCATCAAGACGGGAAAAAATCTTGAAACCCGAGATGCGTATCGGGTATGGCTGGGATTCGCATGAATTCAAGCGAGGCATACCGCTGAAAATTGGCGGTTTGACGCTGCCGCATGACCAGGGCCTGGGCGGGCATTCGGACGGTGACGTCTTGCTGCATGCTATCACCGACGCTCTGCTCGGAGCAATTGCCGGACCGGATATCGGATCGCTCTTCCCGCCATCCGACGCGCAGTGGAAGAACGCCGACTCTGCTCTCTTTTTGCAGGAAGCGTTGAAGCGGGTGAAAGACGCTGGCTACCAACTGGTCAATCTTGATTCGACTTTAATATTGATGACACCCAAGATCGGTCCGCACGCGGACAATATGAGAAAACACGTCGCTCAGTTGTGCGCTATCCCCGCGGATTGCGTTGGAATCAAAGCGAAGACTCCAGAAGGCATTGGGACGGATAATGCCGCGATCGCCAATGTTGCCGTTTTATTGAGAAGGGCACTTTAAACCCCAGGTACGCAGAGGAGCACGGGTCAAAAATTGGAATTGCGCTGTGCTCGTCAGCTTTAGCCTCTGCTCCGTTAGGCTTACCCTGAGGCATTTACGAAAGTTCGACATCGGGTGCCGGTTCACGACGATTTGACCGGGCCGCTTCGATAAACGCCCGAAAAATTGCTTGCGCCGAACCAGAAAGCTCGGGCGCATCGTTTACGCTTCGCTCCGGATGCCACTGTACTGCCAGCACAAAGTGGTCAGACGCGATTCCCTCCAAAGCCTCGATCACTCCATCTTCAGAGCATCGCGCCACGACTCGCAGGCCATCGCCAACGACGTCGGCGCTTTGATGATGAGATGAGTTCACTGCCACGACGCCAGACGGCGAGTCGGTGGCGATGATCTCTGAGAGACGCGATTGAGGTTCGACCGTGACAGTATGGGCTTTGGCTACAGATCGTCCGACTTTGTGATCGATTTTCGATTCGATATCTTGAATCAGCGTGCCGGCCTTGAAAACGTTCAGCGACTGAAGCCCATAGCAGATGCCGAGCACCGGCTTGCGAAGTTCGTAGGCCTCTTCCAACAGCAGTCGATCGGCTTCGTCACGCTTCGTATCCGCGGGATCGGTCTTTTCGTGGCGCAAGGCGCCGTAAGTCCGCGGATCGACATCCGCCTTGCTCCCGGGCAGCAAGAAGCCATCGCAGACTTCAATCTCTTTTTGAATTTCAGTCGCAGTCAGGTCGAGTTCGATGCGGACGGGGTCGCCTCCCGCTAAGCGCACGGCATCTTCATACTGAACAATGGCGCGCTCGGCGTACTCACGGTCCTCCGAATGCGGCACGGGAATGGCAATTCGGGGTGCAGGCAGATTGGGGTGGTTGGGGTTTGCATGACTCATGGAATGCTTAGATGACGAAATCCAAACCGTCGACGATGGGACCGACTACTTGAACTCCAACACTTCCTTTTCTTTCGTCTTGCTCATGTCTTCCATTTTTTTGATTTCGTCGTCGGTGAGCTTTTGAATCTCTTCGAGCGCCCGCTTTTCGTCGTCTTCAGAAATTTGTTTATCTTTGAAAACTTTCTTGATCGAATCGTTCCCATCACGGCGCACGTTGCGGATGGCGGTACGGTGTTCCTCCAAAATGCGATTAAGATGCTTCACCATCTCCTTGCGCCGCTCTTCAGTGAGAGCGGGGATCGGCACGCGCACAAGCTTTCCGTCGTTCATAGGGTTCAGCCCAAGACCGGAGCCGCGAATAGCTTTTTCTATGGCGCCAAGTTGCGAGGTGTCAAAGGGCTGCACCGTGATCATCTGCGGTTCGGGAGCGTGAATCTGAGAGACCTGGTTGAGCGGCATCTGCTCGCCGTAATAATCGACCGTAACCGTATCGAGCATGTGAATGTTGGCGCGTCCGGTACGTGTCGAGGCCATCTCGCGACGGAAGTCTTCCACCGCTTTATCCATGCGTATTTTGAGAGTCGAGTAAGTTTCTTTGAGGGCAGGGTGGGGCATTTGTTTTGGGGCTCCGAGGTAATCTCTATATCGAAAAGTAAATTATAACCGCCATCTTTTGAGCTTATACAAATCGGTTACATTCCCCAATCATCGCCCGGCATTATGCGCTTCATGAACTGCTTCGCGAACCGAGTCCCTTCCGGCCAGCTCGAGAGGAGGGGAGCCAGCACCCGGAGAGTAGGGGTTTTTGATCGAGTCCATTGGCTTATAGGGATATTATGGAAATTATCGAAAAACAGTAATATCACTAATCTATCTATAATTCGATTCAAACAAAAATCACGCGCTCACCAGCGACCCAATTTTCTCGCCCAAAACAACCCGCCGAATATTTCCATTCTGGTTGAGATTGAACACGATGATGGGGAGATTGTTATCTTTGCAAAGTGAGATTGCAGTCGAATCCATCACTTTCAGGCCCTGTCGAAGAACGTCCATGTAAGTGAGCTGGGAGAATTTTTTGGCATCTTTTACTTTCATTGGGTCGGCATCGTAGATGCCGTCAACCTTCGTGGCCTTTAAAATTGCGTCGGCTTTAATTTCCATGGCGCGCAGTGAAGCCGCGGTATCGGTTGAAAAGTAAGGGTTGCCGGTGCCGCCGGCAAAGATCACGACGCGTCCTTTTTCGAGATGACGAATCGCACGGCGGCGGATAAACGGCTCGGCTACCTGGTTCATCTCAATTGCGGTTTGCACGCGGGTGAAGACTTTCTGTTTCTCCAAAGCGTCTTGTAGCGCGAGGGCATTGATTACGGTTGCGAGCATGCCCATGTGGTCGGCGGAGACACGGTCCATATTGCGCGCTTGATCGGCTACTCCGCGAAAAAAATTTCCGCCGCCCACGACAATTGCCATCTGGATGCCGAGGCTGTGCACATCGGCAAGCTCGGCCGCGACTTCGTGGATTCGAGTCGTGTCAACCCCGAAGCCCTGACCAGCGGCGAGCGCCTCGCCAGAAATTTTTAAAAGAATCCGTTTGAATATGGGAGTCGGCATCGAGTCTCCAAATTATAAGGGCGTAGTGTTGCCCTAGCACAAGGTAACGCATTCTTCACTTTTTACCAATGTTGACAGGATTGTTCGGCCGCGCGAGCAGAGAAAAAGGGGCGCCGCAGCGCCCCAAATAATCTTGGTAGCTTTTACTTTGCGACCGGAGCTGAATCCTCGCCGCCCTCGGCTTTCGGGCTGACTGAAGCGATCGTTGACTGAGCTTCTCCAACTTTAAAGCGGGCAAAGCGTCGCACCGCGATATTCTCGCCGAGCTTGCCGATCTTAGTGGCAATCAGCTGCGAGATGCTGACGGTCTCGTCTTTAATGAATGGCTGTTCTAAGAGGCAAACTTCTTCATAGAACTTTTCCATTCTTCCCGTCACCATCTTCTCCACGATGTTGGCTGGCTTGCCGCTGGCAGCAGCCTGAGCGCGATAGATGTCTTTCTCGCGTTCGAGGTCATGCGCCGTGACATCTTCCTTGCGAACAAATTTCGGATCGCGTGCCGCAATGTGCATGGCGATATCGTGCACCAGTTCCTTGAAATCTTCGGTGCGCGCGACGAAGTCGCTTTCGCAATTCACTTCAACGAGCACGCCAATCTTGCCGCCGGCGTGAATGTAGTGTGCAACCGAACCTTCGCTGGTAGCACGGCTCGATTTTTTCGCCGCCACGGAAACGCCCTTCTTGCGCAGCAGAATGACGGCCTGTTCCAAATCGCCCTTCGCTTCGGTCAAAGCCTGCTTGCAGTCCATCATTGGGGCTCCGGTTTTGTCGCGGAGCTCCTTAACCTGGGTTGCGGATATATTTGCCATAGTCGTGCTCATAAATGCCTCAGAATTTTGCTTTCAAAGTTTCAAGATAGTCGGTTTCAAGGTGTTTGGTTTCAAGGGGCGGTCGGGGGCCGACGAAACGACCCATCCAAGGTTGCAACCACTGAACCCATGCAACCTTGAACCTTGAAAAATGCGCCCAGGGCTAGAAGCGGCGTGTTTCGGCCTGCAACTCGTCTACGTCTTCAGTGGCCGGTGAAGGACGCTTGCGCGTGCCTTTGCCGAGTACGTCTTCCATTCGAATCTCTTCGCCTTCCGCGCCTGCGCCCGCTGCAACTGCGGCGGTCTCGGGCTCGGCAGCAGCCTGGCCGCCGAATTCGTCTCCGCTGACTCCGACTTCACTTGAAGCATGAATCGGCTCCGGAGCGGCCACGGCCTGAATGTCCTGCATCTGCTTGTCATCGCGGGCGTGAACGCCTTCGGCAATCGACTCAGAGATTTTGGAGGTAAACAGGCGAATCGCACGCAGCGCGTCGTCATTTCCAGGGATCACATAGTCGACTTCGCTCGGATCGCAATTCGTATCGACTACAGCGACAACTGGAATGCCCAGCTTGCGCGACTCTTTCACGGCAATCTGTTCTTTGTTCGAATCGATCACGAAGATCGCGTCCGGCAAGCGCGTCATGTTCTTGATGCCGGCAAGGTTTGCCTGTAGATGCTTGCGCTCGCGCTCGAGCTTTATGACTTCTTTCTTCGGCAGAAGGTCGTAGCGGCCATCGATGGCCATTTCGTCGAGTTCTTTCAGGCGCTTCACGGATTTCTGTACCGTGATCCAGTTGGTCAAAAGACCACCCAGCCAGCGCTGGTTGACATAGAACATCGAACAACGCTGCGCCTCTTCGGCGATTGCGTCCTGAGCCTGGCGCTTCGTGCCTACGAACAGGATGATCCTTCCTTCGGCGGCCAGTTCCTGCACAAACTTCGACGCCTCTTTGAACATCTTCAGCGTCTTCTGCAAATCGATAATGTAGATACCATTGCGCTCACCGAAGATGTATTCCTTCATCTTTGGGTTCCAGCGCTTCGTCTGGTGCCCGAAGTGAACGCCCGCTTCGAGCAACTCTTTCATCGTAATATTTGCCAAACAACCTCCTCAGTTGGTCTGCATTCGGAGACTAGACGGCTCCGAATTACCATTCCCGTCCACCCCGCCGGTAAAGGTGGGAGGATGAATTTTACCCCTTTGTGTAGAGACGCGGCTTGCCGGGCCTCCACCACCGCATTTGATACAAAGACGGGGCAAACCCCGTCTTCTACGAAAACGAAAAACTATCGCTTCGAGAACTGGAATCGCTTGCGAGCGCCCTTTTGTCCGTATTTCTTGCGCTCTTTAGCACGTGGATCACGAGTTACCATGCCCTCGGCCTTCAACTGTTTGCGCAATTCGGCGTTGAAGAGCATGAGAGCGCGAGTGATCCCGAGGCTCACAGCGTCCGCCTGCCCGGCAACACCTCCGCCGCACACGTTCGCCAGCACGTTGAAGTTGGCTGTGTGGTCGGTGGAGACGAGCGGCCGCTTCGCGGCGATACGCTGCGAAGGCGTCACAAAATACTCGTCGCATTCTTTGCCGTTGACTTTGAACTCGCCGCTTCCGGGACGAAGAAAAACACGAGCGATCGCCGTCTTGCGTCGTCCAGTTCCGTAGTATTGAACTTTTTCAGCCATTTTATCTTTTAGCCGTTAGCTCTTAGCTTCTAGCTTTGGAAGCAAATGCAGCCAGCCAATATACCTTTCGAGTCTGAGTCTGTTTCAATCTCATGCACTGAGCTAAAAGCCTATTAGCTCGTTCTACGCAAATACTTTTGCTTCCGGCTTCTGCGCATCGTGCGGATGCTTTTCTCCGCGATAAACCTTCAGCTTGGTGAACATTTGCTTGCCCAATTTGTTCTTGGGGAGCATGCGCGACACTGCGTCTTCAATGATCAGCTCCGGCTTCCGAACCAGCCGCTTCTTCATTTCTTCGGAGCGGATGCCGCCGGGATAGCCAGTGTAGTGGTGGTACAACTTTTGATCGGCCTTCATGCCGGTGATCTTTATCTTCTCGGCATTGATGACCACAACATGATCACCCGTATCGATAAACGGGGTGTATTTGGGGCTCTCTTTGCCCATCAAAATGCGGGCGACTTGCGAAGCGAGGCGTCCAAGCGCCAGTCCGCTTGCATCGACCACAAACCATTTACGCACAATATCTCCCTCTTTGGGGAAATAGGTTGACATCGAAAATCTCCCGGGAATTAAAAGAACGCTACTTACGATGAAGACTGCTGGGTGCCCTGATTAAAGATTCTATCCACGCAGAACGCGCAAGATGTTCCAGGCGGGCAGCCGCAGGACTTCCAAAGAGGTCAAGGATACCTTAGCGGCGGCGAGCCTGTCAACGAAGCGCTTTGTCGATAAAGAGTTAACTCGGTTTCGAAAGGCTAGCTGTGTTTCGAATGGTTAACTCTACTTTGCGGATTTTGCGCCGCTGACCGACTGCAGACATCGCCCATACAACTCAAGCAGGTGCGAGGCGTAATCTTCTGGCTTGGCGGCCGCGCCCGTGCCCTGAAAGCCCACACTGCCGCCAGTTGTCTTGCCGTACCCGGTCGTCATAGCGACAAACTTCATAAGATCAAGTGCAATATCTTCGTTGCGGCGGGAGCCGAGAGAAACATCAGGCATTTCCATAATAAAACTCCCCTTTATTAAGGTGTCGGGCGAGATGCGAGGCCCTGCCGCGATCATAGCAGAAGGAAGGTTCGACATCTTTTGGCAGTAAGAGAGGGAGAGAAACTCAGATTTTTTGACGCCAGAGTGCCTTGGCCTGCAGCTCTCTGATCAGGTTTTTTAATTGGATGAGCGCTCCGGCGGTCATATTCTCAAACCTGACTCCGATGCCGGCGCTTTGGCAATTGCCGTTGGCTGAGATATTCGTACTTGGGACGTGCGCGACCCTCCCCGATACGCGGAAGGAAGTTCCATTCACCTCTAAGACCAGCTCAATTTTCTCCCCGACTTTGAAGATGAAATTCGATCTCACGTTGCAGCCGCCCAAACTAAGATTCGCGAGCGCCCCTTTCTCGGATCGCCCTGACCGTGACAAACGTATGTCGACGGAGCCTGCACAGGGATAGCGGGCTGCGACCCGGCCGGCGAAGGCTTGTGATTTTTCACTTTTCACCGTGGGTGAGATTGTTCGTTGCAAATCGCAACCGCCGTTCGCGTTTTCAAGCGCGAACAAATCGATATGGAGCGTTTGGCGGCACCAACCCGAAACCAGTTCTAACGTCTCCTCGTGAACCCTCGTCCATCGCGACGCCGCGGGAAGATGAAATCGGAATTGAGATTCGCAGATAGCGTGATCGAGTTCCGCCAGAAATTCGCCACCCGCTATTGCTGGTGTCGCAGTCGTAGTTTTTGCCAACGATGTTTTCGCCAGCGATACGAAATAGTCACTCAGGTAAACAGTTTTCTTGTCCGGCACACAGTCGAGATGCACACAAATGGCGGCAAGCGCGAGCTCCGCTATACCCCGGCACAGGATCAAATTCTGCAGCAGTTCGGGGCTTTGCGAAGTACCAGAAGCCTGGGGCTTGGTTAGGACATCTCGGCAGAGAATCAACCGGTCTTCGATTTTTGGATCGATCATTTCGCTGGAATTACCGATGCCACTCTCTGGTTAGATCGGCAACAGAGTCTCACGCCATGAGCGGACAGACGTTTGGGTCTGCCAAGAGACGAACCACGGCGACGACAGGCGAGCGGCTAGCCGACTTCAACTAATCCGTAGCTATGGGACCATCGCGCCCGCATCTCTCGTAGGGCGCAGTCAATTTCGACCTTCGATACTTCGGCATTGGGGCCAGAGATTACAAACGCGGCTTCCCGTTTGGCTGCCTCCAGAAGTTCGCGATCGCGAATGATGTTTGCCACGCGAAAACTTGGAATGCCGGCCTGCTTCGTGCCAAAAAACTCACCGGGGCCGCGGAGTTCGAGATCGAGTTCTGCGATTTGAAAGCCGTCGTTCGATCGCACCATGGCATCGAGTCGGCGCTCTCCCTCTTCAGAAACCTTGTTGCCACGGATCAGCAGGCAATACGATTTGGCCGCGCCCCGGCCGATGCGCCCGCGCAGTTGGTGAAGCTGCGCCAGGCCGAAGCGGTCGGCGTGTTCAACCACCATGATGGTCGCGTTCGGGACATCAACGCCGACTTCGATTACGGTAGTGGCCACAAGAATCTCAATCTTGCCTTGTTGAAATTCGCGCATGATGTGCTCTTTTTCGGCGCTATCCAGGCGACCGTGCAAGAGGCCAACGTGCAGACTGGGGAAGATCTTCTCCCGCAGCTGCCGGTACATCTGCTTTGCGGCTTTAACCTCGGTTTCTTCATTCTCTTCAATCACCGGGTAGACGACGTACGCCTGGTGGCCGGCTTCAATCTGCTTGCGCATGAACTCCCAAACCTCGGGCGAGCGCTCGTCGGGGACCGAGCGAGTGATGACCGGAGTGCGACCGGGCGGAAGTTCATCGAGGATCGAGACATCAAGATCACCGTACAGAGTAAGAGCGAGAGTGCGCGGGATAGGGGTCGCGGTCATGACGAGAACGTCAGGCTCGGCATCCAGTAAGGTTTTAGCGTGGGAGCTGGAGACCTCGCCTGGTTGGGCGAGTGAGTCGCCCGCCGCCACACTATCCTCCACACTTGCTCTCCGCATTAGTTTTAGCCGTTGCATCACGCCGAAGCGGTGCTGCTCGTCGACGATGACCAGGCCCAATTTTTTGAACTCCACGCGATCTTGAATCAAGGCATGGGTCCCGATCACGAGTTGAGCGTTCCCCTGCGCGATGTGCCGCTGGGCATTACGCTTTTGCTCCTGATCGAGCGAGCCGGTAAGCAGGCCGATGCGGTAGCCAGTCTTCTCTAGAATCTGCCGCGCAGAAAAATAATGTTGTTGCGCGAGAATTTCTGTTGGCGCCATCAAGGCGACCTGATATCCGTTTTCGATAGCGATGATCGCGGCTTGAAAGGCGACAATCGTTTTTCCCGAACCTACATCGCCTTGCAGCAAACGACGCATCGGGCTCGCAGCCTGCATATCGGTGGCGATTTCTTTCAAAACGCGTTTCTGGGCGGCGGTGGGGTGAAAAGGAAGAATCTTCTTGATTGACTCGCGGACATTTTTTTCGAGGCGAAACGAAATACCAGTCTGCGCCTTCTGCTCCCGCCGCTTCAGCTCGAGCCCTAACTCGATAAAGAACAACTCATCGAAGATCAGCCTGATATGGGCTGGTGTTCGGGACGTCTGCAAATCCGTAAAACTTTCTCCAGCATCGGGCCAGTGAACCTGCCATAGCGCTTTGTTTGGAGAGAGCAAGCTTAAATGCTCTCGCACCGCAGCCGGGACCGGATCAGGAAGACCCGGGTTGAGGTTCTCAAGAGTCCATCGAATGATCCGGCGAAACCAGCGAGGCGACAGTTTGCCTTGTCCTGTCGATTCATAAATGGGAACGATACGGCCGATTTCCAGTGACGCAGCCGCTTTTTTCTCCGCCTCGTCGGCCCCCCCTGGTTCGTTGATGTCCCCGAGGACTTCAAACTGCGGCTGCATCATTTGCAGATGGCCGTCGCGGTCCGCCTCGACCTTCCCGTATAACGCCAACATTTGGCCTGGCTGAAACTTGTCTTGTAAGTAAGCAGCGTTAAACCAGATGCACTTCAGCTTGCTGGTTCCTTGACCGACGGTAAGCTGAAAAATCGCCATGCGCCGGGTGCGAAATAAGCCGGAATTGCGGACCTCGGCAATAACCGTCGCCATCTCACCGGCGCGCAACTCGGAGACGGAGCGCGGGTTTAGCCTGTCTTCGTAGCGAAACGGCAGATAGTGCAACAGGTCGTCGACTGTCCGCATGCCCTTGGCGGCAAGTACTTCGGCCAGGCGCGGTCCAATACCCTTAACGAACTGAACTGGAGTCGAGGGTTCCAGCATCAAAGCGATGTTAGCAGGCTGATGTCAACAGGATGGCCTCAACAGGGTGACCTCAACAGGGTGACCTTGTCAGCATGAAGGGCAGCGGGGGACCCTGGGAGCAACGTAGTGAGATCGGGTTCGAGCCGGACGATGAAAAACTTCCTCGATGCCTTGGTGGCGGTGCTCGCTGGCAACGCAATCTACTATTATCTGCTCATGCCGCATCTGCCCGACGTGGCCCGGCACAGCTTGTTCAAAGAAGACTGGGGATTGCTGGTCGACTTTGCCATCTGCACCATGATTTTCGCGGTGGTGAAATACACCCGCCGCAACGAACAGTAAAAATTATGATGCACATTTGCTGTCAAAATTTGCCGTAGAGATGGGGCTTGCCGCGTTTCTACAGCAATTGTTATCGCCATCCCACTGTTCGATCCCCATGAAGTAGACTCATTCGCGCTATGGTGTATTCATGCTGACGCCGCGCGCGCCGATCGCAAAATTAATCCCCTATCACTCTCCCATCGTGAGCCGGGACGGACTTAGCCTCGATCTCAACGAAAGCATGGCTGGCTGCTCGCCGCGAGTGCTGGCGCGTTTGCGTTCGCTGACTGCAGCGGACGTGTCGCTCTATCCGCAGCGGGAAGCAGGCGAACGGCTTGTAGCTGATTTTTTAGGCGTGCCCCCTGATCAAGTGCTGCTTACGAACGGCATGGACGAGGCGCTGTTCTTGATGTTCAACGCGTATTTGGATCCGAGCGGCTTAGATAAAAGTGAAGTTCTGTTTGCCGACCCTACGTTTGTGATGTATCCCACGCTCGGGTACGCGACGGGTGCCGATCTAGTGCGAGTAAATTCTGGCGACGATTTGACCTTGCCCGTAGAAAAGATGTTGGAGCACATCAGTCCGCGCACCCGACTGATCGCGATCGCAAACCCTAACAATCCCACTGGACTTGCCGCTTGCCACTCAGACTTGCTGCGGATCGTAAGGGCCGCGCCAAATGCCGCCGCGATCATCGACGAAGCCTACTTCGAATTTTGCGGCGAGACGATGCTTGGTGAGTTGGCGCAATGTCCGAATCTTTTTGTAGCGCGCACGTTTTCAAAGGTATACGGACTTGCCGGCCTGCGAATCGGAGTGCTCATTAGCGCCGCAGAACAAGTTGACTTTTTGCGCCGCCTGAGTGTCCCCTTCAACGTGAACTCGGTAGCGCTCGCCTGCCTCGCAGAGGCGCTCAACGATCAGGAATTCGTGCGCGAGCATGTGGCCGAGATAAAAGCGGGCCGCCGGACACTTGAGAACTTGTTCGGGGAGTTAGGCCTCCAATTCTGGCCAAGTCGAGCAAGCTTCGTATTGGTCAGGGTGGGCAGGGCGCATGATTTTGTAGCGTCTATGCGGCGGCGGGGAATTCTCGTTCGCGATTCTTCCGCCCATACAGGCTGCGATGGTTGCGTGCGCGTGACGGTCGGAACGCCGTCGCAGATGAAGAGAGTTCATAGCGCGATTCGCGAGGCGATCGCGGAAATTCACCGCTAGATATGGCTGTCTTAGGAGGGATGCCGCCGGCGGAGCGACGTCGAGGCGCGTCGACCGTCCCTATCCATACATTTTTCTCGACCGAGACGATACAAAGGTCATCACGTTACCCGTCTTTTCTTTCTTTCTTCTCGGAATGATTTGCGCGGCTCCGGTGATCGTCACGAAATGGTGAAGGCGTCGTCCATCGTCGTACAATAAAACTTCTCGTTTATTGGCACTCCAATCATGGCTATTGTCTTCCGCAATCCCCTTCCAAACGTTCAGCATCCTGAAATGCCGGCCGATGTAGTCATCGTTGGAGGCGGTCCGGCGGGCATGGCCTGCGCGCTTCGGCTCTCACAGCTCATTGACGATCACAATGCGCGTCATCCTGAAGCTTTATTGAGCAAGGAAAATGTCTACGTCCTGGAGAAGGCGCGCGAGGCTGGCCAGCACTGTCTTTCGGGAGCGCTGCTCGATCCGCGCTCAATGAAAGAGTTGCTGCCGGGGTTCGAGGCGGAAGCTCCGATCGACGCGATCGTGCATAAAGAAGCCGTGTACTTCTTAACAAAGTCCGGACATCACAAGCTTCCGCTCACTCCCCCGCCGATGCACGACAAGGGCAATTATGTGATCTCCATTAACCGCTTCGTGAAATGGATTGCAGGCAAAGTTGAAGAGGCGGGCATCACCGTTTTTACAGGATTTGCGGGATCGGAGTTGTTGTACGACGGCGACAAAGTTGTTGGCGTTCGAACCGACGACAAGGGAGTCGACAAACAGAATCAGCCAAAGTCGAATTTCGAGGCTGGCTACGACATCAAAGCCCGAGTCGTCGTGCTCGCCGAAGGCACTCGCGGATCCCTCACCAAGCAACTGGTCAAGAAGCTCGACCTGATGAAGGACCGCAACCCGCAGACCTACGGCGTTGGCGTCAAGGAGTTGTGGGAGCTTCCATCGGGGCGCATTGAGGCGGGCGAGGTCATCTACACCATGGGCTACCCGCTAACGACAAAAGAGTACGGAGGCGCGTGGATCTACGGTTCGAAGGACAACGTTGTATCGCTCGGCTTCGTAACTGGTCTCGACTATCGCGATCCGCGACTCGATCCGCAGCACGTGCTTCAGACCTTCAAGCAGCATCCGTTCATTGCGAATTTGCTGGCGGGTGGCAAGATGATTCGGTACGGCGCGAAATCTTTGCCTTACGGCGGGTGGTGGTCGCTGCCGCCGCTTGGCGGCGATGGATGGATGATCGTTGGCGACTCCGCCGGGTTTCTGAATTCGGCGCGTCTGAAGGGAATTCATCTGGCGATCAAGAGCGGGATGCTGGCTGCCGAAACCGCGTTTGAAGCACTGACCAAATCGGATGCTTCGTCCGAAATTTTAGCCAAATATCAGCGCAGCGTTGAAACCAGTTGGATCAGCGATGAACTCTATCCTGTGCGCAATTTCCATCAAGGCTTCGAGCGCGGCATGGTGGCGGGAATGTTCAACACCGGGTTGCAGGAGCTTTTCGATGGCGGGCTGCGCGATCGCGTCAAGTCGCATCCCGGGCATGAAAACATGAAGCCGCTTGCCGGTCTTCCGGCTGACGGTGGATCGGCAGCTCAACTTATCTTGGCGGCGAAAGGCGACGGAAAACTTACCTTCGATAAGCTCACCGACCTCTATCATTCGGGCACGCGGCATGAAGAAGATCAGCCTTCCCACCTTCTGATTCACGATACCAACATCTGCAACACCCGATGCATTAAAGAATTCGGCAGCCCCTGCCAGAATTTTTGCCCGGCGAACGTGTACGAGATGATCGACGATAGTTCCGCTCCGAACGGGAAACGAATCAGCCTAAACCCGGCGAACTGCGTGCATTGCAAGACCTGCGATATTCAGGATCCCTACCAGATCATCACGTGGGTTCCGCCAGAGGGCGGTGGCGGCCCAAATTATGACGGCATGTAATGCAGATATTTGCACTTTTCGTGGGAAGCCGCGCGGCATTGTGACCGCGTAAACCCGTTTCCTAAAATGACCTCAGCTAACTCGAACCGGATAGCGACTTCAACACCTATTCCACGCTTGAAATGCTGGTTCGTCTTCTCAGCGAGGTATATACTGCTCCCCGGTACTTACGGCAGTGACCGGTTAATAGCCGGAATCGGAGCATTTTGATTTCATACGCTCCGCATAAGGGACGCTGGCGCAGGGTTCATGAGTCATACCACCTGAAATGGCCAGCGGGGGGCGGGAAGTGCGCTTGCGTAACCCTCCCCAAGAGAGGTATGGCTTCGTGGACGTCCTACTTATCCGATGTCTGTTTGTTGTAGTAATTGCTGTTATCTGCCTTCTTATCCACCCCTTTAATCTGCCCCGAAACCTCGATGGCGTTGTTGGCCTTTTTATCGGCGGCGCGATTATTCTTTTTGAGTGGCGGCTGCGCGCGATGAGTTTGAAACGCCTGATCGGGGCAGCGATCGGCAGCGTGCTTGGAATATTCGGCGCTTACCTTTTCGCGCTCGTGATTCGCAGTAGCGTTGCGCCGAGCCCGGTGCAAAGTTTTTTGCAAATCATGATCATGGTTGTGATGAGCTATGTCGGGCTTGCAGTCGGCGCAAACAAGGGTGACCTGCTCAACCTGGCGGCGCTAGGCGGAGTTTTCGGTGGCGAGAAGACGGGCAAAAAGAGTTACAAAATTCTTGACACCAGCGTCATCATTGACGGCCGCATCGCGGATATTGCGGAGACCGGCTTTCTTGATGGCTTGATTGTAATCCCGCAATTTGTCTTGCGAGAGCTTCAGCTCGTCGCGGATTCTGCCGACTCATTGAAGCGCAACCGTGGCCGTCGCGGCCTCGATATTCTGCAGCGCTTGCAAAAGACGGCTTCGGTTGAGATAAAAATCGTCGAAGACGATTTCCCGAGCGTTCGTGAGGTTGATTTAAAGCTGATCGAACTCGCCAAGCTCTACGAAGGCAAAATTCTTACTAACGACTTCAATTTGAATAAAGTAGCGCAACTCCAGGGCGTAGCCGTGCTTAATATCAACGAACTAGCGAACTCGCTGAAGCCGATCGTACTGCCAGGCGAAATTATGCGCGTCTTTATATTGAAAGAAGGCAAGGAGTACAACCAGGGAGTCGCTTACCTTGACGATGGCACGATGGTAGTCGTCGACAACGCGCGCAAAATGATCGGCAAGACGGTGGACATTTCGGTGACCTCGGTTTTGCAAACAACCGCGGGCAAGATGATTTTCGGAAAGTGGGACGAGCGCGCTCCGAGCCGCCACGATGCGAAAGTAATTTCGGTGTCGCCGCTCGGCGTGCCGCAGGTGCCGAGTTCGAATATTCAGCCGTCCGCTGAAGTCGCGAAGAAAATCACTCCTGCTGTTGCGGAGAGACCAGACTAGCGAGGCCTTCGTGGGCGAGCGGCAGGCGAGCACCGCTAGGATTTGAAGTGTTCCCAGCCCTCAACCGGGAGGCGCCGCACCTTTCCGTCATTGATCAGGCGCATTCCTTTGCTCCTGGTAATTATGCCAATCGGCGTTATCGCGACTCCGGCTATCTTTTTCGGAACGGCCTTGGATGAGGTGAACAGAAGTTCGTAGTCTTCTCCGCCGTGCAGCGCGAACGGCAGCGCAACAAAGTTGGTCGCGCCTGGCAAGCGGCCCAGTGGAATACTTTCCGCGGTGATCTCCGCGCCGACAGAACTCTCTTGGCAAATGTGGTTCAAGTCGGTGGATAGACCATCACTGATATCGATCATCGCTGACGCGATACCATGCTTTCGCAGCCACTGGCCAACCGGCAATCGAGGGTTTGGACGGAGTCCGCTGTGAGAAATTCTTTGTCGAATCTTGAAAGTCTTGCGTGACGGCGGTTTCGTTTTTGACTTCATGGTGGACTTCATTGTTGCTATTTCCGCAGCTGAAGCGCCGAGACCTCCGGTGACATAGATCGTGTCCCCGGGCTTCGCCGCCGAACGTAGAATCGCTTGGCCATTGGGCACCGATCCGACAACGACGATGTCGGCCTGAATGCCGGAAGCGGCTTGCGCTGTGTCTCCACCAGCAAGAGGAACCTGAAATTCCTTTGCCAGTTTGAGAACTCCCTTCATAAAGCCGTTAACCCACTCCTGCGAAACCTCGCTCGCGACCGCGAGCGACAAGAATACTGCGAGAGGCTCGCCGCCCATCGCAGCAATATCGCTGAGTCCACGCGTCAAACACCGCCAACCGACCAGTTCGGGCGAATGCCACTGGCGCAGGAAATGTACCTTTTCGATGGTGAAGTCGGTGGTAACCAATATTTGGTGACCCTTGGGAACGCGCAACACTGCGCAATCGTCACCAATGCCTTTTACGACCGATGCGCCTCCTCCCGCAGTTCGCCGAATTTGCTCGATCAATCTTTTCTCGCTAAGTAGCATTCGAATCACTATATCGTGGCGCTACGCGCGATGAATTTCTGGCGCGTCGAGGTACACCTGTCCCTTACCGTCGTAATTTGCCCACCAGGCCATCGCAGGTGACGCTGCCTTCGTAACCGTAAGAAACCGCGCCAGTTGGTTGACACGCTCTAGTCGCTTTGTTAACTTTAGGTCGCCAAAGAATAATTTGTGGAAGAAAAGAAGTGCAGAGCCATGAGTTAGTTAGCGGCAGGGCGTTAAAAAAAGTTTTACTTTGGCTCTGAAACAACAGCAGGTCGGCTTGCATCAAAATCAGGTAATAAGCAGGTCGTTAGATTAAAACTCCAGCCCACGCATGATGGTTCACGCGAGGGCGGTGCAACAAGAAATTTAATGGGTGGAAATAACCTTTTGCGTAAACGCTTTTACATTTTCTTTGTAACCCGCGACGAAGCTGGGCAGCTTCGCAAGATCAGCATTCCGGTTCACTACCTTTACGCTCTTGTGGCCGGCTTGGGTATATCCGCGCTGTGCCTTACTGGAATCGCCAGTTCTTATACGCGCATGTTGCGGAAAGTGGCGCACTATAACGAGCTCCGCACCGAGCAAGATCAGCTGAAAGATAAATATTCGCGACTGGAACAGATTGCCAAAGAACGCGACATTCAAGTCGCATCCCTCGGGTCGCTGGCGAGTGAGGTTTCCGCTCTTTATGGTCTGAAGTCCGATCCTGCCATGGTCTCTGGTGTTAGCGATGATTTGCAGGCCGCGCAGGTCAATTCTTCTTTAGACCAGCTCTACACTTTGAAGCGCACGGCGTTGAGCGGAGCAGCCAGTGTCGGTATTTCGCTCGGCCTTACCAAGAATTCGACGACTGCCGATTGGGCGCGCGCGAATTCGGCGCCTAATTTGTGGCCGGTCGAAGGTCAAATTTCGGGCTCTTTCGGGGAGCGCATCGATCCGTTCAATGGTGAGGGCGCGTTTCACTCCGGAGTGGACATCTCGGCTGGCGTTGGATCTGCCGTGATCGCCCCAGCTGACGGGACTATCACGTTTGCCGATTTTCTGGGTGGCTACGGACGCGCCATTATGGTCGATCATGGGCACGGAGTCACGACCCGCTATGGCCACCTCTCAGCCTTTGCGGTTGCGGCGGGACAATACATTCACCGTGGCGACACCATTGGCTATGTCGGACTAAGCGGGCGCTCCACCGGTCCCCACCTTCATTACGAAGTTCGCATTAACGACGCACCGGTCAATCCTTACAAGTATCTGCGCCTGACGGTAGCTCATGTTGGCGGCTTCGCCACCGGCTCCTAGCCGTTCGTCGTCCCAAAAATAAACTGTAATCCCTAAAAAAATTGTAATCCTCAGCGAAGCGAGGGATCTGCACTGGTTAGAGAATTGGCGGACACTCTGGCCCCTTTGCGGGTTATCCGCTCCGCGTAGGCGGATTGTCCGCCCTGCTGTAGTTAGGCTTTGGCTTTTTTGATCTCTTCGATCAACGGCGGGACGATGTCGAACAAATTTCCTACTACCGCATAATCTGAAATTTCAAAAATTGGAGCTTCGGAATCTTTGTTAATCGCAATAATGTTGCGCGCGCCCTTCATTCCCACGATGTGCTGAATTGCGCCCGAGATTCCGAGCGCCAAATACAACTTTGGAGCGACGGTTTGTCCAGATGAACCGATCTGGCGATCCATGGGCAGCCATCCGTTATCGCAAATGGGACGCGACGCTGCGAGTTCGCCTCCGAGCGCCTCCGCTAGTTGCTTTGCGAGTTCGATATTTTTTTGCTCTTTAATTCCGCGTCCCACTGAGACGATGATCTCGGCTTGCGTAAGATCGACAGCCTGCTTCGCCTCTTTAAATACTTCTTGCGGCTTGTTGCGCACGACGCCATCGGGAATTTCGAAGCTAACTTTTTCTACCGGCGCGGCAGCTCCACCTGCTTCGGCTTTGTCTCCTCGAAACGAACCGTTTTGAAAGGTCACGAAGCACGGGCCGGAGCCGGCAAAGCTCACATCGGCGGAAAACTTTCCTTGAAACATCTGGCGCGTGAACATCGGCTTTCCGCCTTCATACCTGTATCCAACTGCGTCTGTGATGGCTGTCGTCTCCATCGCGGTGGCAAGCTTGGGCACAAAATCTCGCACCTGGTATGTGTGCGGCATCAGCACGAGCTTTGCGGGATGCTGCTCGAGAAAAGCCTTCAAGACATGCGCAAATCCGTCGGGCGTGTAAGGCTCGAGTTTGGCCGCTTCGACGTCATAGACCTTCGCCACCTTCTTTTGCGCCACTTCGTTCGCGATCGAAGATACGTTGGCGCCGGCGACGGCGGCCTCGAGCGGCCAGCCAGTGTCGGCGGCCAGCGCCTGCCCGGCTGCGATCGTTTCCCATGACGTACGGTTTAATTTCCCTTCGCGTTGCTCGACGATTACCAGGATCGTGTCAGCCATAGATTCCAATCTGCGTGCGGAGACGGGGCAAGCCTCGTCCCGACGGTAGAGTCTGTTTACGCCTTACGCCGCCGCGCACCTAGATGACGCGCAGTTCGTTTTTCAATTTTTCTACGAGCTTCTTCGCAATTTCGGCAGGCGGCCCGTCGATAAACTGGGTGTTCTTAGATTTTTCCGGGATATACATTTTTTCGATCTTCTGTAAATTAACGTCCATCGCGGATTGCACTTCGGCCAACGTGACTTTGCGCATCGGCTTCGTCTTTGCTTGCTTGATCCCGATCAGGGTCGCGTAGCGCAGTTTATTAATTCCGGATTGAATCGTCAGCACCGCTGGCAAGGGCATGTCAACGAACTGGAAGAAGCCGGCCTCCAGTTCGCGTTTCACCCGAATGCCCGAATCGTTTTTCTCGATTTGCATGATGATGGTGGCGTGGGGCAGACCGAGAATTTGCGCGAGAATCACGCCGGTTTGCGCGTAGCCGTAGTCGTCTGACTGCAGGCCGGTAAAAATAAGGTCAAATTTTTCGTCTTTGATCGCAGCCGCGATTGCCCGCGCTGTGTTGTAAGCGTCGAGTCCGATGAAGCCGTTGTCTTCGAGATGAATCGCGCGGTCCGCGCCTTTGGCCAAC
The DNA here is from genome assembly GCA_043749775.1 of Acidobacteriaceae bacterium. Lineage (GTDB taxonomy): Bacteria > Acidobacteriota > Terriglobia > Terriglobales > Acidobacteriaceae > Acidiflorens. The sequence goes on along the minus strand of JAYVCW010000215.1, from coordinate 244 downwards.
GCTTCCCGCAAAACTTGCGAAGCTCGAGTTGGGCCAGCAGTTATCGCGACCACTTCGCCGCTGTGCTTTTCCTTTTGACGCAACGCTTCTTCGAGCGCGAACGCGTCAGGCTCGTTCACTTCGTACGAAACATCTTCCCGTATCCAGGTGCCCGCTTCGTTCAATTTCAGTGGCGCGTCTTTCTGGGGAACCTGCTTCATGCAAACCAAAATCTTCACGAATCACGTCCATTTCCAGCGGCCGG
>JAYVCW010000214.1:0-9074 GCA_043749775.1 Acidobacteriaceae bacterium | reverse complement strand
ACGGCACGACGATCAGGTCGATAGCCTGGTGCAGGCATTGCGCTGGGCGGAGCCACGGGTCAATCCAGGTGGAAGATGTTATTTTGTGTAACGATTTCTACGCTGATACTCTGTACCTGCCCGATGCCCCGGACGGCATACTGCTCCACATTTTTCACGATATAGCCGCCGCCCCGGTTGAGGTTATTTGCAGCGACAGCCTCCTGTATCTGGCGAAGGGTGAGCCCGTATTTCAGAAGCGCGTCGGGGTGAATGAGCACCTGGTATTGCTTTTCGTAGCCGCCAAAGGAGTTAACTTCAGCAACGCCAGGGACGGTTCTTAGAATCCTTTTGACCATCCAGTCCTGAATCGTTCGGGCCGTTGAAGAACTCCCTTTGGCAGCTCGAGCATTCCTTCCAATGGCGTGTTGCCTCGTCGATAAAATACCAAGTGAGCCACCTGTGGGTGTCATCCAGCAATGAGGCCGGGCTTTCTCGCGCGCTCGGATTTACGCAGCTCTGCGGATTTACGCAGCTCTGCGGAAGACTATTTGTCATAACTGTTCCTCTTAAGTGTTTCTACTCGATGTCTCTTCGGTCCACAATCGAACTGGTTCGGCGGAGGTTGAAGGCCGATATTAGGCACCACCAGGACATCCTGCCTTCGACCAAAATGAAGCTCCATTACTCGACTTATTCATTCTCCAATTGCGCATTTCCGAAACGCATGTCAGGTCGTGCTCGCGAAAGTTTATCCCCAGTGTACAAACTCGGTGCGGGCCTTTGGGGATGGACCGAAGATTGTGGAGGTCCAATTGAAATTCCCAATCACCGGGCAAGTGTGCGATGAAGGCGGAGCGGAGGATTTGTTCTGTGTAACTACCAGTGGATGCACACTGTTCATGACGTACGCCGGAGGAAAAGAAGTGGGTTACAGAGCAACTGGCTAGGGAAGAGTTGCCTGGGGAAACAGCAGATCTCCGCAACAGGTGCACTGGCGAATAGGCGAGTCTGGTACCTGGCAATTATCGGCTTAACTTGGAACATTGGTTTGTACTCCGCTACGTTCTGGATACCGCAGATAGTCAAATCTTTGCCCAGCAGGACACAAATACTGAGGTGGGATTGCTGGTCATGATTCCTTATCTTGTCTTAGTGACGATGGTGTGGTTTCGCGAAGTTCGGATAGCAAGCTTGAACGAAAATTCCACGGGGCCATTCCTATGATAATTGGAGGAATTGCTCTCATGCTTCTGGGCCGAATCGGTTCTTCTTGGCTGGCCCTCGCTTTTTTGGCAATTGCAGTAAGTGGGGTCTACAGCTTCTGCGGTCCCTTCTTTTCGCTTCCCGGTGAGTTCCTGACCGGTGTCTCCGCCGCCTCCGGCATCGCTCTGATTAATTCCATCACAAACCTGGGTGGTTTTATTGGCCCATACGCTATTGGAGTGGTCAGCCAGCGGAGCAGTAGCTTATACGGGAGCATAGCCCTAGCTGGAGTCTCGCTATTCGTATCCGCGACGCTAATGCTGGTGTTGTTGAAGAGGACAGAAACATTTGTGCATTGAACATGCCTAGATGAGGCGAATCGTAAGGAGCGAATGGGTTTTTCGGGGCTCAAGCTATTCTTCGTATTCACCGGACCCCTGGATCCAGATGAAAGACTGAATATCGATTAAGTCTCGCGGACGCAGGTCTCGAAGATCACGATCTACTTTATCGGCAAATTGCAGAAAGCTTTGGTAAGTACTCCACGAGGGCCGGGAGGCATATTGAAACGGAAATTCGTATTCCGCAGCGGCCATGCGCGTGACCATCGGTTTAAGAAAAATATGTTTGTCGGGCTGAGCTATAAAACCGAAAACTGTAACGATGGGCCACGTTAGGACGCGTGTCTGCTTTCGTGGTAAGTCCGAGACCGCATTAATCCAGCGTTCGAATCTGGTTTTAGGGCTTGCAGCCCCGTGGAGGAAGTCATACAGGGCAATCGCAAATAAACGCGCTCCAGCAGCAGATTTCACAGCGTCTCGGAGCGCCATTTTCTCGAACGAAAATAGCAAGTTAGTACGGGATTCAATTCGTACGGCCAAAGAGGCAATCTCCGTAAATTTGCGCCGGTCGAGAAGCGCCTTAAACGACTTACAATTTAGGGTTTTTTCCCATTGCTGATGCGCTTCCCACTTGTAACCACGTTCCCAATCGATATATGTCGCATCGCGAAAGCCGCCAGGGAAGAACCGCAAGAACTTCCGACGGGATCTTTTCGAAGCTTGGGAAATCTGGCCGGTGCTCAATATCCGCCTCTCCTTTATGGCGGAATATTTGATGCCCGAAACGTCGTGGAGAGTTTCTTCCGGCACGCTTAACAGTGTGTTGAGGAACAGGGATCGCATTGACGCGGAATCACCGAATACTTAAATAACTGGGATGGGAGCCAAATAATGAGACCCATTTCAGAAGATGAGGATATAGATTCCTAGTCCAATAAATACGAGGGGTACTGCCCAATGGCCCCAGCGGTCCACCGAGCGCAAAATAAGGGAGTGGTTGCCGAGCCATCGACCGATGAAGCACCAGATTGCAATCAAGACGGCATATGTGATCAAAATAATCCAGAGGTAAGCTCGGCTGAGGAGGAAGAAAGGCACATAAACGCCAACGTTGTCCGCTCCGTTCGACAGGGTGACCAGAGCAATTGATATGAGACTGTAGTGGTTCGATCTCCGCTTCTTCGGTTCGGTCCCACGAGTCTGGAGTTCCTTGATCCCTATCGTGAGCGGCAGCAGGCTGAGAAGTTGCGCGCTCTGTCGAGCGAGGAACGAAGGAAATGGATCGCCTCACTCAGCGATGATGTAGCGGAAGCGATCCTTCACGACTGGGAGTTCTTGGCGCGTCCGAATCAACTGGAACCTACCGACCGGCCTTGGGTGAATTGGCTGGTGCTCGCCGGACGAGGGTTCGGCAAGACTCGAGGAAGTTCTCAAAAACAAAAGCAAAATAGGTTTACGAATTCGTATGGCTGCGGGTAGTGCTGCTAAAGCCAAGGAAGGCGATTAAATTAGCACAAATGCCCTGCTTCGCCAATCAAAGTGACACCGACGCAGCGGATCAAAGCATGTAAGGGATGTCAGAACCCCCAGTTGGATAACCGAAGATTGTATGTTTTAACTTAGTGGATGGAATATCTGCCTGAATCGCCAGCGCGAATACATTAATCAGCTCGTCCGCATGCGGCCCGATTAAATGCGCACCAAGGATGCGATCAGTGGCTTTTTCGATGAGAACTTTAAAGCCCGAGCAATCTTCTCCTACCCTCCGTGAGGAATACCAACCTGACGTTTCTTGACTATTCAATCGGAATTGCAGACCGTTTTGGTGCGCCGATTGCTCCGAGTGTCCTACCGCCGCGAGAGGCGGAGTCGTAAAAACGACTGTTGGTACCGAGATATGCCCGACCTTCCTGTAATTCCCTTTTAGCAAGTTCGAGGCAACGATTCGGCCTTCGTAGCCCGCGACGGGCGTAAGTGGAGGGAGGTCGCTCCCGGCAGCGTCTCCAGCCGCATAAACCGCAGGATTCGAGGTACTCTGCAGATAATCGTTTACTCTAACTCCGTGCTCGTGCATCTCAACGCCCGCAGCAATTAAATTTAAGTCATCAATCTCTGGAACTCGGCCTGCGCCGTGAACTACCAAATCCGTCTCGAACACCTCTTGTCTTCCATTACTTGAAGCATGGACGGACAACTGATCATTGGATTTCTCAATTGCGGTGACCTGCAGTCCGAGTTCGACTCTTACCCCTAGGCGTTTTGTTTTATCCACTAGCTGATTGACAAGATCAGAATCAAATTCCTCCAGGGGACGCTTCCCTTTATGCAGAATTGTGACTTCCGCTCCCGACCGCGCCGCGATATGCGCAAACTCAAAGGAAATGTAACCACCTCCAATAAACAGAATGCGCCTGGGTAATTTTTCTAGCTCTAGAAATTGATCACTTGTCGTGAGGTGTTGCTCTCCAGGAATGCCCAATCTGCGCGAAATTGCCCCCGTTGCAATAACGGCGACCCGACCATCGAGCACCTCTTCTCCACCTCGATTGCTGTGGAGTCCACGAAGCGTGCGCGTCCGTGAAAGGCGGTAATTCCTACTTTGGCAAAACTCATTTCGGTATTTTTCGGTACCGCATCGGTGAACGATCGTTTAAACCGCATTAGTCCCGCCCACTCGATTCGGGAGTTATCAGCGCGGATTCCTCGCCCCTTCATTCTGTGAAGCAAATCTAAGACTTCAGCTCCGTCTACGAGCACCTTCTTAGGATCACAGCCGCGCAGAGCACAGGTTCCCCCGAACGGTCTCGAATCAATTATCGCGACCTGCCAACCGGCGGAGCGGCACTCGTGGGCTACGGTGGAAGCAGCCGAACCTGTACCGATTACGACGACATCGAATTTGAGAAATTGTTATTCTGGGTTGGTTTTGGGTCAGGCGTCAAACCCAAATTTTGAGCGCTCATTAGCGCAACCGTGAGCGCGACGGAAAGAGCGATGCGCATGACGTATCGTTTAACCGCACTGGCATCCTACGATGGCAGCGAACAAGTGGGCCCACTAGCATTTGCCATAAAACCGCCCATTACCTTGAACACTCTTCGCAGCTTGCATACTCTGCTTTGGCTTGCTTCAGGATGCGAATATCTGGGTCGGCGTCTTTCCACAGGGTGAAGAAGTCCTGATAGGCGGTGCGGGGTTTGCGCAATCCGATCAGTGAAGCGACACGAGTTTGGTTTGCCAACGGACTACAATTCTACCGGTGCACGAATGCTCTTCCTGATCCACGTCAGAACCTTTGTAGAAGACCTCTACCGTGTCACCGCCGGGAAAGAGCAACAGCAATAAGCAAATTCAACGACCTGCAAAAGGCGGGCGGCCACCTATGTCGGTGCTAGTCCGCGCAAGCCGGAACATCCACGTATCGTAATCCGTACCGCCGATGGACACTGCTTCATGGAAGAGCAAAGCTTTTTCAGGGCTTCGACTTGGGCAAGTGAGCTGTTTCTAGTTCTTCGTCACAGAGATCGCAGTTAATATGGCATAAAGAAACATGAGGCCTGACTTGACTGCTTCTTTGTCCAGAATGAGAATTGTGCTGCTAATCGCGGCGACCGGAGCATCCCTCGCAGTCGGTTTTCAGCTGGTGCTGGATTCTAGCGAACGACCAGCGGTGCATGCTGCATACATAGGGTTTGATCGCAACGAGTATCCGGGCGACCCGAACTTGAAGATTCTCCGCCGGACCTTCTCCTATTCCGGCTATTGGCTAAATAATCCGCCGGAAGCGAATACTAATTCTTGGACGGGAAAGAGGAAGACCCTCCAAGTTGCAGGGTTCGGCTTCTTGATTGTCTTCAACGGCCGCACGTACGCGGAGATCAAATCGGCCGGTGACGCGGCCAAGCTGGGCAACTCCGATGCTGCAGCGGCGGTCTCGGCGGCACACGCGGAAGGATTTCCGCTTCAGGCAATCATCTTCCTCGACCAGGAACAAGGCGGACGTCTCCTTCCGGAACAACGATCCTATCTTCATGCGTGGGTGGATGGAGTAAATTCCGCACACTATGTAGCGGGTGTGTACTGCTCGGGCATTGCTTTCAAAGAAGGTTCGGGTGCTTCGATCGTGACCGCGGAGGATATCCGGGAACATGCAGCTGGAAGAAAACTGAAATATTGGATCGTTAACGATTCATGTCCACCCTCCCCTGGATGCGCTTTTTTAAGAAAAGATCTCGTGCCGGGATCCAGCGGTATCTCCTTTGCAGAAGTCTGGCAGTTTGCTCAGTCACCTAAGCGAGCTGATTTTGCAAGCGGCTGCTCCGCTAACTACAACAAGGACGGAAATTGTTACTCGCGCGACGTTGATCCTGCCCAACGATTGCACGTGGACCTCGATGTTGCAACATCAGATGATCCTTCTCACGGTAGAACCCACGATTGATGGAAGAGGCTCAATGGGAACAAAGTTCTCGCAGTCTCGTCTTGAAAGAGGGTTTCAAAGCGAGTTTGCTAGGCGAGGATTGAACACTCGGAGATCAACATTGCTAAGTCGACTAGCAGGGTTGTCTGTATTGTCAGGCAAGCAAGTTGGTTGAAATCATCCGAAGTGCGCTAATCTTCTTCTCGGCTATGCTGAGTTTCTCCGGACGCGCTTTCGGGGTCAACATGTATGACTGCACGGGAAAGAAACGGCAGAGCGTTCTCCAGTGCGCGATGTGTCGTCTGAGCGATCTGGTGGGCTTCCGCTACCGACAAATTCGAATCTACTGCGATATTCACTTCGGCATTCAGCCTGTGCCCTACCCATCGCGCGCGAACTTCAGCAACGTCCTTTACACCCTTAACGTTTTGAGCCGTCTCCCGAATTGTCTCCAGCACCTCGGGCTCGATGCCGTCAAGAGCACGAGTAAATATGGACTTAGCAGCATCCCACACGATAAATAGGATGGCAATGGTTATTACCAATCCGACAATGGGATCAGCTAGTGGATAACCGAACCACACACCAATAGCACCCACCAGCACGGCAAGACTTGTCCAGCCGTCGACCCGTGCGTGTTGCCCATCGGCGATCAGAGCGGCGCTTGCTATCTCTTTGCCTACACGGATCCGGAATATGGCTACTCCCTCGTTGCCAATGAAGCCGACTATCGAAGCTACTGCCACGGCCCCAAGATGTGTGACGGTCTCGGGATGCACGAGTCTCTGAGCTGATTCGTAGGCAGCCACTGCGGCACTGGCAAAGATTGTTAGTACGACGGCAATTCCAGCCAAATCTTCGACTCGCCCGTAACCGAAGGGGAAACGCTTTGTCGGCTTCATTTTCCCGAAGAAGAAGGCGATGCCGAGAGGAATTGCGGTACCGGCGTCAGCGAAATTATGAATGGTATCCGCCAGCAGACCAACGCTGTTAGAAAAATAAAAGACTACGATCTGAAGGGTGGCGGTAACAAAGAGTCCGACAAAGGACCATTTGATCGCCCAAAGGCCCCGGTCGGAACTCGCGATCGTGGGATCGACGACACCATGAAGGTGAGCAGGGCCACTTGTCCCATGGTAGTGGTCGCTCGTGTGAGCGCGCTCGCGGGGGTGGCCGTGGCCATCGTGTTCTCGGGTCAGTTTCAATCTAGTCCAACCAGTTCTGATGATTCTCTATCCCGTACAATAAATCTATACCGAAGATCAGCGAAATCATTAGGAGCAACACAACTGCGGCAGCCAAAATCCCTCGTCCGGTTCGGATTCGAAGCGAATGAGTCATTTTACTCAGCGGATCAGACGACGACTTCTCTCGACTCGATGGTAGGGGTTTGTTTCTGTTCCGCGCGAGCGAAAATCCAATCGTACAGTAGAGGAAGCAGAAAAACCGTGAGTGCGGTCGAACTGATTAGCCCTCCGATGACAACAGTCGCAAGCGGTCGTTGCACTTCGGCGCCGGTGGATGTGGCAATTGCCATCGGCACAAATCCAAGGCTTGCGACCAGGGCGGTCATCAGGACGGGTCGAAGGCGGCGACGTGAACCATTCAAAACCGCATCGCGAACTGTCTGCCCTTCTTTTCTTAATTGATTGATTGAGTTGACCAGGACCACCCCGTTCAGTACGGCAACTCCGAAAAGAGCGATGAAGCCAACCGATGCGGACAGGTTCAAATTCAAGCCGCGGAGCCAGAGGGCTGCAATGCCGCCTACAAATGCAAAGGGAATGTTGGCGAGCACCAGCGCTGACTGCTTGACCGAATGGAACATGGCGTAGAGCAAAGCAAAAATGATTGCCAGGGTAAGGGGAATGACCAGGATTAACCTGCGTGTTGCTCGCTCCTGGTTCTCAAACTGCCCGCCATATACGACGGAATAACCGGCCGGAAACTTTACCTCGCCTTCGATTCTCTGCCGTACCTCGGAAACAAAGCTTCCCAGATCTCGGCCTCGCACATTGGACATGACAACGATCCTGCGCTGTCCCTCTTCGCGATTGATCACTTCAGCCCCGCGTGTGACCTTGACCTGAGCCACGTCCCCTAGTCGTACTTGCTCACCACTCGGTGATCGCAAGAGAATGTTTCCCATCTCTCTGGGATCGGAGCGATAGCGGTCAGGCGTACGCAGCGCGACTGTGTATCGCTTCTGTCCGTCAATAATTTCGGAGATCACCGCTCCACTCGCCCCCGCCTCGACCGCTTCTTCCACATCCGTGACGTTGAGACCATACCGGGCCAGGGCCGAGCGGTCCACGGCGACGGACAATTCAGCAACGCCTGATGTGATTTCCATCTGCTGGTCCGCCGCGCCGCGCACCTGAGAAACCGATCTCAAGACCTGCCTTGCAAGCGCATCCAAGGTCTTGAAATCATCGCCAAAGATTTTGATCGCTAGATCCGCTTTGACCCCGGAAACAGTTTCATCGAGCCGCATGGCCATGGGCTGCGTGAAGCTATAGGTAATCCCAGGGATCTTTGCGAGTTCCTTGTCCATAGCCTCGATAAAAGCTTGCTTCGTGTGGAATCGCTTCCATTCCTTGACGGGCTTCGGCAACACGTAAGTGTCGCCCTCATTAATCCCCATCGCTTCGGTGGCAAAATCGGGGCGGCCGATCTTTATGATCACGTCCTGGATTTCCGGAAAACCACGCAGCACCTTTTCAATGCGCTTGCTAATCTCAACCGAGTCGGTCAAAGAGACGCCAGGCAACTTGCGCGTTTCGATCAGGATTGAGCCCTCATCCAATCTCGGCATGAATTCCGTGCCAATGAAGAACAGGGATCCAACTGCTACTGCCAGGACCACGATGGCAAGCCCAACCGTTTGCTTTCGTCTCGCGAGTCCATACAGGAAGCCCCGTTCGTACGCTTCATTCAGGTGGGCCATCCAGCCGTGGGTGTCCCGCTCTTTTTGCCTTTCGGAGATGCCTTTGCGAAACGCATAAGACGCGAAGACTGGTATTGCGGTGAGAGCAAGCAGAAGAGATCCGAGCAATGCCCCACAAACGGTGATCGCCATGGGACGGAACATCCGACCTTCCAGTCCCTGTAAAAACAGAATTGGAAGA
>JAYVCW010000213.1:0-2607 GCA_043749775.1 Acidobacteriaceae bacterium | reverse complement strand
CTCGCACCTCGCCCGCGCGGTCCGCCTCGCCGCCTGGCAATTCCTCGTCCGCCCCCCGCGCGTGGGGGGGAAGGTGCTGGTGGGGGGATGGGTGAGGATCGAGATTACGTATAATCGGTGAGGGGTGAGCGAGCAGTTGCGGCCAACGGGTCTCACGGCCCTAATCACCCGGAATCTGTCGTATTCTTCGATTAGGGCCAAAATTGAGGGCCGGAAGTCTTTGCAATATGAGAGTATATTTCACGGTCTATCGCACCGAGCCACTTTCGCATGTCCGAGATGTAGCGTTTTACGTCCACATCTGTGACAGATGGCGGGTTTTCGTGAGCGATGGCGTTCCTGACGTTCACTAGGGACTCCAACGCAAGCCGGAAATTAGTTCTTTTGATTCTTTTCGAAAGCTTCTTATTAATTTCAACCAAACCGATGGATTCGAAAAGGTGCTCAAAGTTTCGCGATGACGGAAATTTTCGCTTCTTGACCAGCGCAACGAAGTCGTCCTCACTAGCGATCGGCACATTGCCTTGGGGAATTTTAAACATTTCCAAAAACATCTCGAGATTCGTCACCAACCGCTTATCGTCATCGGTACTGACGTGCGTACGGAAAGGTGACACCAGAGCGCCCGCAGCCAAATACAACCGCGTTCGAACGGGAAATGCGTCGTAAGTGCTGCGTGCCGAAAATAACAAATAAGCCCAGTCAGAAAGTCGGCTCAAAAGATAATCTTCGAGCACGGCAACTACCTGAAATACGCAATTATAATAAACCGAGTCACGTATACGAGGAGGCAGCATTTTGGGCCTCATTTTCACATAAGCATAGCATCGCTGCAGTTCATCGAGACGCGCAACGGCGTTCTCCCGCTCCTTCGATTTGGAGTAAGGCATCGCGCCTATCGAGCCCGCACTAACCTCGATACATCTCGTATGCGACGAGCAACCAACGGCGGATCGCTCGTCGAAGCGGTCACGGCACGATTGAATGCTTCCTCGTTTTGCAGCGCCTTGTATCTTTCTAAAAACGCTTTTCGATCGATCTTTGCGATAGCCTCCAGATCAAGCTTCGAACGAGCAATGCCCACCATTTGCGCGTCAAATACCGCGGCATTCAAGTTGTTCTCAGGCTCTCCCTTTTCGTCAAACAGTCGAAACGCACCGCCAGCAAAAAGGTGTTTGACACCAGCAAGAGCCTCGCGGAACGCGACTTTGAATTCTTCCGCTCGAGCGGCATTCTTGTTTTCCCTAGCGAACCTGTTCAAAAAGTCTGCAAGAGGCTTTTCGTATTTGTCCAAATCGAAGGATAGAGCGAGAAAACGAAGTATCAGTTCCGATCCGCGCATTCTCTTGTCAGCTTTTATTCCAGTTAGACTCTTCCATAGCTTATCTTCACCCAATTTATCAAGAAGCTCCATTAACGGTCCGTGATAGAGTCCGTGTCGTAGTTCTTGAGCGTTAAGCTGTACCGATCCAGTGTTTAAACGCTCGAATACGTCGAATTTGATCTGAGGATGGGTTTCTTTCAAAATCGTGATACATCTCAGGGTTCTATTGATAATGTGATTACGAAAGCGCGGGTCTAAGTCGCGAAATCGAAGTCCATTTAAATCCGGAAATGCAGTCAGTCCTTGAAGCTTAAATCTATTGTCTAAGAACAAAGAAATACTCATTAGACGTTGATTACCGTCTATAACGATAAGACTACCGTCGTCTTCTTGGTCTAAGTAAATAACTGGGATTGGACACTGTATGATGAGGCTCTCGATCAGTTTTGACGCCTGCCTGCGTGTCCAGACGTATTTCCTCTGGAATTCGGGAATCTTGATTTGATCATCTTTGAGTAGGTCGCGAATGGTCGAGACTGTAAAGTCATAGGTCTCCGTGTGCAGTCGGCGCTCATTCAACGGTACGTTTAAGACATCGTCCTCGAGAGCGCGTCTTGCCTCTCGCACTGGAAAGAGCGCGTCCGCGATAGCGGTTTGATCAACTTTTTGGTCGGCCATGTTTGAATCCAGATTATTCGGCTGCCTTCTTAGAATGTAGGAGCGTGTCATCCAAGCAGCGAAATCATGGTGCCAAATTAAGAGGTCGATGTACTAAGAATTCCGGGGACACAATACTAATTAGAGTTCACCGCCCCAACACCACATTCACCCCCGCCAGCACCCGCTCCAGCTTGCGCGCCGTCAGCTTCCCCACTCGCGCGATCAGCTGCACCTTGTCGATCGCCACGATCAGCGAGACGTTGGCGACGGAATCGCGGTCGAGTCCGCTTGCCGCCGCGCTCAGCAGCACATTGCCCGGCGCGCGCGCCCGGAGCCTTGAAGTCGGCTCCGCTTCTTCATCGAGGAAGCGCTTCGCGCTACCCACCCCTACCCCTCCCTTCCAGGGAGGGGATTTGAAGCGCGCGGCTCTCTCTTCCTCCCCTCCCTGGAAGGGAGGGGTTAGGGGTGGGTCCTTCCCTCACCTTCCCAAGATCACGTCGATCCCGGTCAGGACAAGCTCGAGTTTGCGCCGCGAAACCTTGCCGACCCGCTCGTCCAGCTGAACCTTGTCGAGCGCCACCACGCCCGACGCATTGGCGACCGAATCCCGATCCAGCCCGCTC
>JAYVCW010000212.1:0-7204 GCA_043749775.1 Acidobacteriaceae bacterium | reverse complement strand
TGCTCCCATGCAGTCATGGCCGCCTCAGGGCGATGCACCTCGATCAGGTAATGAACGTAATCGAAGAGGTAGCGAGTCGGAAATTTTTCGTGCAACTGTGCGAGATGGCTCCAAACCTTGATAACGCCGTCGGTCTCCTTCTTGCTGGCAAGCAGGGTCATGAATGCCAGCAACGAGTCGGGACGGTTGGGAACTACGTCCCGCAACATCGCGTCAGTGTCGGGGCGAACTCGCCAGGAGGCTCGCAGAGCGACATCAACCAGCGAGATTTCGTTGGCGATGACCACGCGAAACTCGCGCAGGGCTCGGTCGGTCTCTCCGTCAACCAGGAAGAAGTTGGCAGCTTCCCATGCCACATCCGGGGCGGTGGGTTCAACTTCCAAAGCTTTCTCCAGGGCGGTACGCTGGCCAGCGGTATCTCCAAGCAGTTGCTTTTGAGCGGCGAGGTCGAACCAGTAGCGAGCATCGTGGGGATTTAATAAAGTCGCAGTGCGAAGATTCTCGAGCGCCGATTCGGGGTCTCCGCCCGCCATGTATTGGAAATAGCGCCCGAGGCGATGGCGGTAGTCAGCGTTCCCAGGTGAGAGCGCCACCGCGCGATGCAAGCTGGCCTCAGTCGCGCCACCCGCAAATACGCTCGCAGCAAATTCTTTTGCGGTCAGCAATAAATACACGAACGCAACCAGGCTGAATCCGACGATGAACTGCAGACGTCGCGGAGTTGAAAAGGGAATGACCATTGCATCCGGGGACCACGGCTAGTACACCCAGCTAAACACGGCTAACAAAAAGGAAAGCTAATACGACAGCTGGAACTATATAGCTTTAGGCTCAACGTCGACCGCTTCTTCCTGGTAGTACTGCGTATATTTGCCCTGATATTCGTAATAGTAATAATAGTCGGGCGAAGTCAGGTCGACGGCGTTCAGAAGCACGCCCGCGACGTGGGCATTCACCTGCATCAGGATGTCGCGAGCGCGGCGCAGCGCCTGCTTCGTTGTCTGCCCGGAACGAATCACCAGAATCGCAGCGTCGGCGCGTGGGGAGAGCACCACAGCGTCGGTCACCGAGAGCGTTGGCGGAGTGTCGATGACGATGTGGTCGAACTGTTGCCGCAGCTCCATGATCAAGTCACGCATGTTCGATGATGCGAGCAGTTCTGCGGGATTTGGCGGGGGAGTGCCAGCCGTCATGATCAGTAGATTGGGCAAAAGCGGAGACGTTGTGATCGTCTGCTGAACTGTCGCGCTGCCCGTCAGCACGTTGCTCAGTCCGCTGCGCGGTCCCATGCCGAGCGTCTTGTGCACGCTCGGGCGGCGAAGATCGGCGTCGATGAGCAAGACCCGAACGCCTTTTTGTGCCAGGACGATGGCAGTGTTGATGCTGGTCGTAGTCTTCCCCTCCTGCGGGCGAGCGCTCGTCACCAGAATCACCTTCGGCGGAGCCCCCAGATTCGACAATAGCAGCGAGGTGCGCAGCGCACGGTAAGACTCTGCCATCTGCGATTGCGGCCGAATCTGCGTGACGGTCTCGAAGACTTCGTTGGTCGGCGCTAAAGCAAGACGCTTTCCACCCGGTCCAACGCGAGTAGATTTTGAGCCCAACGGAATCATTCCCAGCGAAGGCAAGCCTGAAATCGTTTCCGCCTGCTCGGGAGTACGAACCGTATTGTCCATGTTCTCGAGCAAGAAGGCCAAGCCCACTCCAGAGATGATTCCGAGGACGAGCGCGAAAGATAAATTTCGCGGGATGTTCGGTTCACTTGGAGAGGACGGCACCCGCGCCGCATTAATAATGCGAAAGTTATTCGAGCGCAGACCCGCGGTAACTCCGGCTTCCTTTAACTTCTCGAGTAGCCCTTCGTAGAGCGTGCGGTTGCTGTCCAGGTCACGCTTCAAAATGCTGTACACGATTGCGCTCTCGTTGAGCTTGTTTGCTTCCTGCTTCTGCTTGTCGAATGCGCCGCGCAGCATGGTCTCACGCTGAAGGGCGGCAAGATATTGTTGCTTCAGGTGATCGACAGCCTTGTTGGTCTCTGATTGCAACTGAACGTCGATTTCTTTCAGTTGACTGTTGAGCTGTCGAACTCGCGGATACGACGGTCCGAACTGTGTGCTCAGTTCCGCTACCTGGATTTTTAATCCTACCTGCTGTTCCCGCAACTTATCGAGGAGAGCCGAACTCTGTGTCGTAGTCCCAGCGTCGGAGACGATCGCGGCAGAGATCGCGACTGGGTCGTTCGACTGCGTCTGACGATAGACCGACTCTTTCTGCATGCGGTCCGACTCGGCCATCGTCATCTCTTTGTTCAGTTCGTCCAGCTTCGAGGTGATGATGTTGTTCTTCTCGTCGGCGCCGAGAATCTCATGTTCTTTTTGATAACGAACCAATTTTTCCTGCGAAGTTTCCACTTTCATCTGCAGGTCGACCAGCTGCTTTGAAAGCCAGTCCGAGGCTTGCATGGTCGATTCAAACTTGGTCTTAAAATTCTGCTCGACATAGGTGGAAGCGAGGGTATTCACGGCGCTGGCGGCGAGTTGCGGATCGGTGCTGGAATAGTGAATTTCCATCACCCGAGTATTCGGAATCAAGCTGACCTTGAGGCCTCCGCGAAAACGCGAGAGCAGTGCAGTGATACGGCTAGAATCGCTTTGCAGCGGGTCGGCAACAAGGTTCGCCTGTTTCTGGTCGGAGTGGCCTCCAAAATCGGCCCGCTTATCGAGATTCAACTGCCGTATGACCTGCAAAGCCAACAGATCGCTTTGCAGCACTCGAACTTCGGTGTCGAGATCGCTTTGATCGGAGTAATCGACGACCGGAACCGAGTCCTTAAACGTGATGAGATTGGAATCGGCCTTGTTGATCACGATCTGCCCAACCGCTTCATAAACAGGCGTTTGGCGCAGGCTGGCTACGACGACAGCCAGAAAGATGCCGACAACGACCGAGATCACTAGCCATTTGCGCTTAATGAGAACGCGCATGTACTCGCGAAGCGGTGAATCCTGCGACGGTAAGTTGTAGATGGTGGGGTTGATCGGTCGCAGAAACTCGGCCTGAGACGAATCATCACTTCGGGGTATTTCATTCCGCGATCCTTCGGGTCGCGGAATCAGGGGGCCCAATGACATCTTTACTCCTCAATTGCTCTTGCCTGACTCCCACGCCTGCTGATCGTCGATTGAAAATTCCCGAAAAGCTTCTTTGCGCGCAAAAAAGGAACTCGTCGCGTTTACTAAACGCGTCTTTAAAAAACACGCCTCGGACGTTTCAGGAATGCGTAGATTTTAACATCCTGGTGCCGGAACGAGGCGTAAATCATTACGCCAAACAGTGTCTCCCTAGGTGCTTAGCACCGAAACTTCTAAATGAAAGGTGGGAGCTTCTCGGGTTCGGCACCCACTACGTTTTGTCCGGTTGTCCGAGAGGGAACTTGCGATCTGTTTTTTAATGCACTGCACAATTTTCAAATTCTTTGGACCAGTCCGCCAACTTCAGCCCGACGCGCATTTGCTCAACGCGCCATCGGTCCGCCGTTCGGCGTCCGGGTGAGGTCGGCTATACTATCTGGCAAGCGAAACTATTAGACCCGACGGAACGCTCCCTTTTCCCGACACCGCCCAAACCCTTCCAGGTAACGGCAGCTCTCGCAGGTCAAAGGCGTTCAGAATCGGACTTCAGAATCGGACATCAAGGAAAAGAATGGTGAATTGGTCGCAGCAATCGATACTGGTCACGGGCGGAACTGGTTCTTTTGGTAAGAAGTTTGTAGAAATCATGTTGCGCGACTATCACCCGCAGCGCCTGGTGATTTTCAGCCGTGACGAATTGAAGCAACATGAGATGCAAACCTCCGGTTTCGATCATCCCAGCCTGCGCTATTTCATCGGAGATGTACGGGATGTGGACCGCTTAAAGCGAGCTTTTTCTGGAGTAACGCTGGTTGTGCATGCAGCCGCGCTGAAGCAGGTTCCAGCCTGTGAATACAACCCGTTCGAAGCCATACAGACGAACATTATCGGTGGCAAAAATGTAATCGACGCCGCGATTGATCAGGGCGTGCGCCGGATTCTCGCTCTCAGTACCGACAAAGCAGTGAATCCAATTAATCTTTATGGCGCCACAAAGTTGTGCGCGGAAAAAGTTTTTGTCCAGGCCAACGCATACGCGGGCGCGAAAAATACCCGCTTCAGTTGCGCCCGTTACGGCAATGTTGTCGGCAGCCGTGGTAGCGTGATCCCGGTATTCCTCGAGCAGCGTCGAGCCGGCAAGATCACCATCACCGATCCGCGCATGACGCGTTTCTGGCTGACTTTGGATCAGGGCGTCAAATTTGTCGTCCATTGCCTGGAGGAGATGCATGGCGGAGAAATTTTCGTTCCAAAGATTCCCAGCATGCGACTGTTAGATCTTGCCGAAACAGTGGCGCCCGGTTGCAAGATCGAGCACATCGGCATCAGGCCTGGAGAAAAGTTGCACGAGGTCTTGATTTCTGAAGATGAATCTCGGCAGACTCTTGAGACCGATGACATGTACGTCATTCAGCCATCCCACTCCTGGTGGAAGTCGGAAAACTGGGATCAAGCCAAGCCCCTGGTCGATGGATTTCGTTACACGAGCGACAACAATGCTCGCTGGCTGACGAAACGGGAGCTCGAAGATTTGGTCGCCCCTGAGATGCGAGCGGCAGAGGCGCTTCCTGCAACCGCGTAGAATGACCTCCCTCCCCGAAAATAAGAGGCTCGCCATTCACGGCGGAACTCCGGTTCGCGATAAGTTACTGCCCTACGGGCGGCACAGTCTGGATGCCGCTGATATTGACGCCGTAGTCGAAGTCTTGAAGTCGGACTGGCTGACCACGGGCCCCAAAGTTGGAGAATTCGAAGAACGTTTCGCCGAGCGGGTTGGAGCGCAGCACGCGATCAGCTTTAGTTCCGGCACGGCAGCCCTCCATGGCACGGCGTTCGCCGCGAAGCTCAAGTCTGGCGATGAAGCAATCACGACTCCTTTGACCTTTTGCGCCACCGCCAATTGCGTCTTGTATCAGGGTGCGGCGCCCATATTCGCGGACGTTTCGCCGGATACACTCAATCTCGATCCGGTCAAAGTTTTAGAAAAACTAACGCCTCGCACCAAGGCAATTTTTGCGGTTGATTACGCAGGCCATCCCGCAGCGCTTGATGAGCTGCAAGCCCTGGCTAAAAATCAGGGCTCCCTTTTGATCGAAGATGCCTCTCACGCCCTTGGCGCGACCTACCATGGCAAGCGGATCGGCGGCATCGCGGACATGACGGTGTTCAGCTTTCATCCGGTAAAGCACATTGCGACGGGCGAAGGCGGCATGGTCACCACCAACGATCCGAAACTGGCGGAGACTTTGCGTCGCTTTCGCAACCACGGGATCAGCAGCGAAGCTCGGCAGCGGCAAGAGGCGGGGCAGTGGCATTACGAGATGGTGCTGCTCGGCTTCAACTATCGCCTCACCGACATTGCCTGTGCGCTCGGAATATCCCAATTGGAAAAACTCGACGAAAATTTGCGTCGCCGCCGTGAGCTCGCGGCCGCATACACAGCCGCTTTCCGCGATTTAGCTACGCTAGAAGTGCCTGCAGTACACAACGAAATTGAACCCGCCTGGCACCTCTATCCGATCCGGCTAAACCTTGAAACCCTCAGCGCGACCCGATCCGAAGTTTTCCAAGCGCTTCGTGCGGAAAACATCGGCGTAAACGTGCATTATGTCCCGGTACACCTCCATCCCTACTATCGCGATCGTTTTGGGACGAAGGAGGGCGACTTTCCAGTTGCCGAAGATGCCTACGAGCGCTTGATCAGCCTGCCCATGTTTCACAGCATGAGCCAGGAAGACATGCGCGATGTGATGGACGCAATCGTCAAAGTGTTGTCGCACTATCTGGTGAGTGACGCCAACGGCGAACGCTCTCGACTGCTGGGCGCGAGGGGTTAGAAGAGTATGTCCACAGCTGCTGAGTGGGTCGGTTACCGAACGCTGATAGTCGGAGCCGGATCGATCGGCCGACGGCACGGACGCAATCTGAAGTCAATCGGAGTAATCAACCTTGCTTTTTGCGACACCAATAGTGCCGCGTTAGAACGTTCCCGCGGCGAGGTGCAAGCGCAACATTTCAGTCAATATTCTGATGCCCTGCGTGAATTTTGCCCCGACGTGGTTCTAGTCTGCACTCCTCCGATACACCACGTAGAACAAGCGCTGGCCGCACTTGATGCTCACGCGCACGTATTTATCGAAAAGCCCCTTTCCCACGAATCGAGCGCGATTCAACCGTTGATCGCGGAAGCGCGCCGAACCGACCGCAAGGTTCAGGTCGGATACAATCTGCGATTCCATCCCGGATTGCAAATTTTGAAAGACCTTATCGACTCGAAAAAGATTGGTCGTGTCCTCTGGATCAATGCTGAAGCTGGACAGTATCTGCCGGATTGGCGACCTTGGCAGGATTATCGTGAGAGCTACAGTGGGCGGCAGGATTTAGGGGGAGGCATCATCCTTGATGGCTCACACGAGTTGGATTACATCTGCTGGCTGCTCGGCCGTCCGACCGAGGTGATCTGCCGGGCAGAACAGTTGAGCAATCTTAAAGTAGACGTGGAAGACTCAGTTTGGATTTACCTGACCTTTCCAGATCGGCGCCGCGTTGAACTGCATCTCGATTTTGTCCAACGATCGTATACCCGAACCTGTAAAGTTGTCGGCGACGAAGGCACGGCCCTATGGGACTTTGCGGCGAAAGAGGTCCGATTCTTCAACGCCTCCGCTGCTGCCTGGGAGACGATTCCCTATATCTTCGAAGTCAACGATATGTATGTGAAGGAATTAGTACATTTTTTCGAATCTATTGGTGGTGACACTGGGCCCATGGTCGATCTTGAGCAGGGAAGGGATGTAATTAAAGTAGTCGAAGCCGCAAAGAAGTCATCGCAAGAAGGCAAGCCACAGACAATCACCTGGAAGAACGAAACTGAACGTGGACCGATCGTCGCGATCATTCAGGCCCGAATGGGATCAAGCAGGCTGCCCGGCAAGAGTCTAGCTGAAATTGAAGGTCGACCGATGTTGTGGCACGTAATTCAGCGCGTGAGGCGAGCCAAGTTGGTAGACCGAGTTGTGGTGGCAACCTCTACCGCTTCGGGTGACGACGAGATCGAGAAGATGTGTCGAGAA
>JAYVCW010000211.1:0-2589 GCA_043749775.1 Acidobacteriaceae bacterium | reverse complement strand
TGCCAATCACCTGATCCAGAAAGCCCGCCTGCAACATCGCAGGAAACGCCGGAAAAGTCGTGAACACTCCTGCCGTGCGCATCAGTTGAGGATCTACCTCTCAAGGTCGTGCGTCCTGTGCGCTTGAGGATCGCAAATCTCAGGATCTTTAGTTATGGGTAAACCGGTCAAGTGAGGTTCGGCTCCAGACCATTTGACTGTTCCTTTAATGGTTCCGCCGTGATCGACCGAGATGACTTGATAGTCTTGGGCTTTTACACATGCGGTCAGAGCGACTACGCACAGTAGACGGATAGCGCTTCGAAACATTTGGTTCAAATTTAGCCTCAGTGCGAATCCAAGCGGAAATGATGAATGATCGAACGATCCTCGATTTTTGTCCAGATAACGAACGTGATTGTACCGTTGCCCGCAATCGCAATAGCTAGTAGATAAAACTCTTTGTTGATGAGAGTCGTCGTATCCGCGCTACGATTAGGAACGCCAGTAACCAGACTGGCATTACTGTCGTCAGCTTGATAGCTGAATGCGTGCTCGATAGACTCAGTTTTCGGACTGTATGGATGCGACAAGCTATATCAATTTCAATCATCGGTTTACTAGTCTTCGTTGCTGCGTTTGGGGCAACTGTGAACGCCCAAGAAGAGGCTATTACGAGTGCCCGTAAGATCGTCAGCAGGGTAATACCCGTCTACCCAGAATTGGCACGCAGAATGAATCTGGAAGGCAGCGTAAAGTTGCTGGTCATAGTCGCACCGAACGGAACGGTGAAGTCTATTCAAGCTGTGGGCGGAAGCCCCGTACTCTTGAAAGCCGCGGAGAATTCCGTATACAAATTTCGTTGGGCACCTGCCAAAGATGAATCCAAGGAACTTGTAGAAATGAAATTTCATCCGGAATAGCTATGACCTTATTTCGGTTCGCGCAATTCTTTGCTGGATTGGGTATGTTGGTGTGGCTGGTCAGAATTCTTTCGGATTACGTGGGCTAGCGTTCCTTATCCGATAAACGGAAGTGATTCCACTTTTGCGGAAGTAAGCTGCGACGACTCGCTCGAAACTGGGGATAAACTCGAGCGGGTTGCCGTTCTACGCCGCGATACGCACAACCTCGCCGGAACCCCTCTCAACGTTCCCAGCCTCCGTTACTCTTTGTCTTTATATTCGCTGGGAACATCATCCTGCGGCACCTCATGCGTGTGAACTTCCCTTCCATCATGATCCCCGGCGTCTTCCACGCCCGCCACTACGCCTGCCTCGAACGCGTTGCCTTCCTCGATCAGCTCGTCCACGCTCTCCGAATCCGCAGCTTCGACGCTGGACAATCCCTGCAGATCTCCCGATTGCCGGCCCGAACGTGTTCCAGCTGCTTCCGGTGAGAACGGCACCGTATCCACAGTCTGGCTTTTTTTCTTCCGGACCTCTTTCTTAAGGGAGCTCGACGTCTTCGCGCGGATTGTCTTTTGCCCGACGGCCTTCGTCTTCACCGCCGCCATTTTCCGAGCTGCCTTCTTCTTCGACGAACTCGATTGTTGCAGCAGTTTTTTCGGGCCGGACACTAGAGACACGTGCCTTTCACCCACCATGATGGCTTTTTGGCAAACGGAATATGTCTGATTTTGCGCGGTGCCGTCGTAAGCGCGGGCGGAAAGGCCGCTAGAAGAGACTTGCTAACAATACTCTGCTCCCGATCAGAAGACTATCCCGATATTGCCCACCGCTTTGTCGCTTCCCAACACAACTCTGCGTATTCACGCCGCACATCTACAAGTGCGGATGATGTCCCAAGGTAAGCAAGATGGAAAGGTGCACCGGAAGCCTTCGCGGCTCATGGTCGAGGAACGGTATTGCTTGCATTTGCCTCATGTCCTTTGTAGGACGTATTGGATGACTCAGCTTTGGCAGATTCTTGGTCTCGAAATCCGCAGAGTGGGGAGAAAAGTGTCATGTACGTTCCAACATTTCTTCGTAGACAGTTGAAGTCCGATTCCACAGGGAAACGCGGTCACGTGTATTAATGATTGTGACGCTGGTAATGGGATTAGGCGGCCTTCAGGGGGTTGGCATTTTGCAAATCGCGGTACAGCGACATGTATTGGGAAACCATGTGCTCCAGTGAAAAGTTTTCTTCCACGTATTGCCGGATGCGACGAGAATCAAGCTGCAAATTCGTGACCCGTTTTGCCATATCTCTCACCGATCGGCATATGTAACCGGAAACTCCATCGCGGACGATTTCAGGCACGGAACCGCCCTTAAAGGCGAGCACCGGAGTGCCGCAGGCCATCGCTTCGACCATCACTAGGCCAAAGGGTTCGTTCCATTGGATAGGAAATAGCATCGCGAATGAGTTTCCCAAGAGCTCATTTTTTGCCTGTAGATCCGCGAGACCGATGTACTCGATTAGCTTGCCATCTATTTCAGGTTTGATCTTGGCTTCAAAATATTCGCGATACATGGGCTGTATGTCGCCCGCTATTTTCAAAGGTATGCCCGTCCGTTTGGCCACTTCAATGGCTGTGTGCGTGCCTTTGATGGGAGCAATGCGTCCGATAAAACTTAAATATTGCTGCTTCTGTTCACGCAGCGA
>JAYVCW010000210.1:0-2397 GCA_043749775.1 Acidobacteriaceae bacterium | reverse complement strand
GTCCGCCAAGTTTCCTTCGTGAAAATAGATGTCCGGCGCGACAAGATCATCTTTGGCTGCTTTCGCCATTCCCGCGGGAATCGCGCCTGCCAGGAGCTTCGTCTCCGCCGCAAGAGTTAAGAGCGCTGTTCCGCCTGCCAAAAACTCACGCCTGCTAACGTCGCGCATTTCCCCTCCCCTTGGTCTCGCATTTCCTGGTCACTGCCGAACGCTTTCACGCTTGTTTCGCGACGCATTTTACTCCAAATCTGAAGAGCGGCTTACCGGCAAAGCAGCAAGTGCAAGGAGTTCACAGTGCCGACCTTATATTTGAGTGCTCCCAAAGCACTGACGCAACCTGGAACTCACCGGAAGGACTTTTACACGATTCTTCAAAACCGTATAGGCCTGCGCAGGCACGGTGAAATTGTCCAGGACACAAATCATAGTACACACCGCGGCCCACCCGGAGACGATCACGCCGAAGGCAGCAAGTCCTCGTGGGATGTAACCCGACTTGTAAAACAGGTAGCTGCAAGCGGTAGATGCCAAGCCATAGAACAGCAGGCCGACGTACGAGCAATGTGTCCACAGAGGAGGATCATCGACGTTTCTAGCCAAAATCGGATTAGATTAGGGGGCGTGGGCGGCAACGGCGGCGATGTCTGCAATGTTGTCGCCTTTTTTGAGGGATGGGAGTGCGTTGATGTGCAAGATGACACCGGAGACGGGAGCGCGGGCTTCGAGTATAAGTTTGCCGAAGTAGTCGGTGACAAAGCCGATTTTCATGCCCTCTTGAACATAGGTACCACGCTTCACAAGCGGGTACCAAATGCCAGGGCCGTCGGACATGACATCCACGACCCTGTCGAGCCAGACGGGCTTCTCGACGGGCCGAGGGTCTCCTGAAAGCATTTTGAGAGCGCGCATGGTGCTGAATGTCCCGTCGACGAGGAGGGCGACGTCATCCCCTTCGACGGTGCCGGCATAGCCCGCTTCGACGACGATGGAAGGTTTGCCGCGAGCAGTAGACGTGTTGTCGAGATAGCGAGTGGCGGCTAGGTCGGTGGGACGGTCGCGCCATATAATGATGTGGTCGAGTCCAAAGGCTAGGACCATCTCTTTGGATATTTGGTCTTGGGTCTCCTTGCCAGTGGGTGCCCAGTACGCGTAAGGGCGGAGGCTCTCGTCGAGATCGCCGCCATGGTAGTCGATAAGGTAATCGCATCGATCGACGAGTTGTTTGGTGATAAGAAAGGACGCACGTTCAGTTTGCGTCCCATCGGCCTTCCCAGGGTAGAAGCGGTTCATGCTCTTGTTATCGATGGGGTTGACATGGGGGACCTTTTGTTCGAAGGATTGAATGTTGACGAGCGGGACAAGGATAACGGTGCCGGCGATTTGAGAGGGATCAAGTAGGTTGATGAGTTTTTCAATCGCGATGATGGAGGTGTATTCAGTACCGTGGGCGCCAGAGACAAGAGCTAGGACAGGACCGCGCTTTTCGCCGTTGATGATGATCACTGGAATATTGGTAGCAGCGTCGACACCAGCGGGGACTTCCAAATAGCCGGTTGATTTTTGGCCCGGAGCGGCAGAGGCAGTGCCGATAGAAAAAGACAAAGCCTGTGCTTGGACGAACAGTGGGAATAACAGAAAGATCCCGGACGAAGCAAAGGTGCGAGCAAAAGACCTGAGCATAGATCCTCCATGGGGATGGACGAGGATACCGCGAGGGAATGATTTGAGCAATGCACAGAGACTCGCTGAATTGGCCAAAACGACGTTTGTTGAGAGACCCAACCGCACCGCAAGGTGTGTTCACTCTTCCTGTGCCAATCGGGGGTGGCAAGACTCTGTCGGCGATGGCCTTAGTTGGTCCGTAACTACGGGTGCTCGGTTGTTCTGTCAACAGCGACGCCTCCAGCGTTGGCGAAGCGAGAACGTTTCGAATGCCCTCGCCCCGTGCCGGGAGATCGTTCCAAACGCAAAGAAACCTCGCGAGGGACCTAAGCCGGGTTCGATATGAATGGCAGGCGAATGCAAGGGTCAGGTACGTCGGGTCTGTGCACGATGAGTCCTTATGGAGATTAAGCCGAAGCGGGCTCGGCATGCCGTCTTCTGGCCGCTTTACTTCGTTTGGTCCCGTCCCGTAAGAGCCAACAAAGATCGTCCGCGAAACGGGATTAATCACGCAGCCGGTTCATAGCGGAGATGCGTTTTGCTTCCAATCCGGGTAATCTCACCCGCCACTGGCTTTCGGCTCCCCGTACCTAGAGTTTGGCACGCCACTGCGCTGCTTGCTCCGGCTTGGACCACAGCGACGTGCCAGCCCGTGACCGTGCCCACCTACGAAACCGGTGATTACGTCAAAGTCGAGTTTCAGGACGAAACCGTTTGCATCGCTGAATGGATGTG
>JAYVCW010000209.1:0-2220 GCA_043749775.1 Acidobacteriaceae bacterium | reverse complement strand
TTTCCCACATCTCCACACCCCCGGCTACGACGACGGGCACAGATCAAAAGACGCGTTACACTAACACTTCACTTGGTACAAAAAATCGGTCAGGTCAGCTGAGTTCAACGATAACTTAAGGACGCATTGCGATCAGAGTGCGCGTATCGTGAGGAATTTCTGTGGCGAGTGGTACTCCAAGACTGAGTACAAGGAGGGCATCGACCTTAAGAACACCTCACGGTTTATCAGGGTTGCACTGAAGAAACTGCGCAACGAGCTGAGGCAACAGAGAGCGGACCTGTGATCGAGCCGCGTCTTTTCATCTGCAGCGGCGCCCAGATTGCACCAGACGATCCCCTCGCGGCTGGCCGAAGACACGTCGAACTGGACTCTATAGGAAACAGACATAACGTAAACATTCGACTCGAAAATGTGGCCAAAGTCTTTGGGCGTCACCTTTCGCCGCGACTCGTTGACCTGCTTGAGATCGCATCGTATGTCTTCAGCGGGGATTGCGCCACGAATCGGGGAAAACAGTGGAGCGACGATAAGAGTACCGAGCCTTGGAGTCGTGATTTTGCCTTTGTCATTCCAGTGCGGGACTTCACCTTCTGGAGCTCCGAAAAGATTAAGTCCCAGCTAACCGAAGTCTTAAACTTCCTGTCCGACGATCGATATTCCTTCAACTTTGTGCCGTTGAAACATGATCGACCGTATCAACAAGAATACTTGGAGTTTGGCGGCTTTGGGGATTGGCCTTTCCAAAGCCCCGAACGCGTTTTGATGTTTTCCGGCGGCTTGGACTCTCTCGCCGGGGCTGTGGAAACTGCTACGAGGCGCAAGAAGGCTGTATTGGTAAGTCACCGTCCCGTATCAACCATGAGCGCCCGTCAGCGGGGTCTTTTCGAAGAATTGCGGAAGGAGTTTCCAGGTCTAATTCACATACCTGTCTGGGTGAACAAAGCTAAGAGGTTTGGCCAAGAACCGACGCAACGCACTCGATCATTCCTGTTTTCTGCAATTGGGACTGTAGTCGCGGAATCGATCAACGCTGGTGGGGTTCGATTTTTTGAGAACGGCGTCGTGAGTGTGAATTTGCCGGTTGCAGACGAGGTTATTCGTTCGCGTGCTTCGCGCACCACCCATCCCATTACCCTCCACCTTTTGCAATCTCTGTGCGCGGCGGTTGTGGACCGCGATTTCATAATCGACAATCCTTACTCGTTCAAGACAAAGGCCGAAGTTGTCAAGAGCATCGCGGTTCTTGGAGTACCGCAACTGATTGCTCACACCTGCTCCTGCGCGCATTCGATGTTTAAGCCCAATACTCAATGGCACTGTGGAACTTGCAGCCAATGCATTGATAGACGCTTTGCGATTACGGCAATCGGGCTGGAGAAATACGACCCCGAAACAGACTATGCCTCGGATGTTTTTATTGGACCACGAAAAGACGGGCCTGAGAAGAATATGGCGGTCGATTACGTCAGACATGGAATAGAACTTTCCCAAACATCGGAACAAGAATTGGCAATGCTCTTCAATACAGAAATCAGCCGCGCTGTTCGACATGAGCCCAAGAGGAGTGAGGCTGCTGAACAAATCATTTCCATGCACAAGCGTCACGGTGAGACGGTGGCGCGTGTTCTGGAGGGTAAGATTAGTGAGAGAGCACCAGAACTAGTAAAAGGCACCCTTGACGATACTTCTATGCTGGCACTGGTAGTTGGAAAAAAGTACCGTGAGATGCAAGGCAAGCCGCAGCTAGAAGCAGGAATCGGTGGGCAACCCAAGCCAGAGCTAAACGGAGCGTTTCCCGCAAAGTTGGCCCAAGATATTGCTAAATTAGTGATCTCCGGAATCGGTCTTCAAACCAAGAAGCCAGCCAAGGGTTTGCCGGGCAAGCTATCTAGACGAGACACGGTAATCTTTGCCGCCATCGTAATGGAGTTTAGGGGCTCTAAGTATTGCGAATTTCTACATGAGCATGGCTTGAGGCCGAAATGGGCCGACAATGGCCCCAACAGCTATATCAAGAGTTATCAACTGGCCAATTCATGGCGAAAAAAAGTTCAGGATGAGAAGTCACGAGCTAATGCTCGCATGATTTGCTACGCGCACTCTGAGCTGCTCACTGCCTTTGACGTGACCGGCGAAATTTGTACCAGGTGGAATGAGAGAGAATCCACTTGGAGGAAAAGCGGGTCATGCCCATCCAGAGGTATAAGCCAGAGCAAA
>JAYVCW010000208.1:0-120277 GCA_043749775.1 Acidobacteriaceae bacterium | reverse complement strand
GGTTGCGGCTGAGGTTGCTGCTGTTGACGGCGCAGCATTTCTAGAATCTGCTCGGGCGTCTTCGGGCCTGCATTCGGCTGATTGGGATCTTGTGGTTGCTGGCCGCCGTTCAAGTCAACTTGCCCTTGCTGTTCTTGCTGTTGTTGCGCCTGGTCCTCCGCATTCGTATTCTCGTCGGCACTGTTATCCTGCTGCGCTTCCTGATTATTAGAGTCGTCGGGCGTCTCTCCGTTCGCAGGAGGTCCCTGGCGCCCCATCTGCGGATTGAAAGGTTGAGGTGCCGGCATCGGATGCGGAGGCATCACTACGCCGGGCGGAGGATTCATCAGCGCGACATTCGCCGCCGTCTGCGTATCTCCTGCTCCGGGAGTTTTAGAGGTAAGAATGATGCTCGAAACCATGTTGGGATCGGAGCTTGAGCCCAACATCACGTAATTGTAAGAAGAACCGTTGAGCAGAGAAACCAGCACGTCCCGCGGGGTCCCCGGCCCGAGATGAGTGATGACACGCTCGTCTGATGCGGAATTTTGCGGTGGAATTTCAATCGCGGCGCCGGTCAACTTGCGAACTTCGCGCAATATGTCACCCAAAGGCGAGTTTTTCGCCGATATGGACAGCATTCCGCCCTGGTAGATGACCGTTGCCGGCGTGGAAGGAATCTGATCCATCGGCAACTGGCGCAAGGGGCCACCTGGTAAGGCCGGCAAGGCAACCGGTTTCGCAGCTTTAGCAGTTTTCTTCGTATTTTTCTTGTGGGTGGCGGCAGCCGCTCTACCGTGTGGTTTCTGAGCTGGAACCGACTTCAGGGCCGGTGCAGGTGCCTCCGGAGATGGCGTCTGGGCTTTCACCACCGGCGTGACCACCAAAATTCCCCAAATCATCCAACTCAACAGTCGCAACATTAAAGGATCCGATCCCGTTAGCGCTCCGCAAATGCGTTGCCAAAGCCGCTGCTGAGGCAATTCTAGCACCGCTTTTAAGAACGCGGCGGTGGCATGATTCTTGCATCCATCCTTATGGAGTGGATGGACTGGCTGCGATTTGTATCTGTCGGCACCGGTATCCGATTTAGGTGAAGCCGGGTTACAACACGGGTAAAATGCAAGGTGGAGGGTGACTTTGAAGAGCGCATTAAAGAAGGTCGCAGCAAAACAGGTCGCATCCAAAACGGCGGCTCTGGTTCTTGGCTGGGCTTCAGTATGCCTTTTGTTTACAGCTGCGTCGGCCTATGCACAGAGTTGCCAAACCGCCGCAGACATGGACAGTGGTGCGCGGGCTGCGATTGAAAGCTCTGCCCGGCGATATTTCGACATGTCGGCAAAAGGCGACTCAGCTTCGCTCAAGCAAAACTCGATCAGCGCGGTGGCCTCGAATTTTACGGGGATAGAAACTGCCGTAAAAGATAACCAGCCTTCACTTAGCGGCGCAAAAGCCGCACTTCGCCCGCCGTTCTTGCTTACTGCCGAAGGCACGCAGCCACTCGCTCGCGGAGAATTTCTTTGCGGTGTATTCGGCGCCAACGGCCAGACCAGAGAGAGCGCGGTATTTGTTCTTAATAATTTGCCTCCGGGAAAATATGCTGTCACCATTCTGGATGTAACTGGCGGCAAGACTCCGATCACTCTCAGCCTGATATTGCAGCAGGTCGGGAACGATTGGAAGTTGGCGGGCTGTTACCCAAAATCTTCGCAGGCCGCTGGCCACGATGCGGCCTGGTATTCGCAGAAGGCCAAGGAATACAAGGCTAAAAGTCAGACGCACAATGCCTGGCTTTACGGCATGGAACTGACTGCGCTGTCCGTTCCCGTCGATTTCATGAGCACCCTGGCGACCGATAAGTTATACGATGAATCGCGCTCGTCACAGCCTCCGGATATGCCATTCGATGGAAAGACGGTCGACCTTAATGCTGGCGGAAAAACCTTTCACCTCAGCGAAGTTTTCCCGTTAACTGTGGCAAACGATCTCGACGTGGTGGTGCGCTACCGAGTGGCTGATATTAATGACAACGCGCGCGTTTTTCAGGACAACATGGCGGTGATAAAGGCGCTGGTTACTAAATACCCCGAGTTAAAAGACGCCTTTGCTGGAGTGATCGCCCGGGCGGTCGATCCATCTGGACGCGATTATGGAACCCTACTGGCGATGAAAGATATTAAGTAATTTTTTCCACAACCTGCCGAGGGCGGCTCGTTTCGTACAGGCATCCTTCACCCTCTCTACACGAGTCAACCGATATTCTGAAAATCGAAGGATCGTTAGAGTGATGGCTCAACACAAATGCGAAAGGGGAATCATTATGGGCAATAGCAGGAAAGTGCAGAACTGGGCACGTGGTGCCGTAAAGCTTGGTCTTCTTTTGACCGATCCTAAAGTTCGCAACACCATCAGCGACACATTCCGTGACAATTTCGGTGATGTTTCCGAGCACTTATCGGACAAGTACAGTGACGTAAAAGAGCGCGTCTCCGATCAATATGAGAACGTGATG
This sequence comes from Acidobacteriaceae bacterium, assembly GCA_043749775.1. Lineage (GTDB taxonomy): Bacteria > Acidobacteriota > Terriglobia > Terriglobales > Acidobacteriaceae > Acidiflorens. The sequence goes on along the minus strand of JAYVCW010000208.1, from coordinate 117,786 downwards.
GATAGGCTCGAATCAATGACAGACAGGTTCCAGCCGAGGAATCCATGGCCCGCGCGCGTCGGGGGCTTTCTGATCGGCGCTGGAATCGGCGTTGGACTGGGAATTCTTTTCGCCCCAGCCGCTGGCAACGAGACCCGTGACACTGTATCCGAAAAAGTTAGCGACATAAAAGACCGAGTCGTTCAGTCCGCCTCTAACGCGGGCAGCAAAATCCGTAGCACGGTCACCAGCATGCCTTCTACTGGAACGGAAGGCTAGGCGACAGCCACGACCCAGTTCTTGCGGCCCTTTTAGAGATCTGAACCAGAGATCTGAACCAGAGGTCAGAAGCACTTCCACCGCGGCGCAATTAAATCGTTTGCGGAGCGCGGTGGAAGTGTGTTTTGATACATATCTCTGGGGGCCTAATGAGCGACACGCGTAACGACAAACCTAAGACGACCCTGCCCGGTACCGTCGAAAAGATCATCAAGCCAGTTTCCGCGAATGAGGCGGAAAAGGCTCAGATCGCTGTCGAAGGTGCGGACGACCTTTATAAAGAAATCCGGATAGAAAACACGTTGACAAAAAGTAACGGAGAAAAAGTTGGCCTAAAACCGGGTGCCGAGGTCGATGTGACGATCGAAGCTCCCCCCGAAGCGACTGCGCCAAAACCAGAGCGCAGGGCGCACTAGCGGAAACCCCGCCAGTCTTCTTGCATTGATCTTAGTTGCATTGATCTTTCTAAGAGCCAAGCCTTTAAGAGCTACGACGCGACTTGCTGGCCCTTCCCGCGCGACTCCAGTCTGTAAGTAAAATTGTGGATATTGTGGTCCCGTGTCTCTGAATTAGACATTTCCGCACTATTGAAAAACTCCAGCGCCGCCGCAGCCGCCAAAATCTTAACTTATAGCCCTCTTTGGCTACAGCAAAAACCCTACAGCCCGTAATCAATTGTTCGTGATAAACAAGTTCTTTAGTACGTATTTTTCTGTAGGGCTATATATTTGAACGCAACGGGTGGGATTCAGTGCGGCTCATTAGGAAGCCTTTTCCGTAAACTCGCGGAGGAGGTACGAGCGGAGCGAACCGCGCTCTTGAATCCGACACCCGGCTTTCCTTCCACGCTGGAGAAAAATGAAAACGAAGCGAAATAGTCGCGACCGGGCTCCCGCGCGGGGCAATGGTGACACTGCGGTCGCTGTCGCAAACGGCGACGGTGAACAGGCGATCCTAAAAACAGACGTGAAAAGGAACGGGCATTCGGTTCTCATCGGGGATCCCGACCTCAGCCTGATTCTGACTGGTTTGCAGACGATGCGAGACGGCGATTTTTCAGTAAGGCTGCCCGGTTCGTGGACTGGCCTGGAGGGCAAGATCGCCGATACTTTCAATGAAATCGTGGCCGCTAATCAACAGATGGCGCATGAGTTAAAGCGCATAGGCCAAGTTGTAGGCAAGGAAGGTAGAACCCGAGAGCGGTCACGATTTCACGAAGCCAAAGGGGCTTGGGGAGACATCGAAGTTTCAGTTAACACGCTGGTCGAAGATCTACTCCGTCCCACCGCGGAAGTTACACGAGCCATCGCCGGCGTCGCCCAGGGAAATCTAACTCAAACCGTACGCTTAGACGTCCACGGGCGCCCCCTTGAAGGCGAGTTTCTGCGATCGGCGACCATCGTTAACACGATGATTCAACAGCTCGGCGTGTTCACAGCCGAGGTGACGCGCGTGGCGCGAGAAGTCGGTACTGATGGAAAACTTGGCGGCCAGGCGGTCGTCCCCGGGGTGGCTGGGACCTGGAAAGATCTCACCGATTCGGTGAACTCGATGGCCAGCAACCTGACTGGGCAGGTCCGAAACATCGCAGAGGTCGCAACCGCCGTCGCCAGCGGAGATCTCTCTCGCAAAATCACAGTCGATGTGCGCGGCGAGATATTGCAGCTCAAAGAAGCCATCAACTCAATGGTGGACCAGCTTCGCTCCTTCGCTTCAGAAGTGACGCGCGTGGCCCGCGAAGTCGGTACCGACGGAAAGCTCGGTGGCCAGGCCGTCGTCGTCGGCGTGGCGGGAACGTGGAAGGATCTCACCGACTCCGTAAACGCCATGGCCGGAAACCTGACGGCCCAGGTGCGAAACATCGCCGAAGTCACCACTGCCGTCGCCCGAGGCGACTTGTCCCGCAAAATCACGGTCGACGTGAAAGGCGAAATTCTCGAACTTAAAGACACCATCAATACGATGGTCGACCAGCTCAACGCGTTCGCCGGCGAAGTGACCCGCGTGGCTCGCGAAGTAGGAACCGAAGGCAAGCTTGGCGGCCAGGCGCAGGTGCCTGGGGTCGGTGGAACCTGGAAAGATCTCACCGATAACGTCAATTTCATGGCCAGCAACCTGACCGGCCAGGTTCGAAACATCGCTGAAGTTGCAACCGCTATTGCGAACGGCGATTTGTCGCGCAAGATCACGGTCGACGTCCGCGGTGAAATTTTGCAGCTTAAAGAAACGCTGAATACGATGGTCGACCAGCTCAACCGCTTCGCCGGCGAAGTAACGCGTGTGGCCCGCGAAGTCGGATCGGAAGGCCGACTTGGCGGTCAGGCTAATGTGCCTGGTGTCGCTGGAACGTGGAAAGATCTCACCGACTCCGTGAACTCGATGGCCGGAAACCTTACCGGCCAAGTCCGAAATATCGCCGAAGTTACGACCGCCGTCGCCCGCGGCGATCTGTCCCGCAAAATCACCGTCGATGTGAAAGGCGAAATTCTAGAACTCAAGAACACCATCAACACCATGGTGGACCAGCTCAACGCGTTCGCGGGAGAAGTGACGCGCGTTGCCCGCGAAGTCGGAACCGAAGGCAGGCTGGGCGGCCAGGCGAACGTACCCGGCGTCGCCGGAACCTGGAAAGATCTTACCGACTCCGTCAACTCGATGGCCGGAAATCTTACAGCACAGGTACGTAACATTGCCGAAGTCACAACCGCAGTGGCCAGCGGCGATTTGTCCCGCAAGATCACGGTTGACGTGAAGGGAGAAATTCTCGAGCTGAAAAACACCATCAACACCATGGTCGATCAGCTAAATGCGTTCGCGGGCGAAGTTACACGCGTGGCCCGCGAGGTCGGTACCGACGGCAAACTCGGCGGACAGGCTCAGGTTCCGGGAGTGGCCGGAACCTGGAAGGATCTCACTGACAAAGTGAACTTCATGGCCAGCAACCTGACTGGACAAGTGCGTAACATTGCCGAGGTTGCGACGGCGATCGCGAACGGCGACTTGTCGAAGAAGATTACCGTCGATGTGCGCGGTGAAATCCTGCAGCTGAAAGAAACCCTCAACACGATGGTCGAGCAGTTGCGGTCGTTTGCCGCTGAAGTGACCCGCGTCGCCCGCGAAGTGGGCAGCGAAGGCCGACTGGGCGGGCAAGCCAACGTGCCTGGCGTCGCCGGTACCTGGAAGGATCTGACGGACTCGGTGAACGCCATGGCCGGAAACCTTACGGCTCAGGTGCGTAACATCGCCGAAGTCACCACGGCTGTAGCTCGTGGCGATTTGTCACGCAAGATTACGGTGGATGTTAAGGGCGAAATTCTGGAGCTCAAGAACACCATTAATACGATGGTGGACCAGCTCAATGCGTTCGCCGCCGAAGTCACGCGCGTGGCCCGCGAAGTGGGTACGGAAGGAAAGCTCGGCGGACAAGCCAAAGTCTCAGGCGTGGCGGGCACGTGGAAAGATCTTACCGACAACGTGAACGTGATGGCCGTCAACCTTACCGAACAGGTGCGCGGCATTGTGAAAGTGGTGACCGCGGTTGCCGATGGAGTTCTCACACAGAAACTGACGGTCAACGCAAAGGGCGAAGTCGCGGCCCTTGCCGAAACCATCAACAACATGACGGACACGCTGGCGACCTTTGCAGACCAAGTCACTACGGTCGCTCGCGAAGTGGGAGTCGAAGGCCGGCTGGGCGGTCAAGCCAACGTGCCGGGAGCGGCCGGCACCTGGAAAGATCTTACCGGCAACGTGAACCTTCTCGCCGACAACCTCACCAACCAGGTGCGCGCCATTGCTGAAGTCGCAACCGCCGTGACGAAGGGTGACTTGACGAGATCGATTCAAGTTGAAGCGAAGGGCGAAGTTGCCGAACTCAAAGACAACATCAACACCATGATCAACAACCTGCGCGGCACCACCGAGCGCAACACCGAGCAGGACTGGCTGAAGACAAATCTCGCGCGTCTCACCGGAATGTTGCAAGGTCAACGCGACCTGGCAACGGTGGGCAGAATGCTACTGTCAGAGCTGGCTCCGCTGGTGAATGCTCATCAGGGCGTGATTTATCAGATGGACTCCGACGACGCCAACCAGATGGCGTTACTGTCTACGTTTGCCGGCGACGGCGACGATGGACACCTGCGAGAACTGAAGGTGGGCGAAGGCCTGATCGGTCAGTGTGCGGCTGAAAAGAAAAGGATGCTCATCACGGACCTGCCCCCGGAACGAATCACTATTCGTTCGGGACTGTTCCAGGGCACTCCGCGAAATGTGATTGTGCTGCCGGTGCTGTTCGAAGACCGCGTTAAGGCCGTCATTGAGTTGGCGTCTATGGGATCGTTCGCGGCTCCGCATCTGGCGTTCCTTGAGCAATTGACTGCCAGCATCGGCATTGTGCTGAACAGTATTGAAGCGACCATGCAGACCGAAGGCCTGCTGAAACAGTCGCAGCAGCTGGCTGCCGAACTGCAAACTCAGCAGAAGGAACTACAGCAGACCAACGAGCAGTTAGCGCAGAAGGCGCAGCAGTTGGCTGAGCAGAACGTGGAAGTGGAAAGGAAGAACCAGGAAATTGAGCAGGCGCGCCTGGCGCTTGAAGAGAAAGCCAAGGAATTGGCGCTGACCTCGAAATACAAATCGGAATTCCTCGCCAACATGTCTCACGAGTTGCGGACGCCGCTCAACAGCATTCTGGTGCTGGGTCAGCAGCTCGCCGACAACTCGGGCGGAAATCTGACTGCCAAGGACGTTGAGTTCGCCCGCACCATTCACGGCGCGGGTACGGACTTGCTGAACCTGATCAGCGACATTCTTGATTTGTCGAAGATCGAGTCAGGCACGGTGTCGGTCGAGGCCAAGGAACTTCCTTTCTCGACGCTGCTGGAGACGGTGGCCCGTCCTTTCCGCCACGAAGCCGACAGCCGACGGCTGGCTTTCGAGGTGCAGGTCGATCCTCTTCTCAGCCGCACGATCACCACCGATGCCAAGCGCCTGCAGCAGGTGCTCAAGAATCTGCTCTCGAATGCTTTCAAGTTCACCGAGCAGGGTTCGGTGCGTCTGGCCGTTTCCGCGGCGACCAGCGGATGGAGCGAGGATCATCCGTTGTTGAACAAAACCAATTCGGTCGTGGCTTTCGAGGTTGCCGACACCGGAATCGGAATTCCAACCGAAAAACAACGCATTATCTTTGAGGCCTTCCAGCAAGCTGATGCCGGCACCAGCCGCAAGTACGGCGGCACCGGATTGGGGTTGGCCATCAGCCGTGAACTGGCGAATTTGCTGGGCGGCGAAATTCAGTTGCACAGCGCTCCAGGCCGAGGCAGCAGATTCACGCTGTACGTGCCCCAAACCTACATGGGACCGTCAACTGCAGCAGGTTCAGCCAGCTTCGCCGACGCCAGCCTGCGGATGCCGGTGTCGTCCTTCCAGTCGTCGGTTCCGTCCGTTGTGCAGTCTCCGATGGTTGAGATCGAAGATGACCGCACCCGGCTTGAACCGGGCGATACCGTGTTGTTGATCGTGGAAGACGACCCGCACTACGCCAGGATCTTGTGCGACTTGGCTCGCGACAAAGGATTCAAAGTCCTTTTAGCGACGCGTGGATCCGAAGCCCTGTCTCTGGCCTCGGAATATTCTCCCTCAGCGGTCTCTCTCGATGTGTTCCTTCCCGACATGCTGGGATGGACAGTGCTGAACCATTTGAAGCAGAATCCGGCAACGCGGCACATCCCGGTGCAGATTCTTACTCTCGACGAAGACCGGCAGCACGGGCTGGCACGCGGCGCATTTGCCTTTGTCACCAAGCCCGCGGACAGCAATGGAATTGAGGAGTCGCTGCTGCGGATCAAGGAGTACGCCGCGTCGGGTCGCAAGCGCCTTCTGGTGGTCGAAGACAGTCCCGCCGAGCAACTCAGCATCCGGGAACTGCTTGGCCATGAAGACATCGAGATCTCCACCGTCTCCAGCGGAGAGGAAGCGCTGGACTTGTTGAAGATAGAATCTTTCGATTGTCTGGTGCTCGACCTCAGCCTTCCCGATATGTCGGGATTTGAAATTCTGGAGCGTTTCCGCGATACTCCGGCGCTGCAGGACCTTCCAGTAGTTGTCTTCACCGGAAAGGAGCTGACTCCGGAGGAGGATGCGCGGCTGCACACGTTAGCGCGCAGCGTTGTGGTCAAGGGCGTGGAGTCGCCGGAACGTCTGTTAGATGAAACGGCGCTCTTCCTTCACCGGGTTGTCGCAGACCTGCCAGCGGAAAAGCAGCGAATGCTTGATCGCCTGCATCGGTCCGACGATGCGCTGGTGGGACGAAAGGTGCTGGTGGTGGATGACGATGTGCGAAACATTTTCGCGCTGAGCAGCGTGCTGGAGCGCAGGGGAATGACGGTGTTGACCTCCGGCACCGGGCGAGAGGCCATCGCTATCCTGGAGTCCACGCCAGATGTTGCAATCGTGCTCATGGATATCATGATGCCGGAAATGGACGGATACCAGACGATGCAGGTAATCCGGCAAAACGCAGCCTTCCGGCGCCTGCCAATCATCGCATTGACGGCCAAAGCCATGAGGGGAGATCGCGAAAAGTGCCTTGAAGCTGGTGCGTCAGAATATCTGGCGAAGCCGGTCAATACCGAGCAGCTTCTGGCCGCGCTTCGCATGTGGCTTCACAGGTAAGGTGAGCGATGAAGATGGCAGCGGGCTCAAACGGAAAAAAGAAAACGATGAGCACTCAGGAGAAAGTCAACATCCTCATGGTGGACGATCAGCCCGCCAAGCTGCTGACTTATGAAGTCATCCTGGAGGAACTCGGGGAGAATCTCATTAAGGCCACGTCGGGAAGAGAGGCTTTGGAATGCCTCTTAAAAAATGAGGTAGCCCTCGTCCTCATGGACGTGAGCATGCCCGAGCTCGACGGTTTCGAACTGGCAGAGATGATTCGTCAACACCCCAGGTTTCAAAAGACCGCTATTCTTTTCATTTCCGCCGTTCGTCTCACCGATCTTGACCGGCTGACAGGATATCAACGCGGTGCGGTTGACTATATTTCCGTCCCTGTCATCCCAGAATTGCTCAGGGCGAAGGTCAGCGTATTCGCTGAACTGTTTCGCAGAGCCCTCCAATTGCGCAAGCTGAACGACGAGTTGCGCCGGCTTTCGGGCCGGTTGATCACAATGCAGGATGAAGAGCGCCGCCGCATCGCGCGCGAACTCCATGACGGCCTGGGGCAGGAATTGGTGGCGGCGAAACTGCTTTTGCATCGATGCCAGCAATCAAAGTCTGAAGAAGTCAAGCAAGAGGCAGTCGAAGACGTGGCCAAGATTATTGAGGAAGGTATTCAGCAGGTGCGAAGCATGTCGCATCTCTTGCATCCACCTCTGCTCGATGAAATTGGTCTGCTATCGGCGGTCCGCTGGTACTTGGAAGGTTTTACCCAACGGAGCGGTATCCAGACTTCGATCGAGGTTGATCCGCCGGACTTTCCCCGCCTTCCGGCTGACCTTGAGACGACAATTTTCCGCATCGTGCAAGAATCCCTGAGCAACGTCTTCCGGCACTCGCAGGCGCAAAATGCGGACGTGGCATTGAGCATAGAAGACGGACACGTCGTGGCAAGGATTCGAGACGATGGTCGAGGAGTTACTGAGAGTGTTTCCGACCAACACCCGAACAGCATTGGCATAGGGATCTCGGGCATGAGCCAACGCGTCAAGGAATTCGGCGGAGAGTTGCGGATCCTGCCGGGAAGCCCCGGGACGGTCGTAGAAATCCTCATCCCCCATCCTTCGCCGCAAGTGGCGACGCAGGGTATCATCTAGACGTTTGACCGGTGTCACAACACCGCATACTGATGTCAATCCAGTCCTTCCAGTAATTCCAAATCCTCTTTCCGCAGTCCTAATCGCCAGGGCCAACCTGCACTTTACCCTCGCATCTAATCGTTTGTTGGTCAGTAATGCTGCCGCCAGATTGGTGGAAGAAATTCGACAGGAGATGGGGAAGTTATGAAACGGATTATTTGGTTGCTTTCTCTAGCTTTTTCTTTGGGCGCGCCCCTTGGTGCGATAGCTCAATCGGACTCCCTTAACCACGTAGAAGTCGGCGCTTATGCTGATTTCTTTCGGCTCGACGCCCCCAGCCCGGCGATCAATTTCGTCGGCGTCGGCGGGCGCCTGGCGGTCAACGTCACGCACAATGTGCAGCTCGAAGCCGAGATGTCGTATGACTTCAAGCGGACATTCGCCAGTGCGTTTTCTAACGGAGCCAGCGTTCAGTTCGTGAATACTGATTTACGTCCTCTCACTGCGTTGTTTGGGCCGAAGTTCCAGACCTCTGGACCGGTCCGCGCGTTTGTGACCGGGAAAGTTGGGTTTGTGAATTTCAGCACCTCGAATCAGAACGCGCCTGCGGGCTTCACCAGCGCTTTAGGTGCCGTCACTAACGGCGACACTCGCGTTGCATTCTATCCGGGAGCCGGCGTCGAAGGTTTCTGGGGCCCGATCGGACTGCGCCTTGAAGCCGGGGACGAAATTTACTTTGACCATGGCATCAGAAATAACCTGAAGGCCAGTTTCGGCCCAGTAATTCGTTTCTAGCAAATGATCCTTCTAAACCGCGGGGGGGCGCCAGGTGCCCCCGCGATATGTTTCTCCCAAAATCATACCTGCGTTTTGTTCCGAAGACCCCAAGTGGGCCCAAACCCTTGCAGGAAACCCGATTAGGAACTACCCCTATTACAGGATCGGCAAGACGGCTTTACCGAAGTATTGTGAATGAGTAGAACCGCAATTCCATACAAGGAGGAACGCATGAATTCAGATACTTTTGAAGGCAAGTGGAAACAGGTTCGCGGTGCCGCTAAGGAACAGTGGGGAAAACTTACCGACGACGATCTCGATGTGATTGACGGGAAACGAGAGCAGCTCGTCGGCAAGATTCAGGAGCGATACGGTGTTGCCCGCAACGCTGCCGAAAAGCAGGTCGAGGAATGGGATAAGGCCCAGGATAGCGACCGAGAGAATCAGCGGAAGGAAGCCGATCGCGATAGTTTCCGAAAAGTCGGCTAACTGATTCTTCCAAGTAAGGGGATGCCAGCGGGCTACGGATGTTTGAACCTTAGACATTCGCAGCCCGTTTTATATGTTTCCGGCGTCGGGTTTTATGCGATGTATTTGTACAGCGTTCCTCCGTCGTCCTTAGGGCTTCAAGGGGATTTTGCTTTGCGGCACAGGGAGTTACTGTGGCTTTTAGCTGGACGAAATCAATGTCGGAGGAATTCTGTGAAGAAAATCTTTTATTGCTTATCTCTCGGAGCCATGTGCGCCTCGTTGGCCTTGGCTCAAGACACTGCCACGGCGCCGTCCGCGGCATCCGTTGACTCCAATTCCAGTTCCAACGTCAACGCCAATGCCAATGCCGGATCGATTCAGGGCTGTTTGAGCGGATCCGATGGCAACTACACGCTGACCCAGGACGGAACTAACACAACCTTTAACGTTGCGGGCAGTGACAGCCTGTTGAAGAACCACGTGGGACACGAAGTCGCGCTCACCGGTCAGGTCACCAGTGGCGCCGGCGATTCAGCCACAGCTCCTGGATCGGCTTCCGAGCCTTCCCAAGCCCAGCCTTCGCAGACTCAGCCTTCCCAGCCTTCTGCGACGAACGGCGCTGCCGGAAACACCATTCAAGTCACGGACGTGAAGATGGTTTCCAAGACTTGCGGTACCGGACCGGACTCAACGCCCAAGCCGTAAATACCCATTTTGACCTTGTTTCATCCCGCCGTGCCGCCTGTTTTTCAGGTTGCACGGCGATTCTATTAGGTATCGAGAACTAGTCGCTTAAGCTCGGTCGCCCCCTGCGAAACGCCCTGTCTATCAGGTGTTTCCTGCATGCGGGGGGTCAAAACGTGTGCGAATCCTGTGGGAAGTGTGCGAAACTTCCGAAATCGCGACACGGGGGCGCAATTAAGGCGACGTTGGGCCAGCCCGGTCTCGTGACAAACCTGAGATCCTTTTTCGGCATCTTTAATCGGGACGATCCGGCCTGAATTGGGAACTGGCGAAGGCAAGAACAGGAGCCCTAGAAGCGCTTCTCCTCCAAGAGCTGAAGCCTGAAGGCGGTAGAATCAAGCGGATGGCGGGCCACGAAAATGTTTCGATGGGCTGGCGGGAGCGCATCTCGGCGCTCCGCAACGTTCCCGCTGTTCTCAGGATCGTGTGGGACTCCGGCCCCGGAGTCGTGGTGTTCGGACTGGCTGCCCGCCTGGCCGCATCGCTCACCCCAGTTCTATTGTTATGGATCGGTAAGCTGATCATTGACGGCATTGTGTACGCCGGCAAAACGCACGGAACCCCACCGCCCCATTTCTGGTGGCTGGTTACGGCAGAATTTGGACTGGCTGTTCTCGCCAGCGTCCTCGCGCGAAGCATCGATTATTCCGATTCACTATTGGCGGATAAGTACACCAGGCACGTCAGCATTCGCGTGATGGACCACGCCGCAGGGCTGGATCTGCTGGCCTACGAGGACCCGGTCTTCTATGACCGCCTGGAACGCGCCCGGGTACAGGCGACCGATCGCCTGGGAATGATTCAGGCCATTGGACGCTTGATCCAACAAGGCATTACCACAGTAATTCTTTCGGTTTCGATTCTATTGTTCTCGCCGTGGCTACTCTTGCTCCTGATTGCCGGCGTGGTGCCCGCATTCTTCGGCGAGAGTCACTTCGCTTTTCTGGGCTACGCAAAAAATTTCCGCCAGACGCCCATTCGGCGGCAGTTGGATTATCTCCGAGTTCTCGGCGGAAGCAAAGAAGCTGCGAAGGAATTGAAGCTTTTCGGCCTCAGAGATTTTCTGCGGGAGCGCTTCGCGCGCCTCTCCGATAGCATTTACGAAGAAAATGTCGCCTTGTCCCGGCGACGGCTGGTTGCCGGCTCGTTGCTATCAATGTTCGGGACGGCAGGCCTTTACGCCGCCTACGTTTACGTTATCTGGCGCACGCTGAATGGGGATCTGAGCATCGGCGCAATGGTTTTTCTTACCAACGCGATCCAGCAGGCTAGCGGAAATATCCAGCAGATGTTTTCGACGCTCGCTGGAATCGCCGATCAGGCGCTGTTCCTAACGGATCTCTTGGCTTTCTTCGCCATGGAGCCCACCATCCGCTCCAAGCCGAATGCGATTCCCGTGCCGCGGCCGATGGTTTACGGGTTTGAATTTCGAGATGTGTCGTTCCACTATCCGGGTAGCTCGCGGCTGATTCTTGACCGCCTGAATTTCCAATTGCGCCGCGGGGAGCGGGTGGCCTTGATCGGCGAGAACGGTCAGGGGAAAACGACGATCGTAAAGCTGATTACCCGACTCTACGATCCCACCGAAGGACAAGTTCTGCTGGATGGCGTCGACCTGCGCGAATACAACATCGAAGATCTGCATCGGGAGATCGCGGTCATTTTCCAGGATTTCATGCGCTACGAGATGAACGCCCGCGAAAATATCGCAGTAGCCCTGATCAACGAGGCCGACAACCTGGATCTTATAAAGGTTGCGGCCCAGAAAAGCATGGCGGACTTCACAATAGGAAAATTGGCCGGGGGCTACGAACAGATGCTCGGACGGCGCTTCGACAATGGTGTGGACCTTTCCGGCGGGGAGTGGCAGAAAATCGCGCTGGCGCGGGCCTATCTGCGGGATGCCCAACTGTTGATTCTCGACGAACCGACTGCCGCTCTGGATGCGCGCAGCGAGTTCGAAGTCTTCAAACGTTTTTCCGAACTCACCGCCGGAAAAACCGCGCTGCTGATCTCGCACCGGTTTTCAACCGTGCGGACTGTTCACCGCATCGTAGTGCTGGAGAACGGAAAGATCGCGGAAGAAGGCAGTCACGACGAACTCACCCGGCTCGGCGGCCGCTACGCCGAAATGTTTGAGATGCAGGCCTCCAGTTATCGCTAGTGGCCAGGGAACGAAAGCTTAGAAGATGACACAGAATGCCCATCAGGAACTCGACAGTGCTGCCGGCATCCAGAGCCAGGACTTCCTTCCGCCTCTTGAGCCATCTGTGCTGTCGCCGGAACCCGAGGCGGATTTGCCTGATCAGGATTTGGTTGCGTTGCGTGAGCGGGCGGTGCGGTTGGCGAGCAGCATGGCATGGCTGCCGGGTCAGCCGAAATCGCGTTCCCTTCGCGACCGGAGCCGAAGACTTCCTTCTGCTCTCGGGCCGTTGCTTTCAGCTGTGGAATCGCGGCCGCCAAAGGATCTGTCAAGCGATTTTCGCTGGCTTCGCGATAACACCCGGATGGTGGAAGCGGACCTCGACGGCGTAATTGCCGCCTTCAAGCCGCAAATGCGGATTCCGCAGGCCAGAGTTGGCCACGGGAGTGTAAGTCCGAGAATCCTGGCCATCGCTGAAGATTTTCTGGATGCGAGTGGCTTTCAGTTTGGCGAAGCTGGCTTCACGGCATACATTGCTGCGTTTCAGGAAGTGATGGCGTTGCGATTGGTCGAACTGCGGACACTGTCGCCTGTTTTAAAGCTCGTGTTGCTCGAGCAAATTGCCGCGCGTGGACGCCAGTTGCCACAGGATCCGGAGGAATCATCCGGCGTGGACGTTCTGGTGCGCAGTCTGCGCGATGTCGGGCTGACGTCCTGGAAAGACGTCACCGAACCACTGATTCCGTTCGACCATATTTTGCGCGAAGACCCGGCGGGCGCATATGCCCGAATGGACTACGAAAGCCGGGAGCTTTATCGTAACCGGCTCGTGCAAATCGCAGACCGGTCGGACTACAGTGAGACCATGGTGGCCAGCGAGGCAGTGTCACTCGCGCGCAAGGCAGCCGCGAGCCACGAAAGTGACGACCCCCGGCTCACTCTGCGGCACTCGCACGTTGGGGCGTACCTGCTGGCTGAGCGGACTCCGCAGCTTGAACACAGTGTGGGCTTTCGTGCTCCGCTCATGCACCGCTTGCGAAGTTTTCTGCGATTGCATCCCGACGAATTTTACTTGCCCGGTATTACCGTGCTGACCTCAGCAATTGTGGTGGGCGTCGTGTTGCTGATTACCGACCCCCAAAGTTCTCCGGTCATGGTTTTACTCGCGCTGCTGGCGACCGTATTGCCGGCGTCACAAAGTGCTGTGCAAATGATGAACTATTTTGTTTCAGCGCTGATCCCGACACAGATACTTCCCAAACTCGACCTCTCCGACGGGCTTCCGGAGGATTGCGTCACATTGGTGGCAGTCCCCACCATGCTGTTGAATGAACGACAGGTCCACAAGCTAATTGAAGACTTGGAAGTTCGGTTTCTGGGCAACCGCGATCCCAATTTGCACTTCCTGCTACTGAGTGATCTCCCCGATTCCCCCTTCGCTCCCAATGAGGACGATCCGCTGGTCGATCTGTGTTCCGAACTCATCGACTGCCTGAACCAGAAGTATGCGGAGCAGAAGACCGGCTCGTTTTTTTTCCTGCATCGCCATCGCACTTATAATCCGCGCGAGAAGTTGTGGATGGGATGGGAGCGCAAGCGCGGCAAGCTGATGGACTTGAATAAGCTGTTGCGAAGCGAGTTCGACGCCTTCCCGCGCAAGGCCGGCGATCTCTCTGTGTTGTCGAGTGTGCGTTTCGTGATCACGCTTGATTCCGATACCGAACTGCCACGCGGGTCAGCTCATCGCATGGTCGGCGCGATTGCGCATCCGCTGAACCAGGCGATTATCGAACCGCACCGCGGCGTGGTGGTCGCGGGATATGGCATTTTGCAGCCGCGCGTCGGAATCAGCGTTCAAAGTACCGCGCGTTCCAGGCTTGCGAGCATTTATTCCGGTCAAACCGGCCTCGATATTTATACCCGCGCCGTGTCTGACGTTTATCAGGATCTTTACGACGAGGGCATTTTCGTCGGTAAAGGTATTTATGAAGTGGAAACCCTGCACCGGGTTTTGGATGGTCGATTCCCCCGCAATGCTTTGCTGAGTCACGACCTGGTCGAGGGTGCCTACGCCCGCGCAGGTTTGGTCAGCGACATCGAGATCATTGAGGATTGCCCTTCTCATTACAACGCCCACAACCGGCGCAAGCACCGCTGGCTCAGAGGCGACTGGCAGATTGCTGGATGGTTGCGGCGCAGCGTCTTGGACGAGTCCGGGAAGTGGGTGGACAACCCGTTGTCGGTGGTCTCGCGTTGGAAGATTCTCGACAACTTGCGGCGCAGTCTGGTGGAGCCTGCCACGTTCGTGTTGCTGGTGCTTGGGTGGTTTTTGCTTCCGGGCCGACCATGGGCGTGGACGCTGGCAACCATCGCCATCCTGTTTTTGCCGACATTCGTCCAGCTGCTTTTTGATTTGGTTCGCGCCGCTGTGGTGAAGACACGGTCAGGCGCACTCGACGCCGTTGGCGCATTCGTGGACGCGGGAGTCGCCAACTGGCTGACATTTGCTTTCCTTGCGCACCAGGCTCTTCTTTCGATGGACGCTGTGGTACGAACCATAGTTCGCCGCCTGGTCACCAGGCAGCGGCTTCTGCAATGGGAAACCGCGGCCCAGGCGGAACTCTCGGGCCAGCAACGCACCGCGCTCGATATCTACCTGGACTACGCTCCGGTTCTCGCACTCGCCTTGTTTCTTCTATTGGTCCTTTTGAATCGAAGTGCGCTGCTCGCGGCGACGCCCGTCCTTGTGCTCTGGGCGTGCAGCCAGCCGCTTTCGCGATGGCTGAACCGGCCTGCCCGTGAACCCCGCAGGCAGGCGGGAAGAAAAGACCGCTGGTTGCTGCACTTCTCGGCGCTGCGCATTTGGCGTTATTTCGCCGAGTTCAGCACGGAAGAACATAACTGGCTGATCCCCGATAACGTGCAAGAGGATCCGCCCATCATCGCGGGCCGAATCTCGCCCACCAATCTCGGATTCCTTCTCAATGCGCGCCAGGTCGCCTGCACGTTTGGTTACCTTACAACCCCGGAACTGGCTGACCTCACGCTTCAGACTCTGGCAAGCGTGCGCCGCCTGCCAAGACATCGCGGCCATCTGCTCAACTGGTATGACACTCGATCGCTGCTTCCGCTGCCGCCTGCCGTGGTTTCATCGGTGGACAATGGCAACCTTGTGGCTTCGCTCTGGACTTTGCAGAGTGGTTGCATTGAACTATTGCACCGGCCTTTGTTGCAACCAGCATTGGCGGCTGGCTTCCTGGATAACGTTCATGCGCTGGTGGACCTCGGAGCCTTGGATCGCCGCCGTTTCTCCGAGTTCAAGCGGGACTCCAACCGGCAAAATTGGCTGCAATTTCTCATAACAGTCCCGGATACGACCCTCGAAGCGGTTTACGAAGGCGCCGCGAACTCGAAGAATGCAGACGACGCCCGCTGGTTTGGCGAACAGGCTCGCGAGCGGATACACCATGCCCGCCGGACTGCTCGGCTCTACTCACCCTGGCTGCTCCCGGAATTTGCGCGGTTAGAAAATGATCGCGCGGTCCTTCTGCAGCGTCTCCCGTCGGCTTCGCCGCTCGGGGCGCTTCCCGGCTTTATCGACAATCTCTCGTCCCGTTTGCAGGCCGCGCTGAAAACCGCGCCGTCGGTTGAAACGGGTGAACTCCACCGGTCGTTGCTGTCGCTGCTGCCGGAAGCTCGAGCGAACGTGGTCTCCTTAATCAAAAATCTCAGGGAAATCGCCGATGAGGCGGGCAGAATCGCCAGCGAAATGGACTTTGGAGTCCTCCTGGACCAGAAGCGGGGACTGCTCTCCGTCGGCCTCGACGTCGCAACCGAGAAACTGCTCACCGGCCGTTACGACTTGCTGGCCACCGAATCGCGCATCGCCGTCTTTGCCGGAATTGCCAAGGATGACATTCCGCAGGAGAGCTGGTTTCTGCTGGGCCGTAGTCACACGATCGATCACGGCCGTGCCGTACTGCGATCGTGGAGCGGGACGATGTTCGAATATCTCATGCCCGCGCTCTGGATGCGGATCTACCCAAACACGCTCCTGGAACGCTCGTTGATCGCCGCGGTGCGGTCACAACGCGCCCATGCCGACAGCTTTGGCATTCCATGGGGCATTTCCGAATCCGCTTACTTCAGAACTGACGGGGATGGGAATTATCAGTATTACGCGTTTGGTTTGCCGCAACTCGCTGCCGGAAGAGTGGATCTCGACGGCCCGGTGATTTCGCCTTACTCGACCTTCTTGGCGCTCCACGTGGATCCCGCGGCGGCGCTGGAAAACTTGCGTACGATGCTCGGTAAGCGATGGGCAGGAGTTTACGGCTTCTACGAGGCTATCGATTTTCACGCGTCACGGCGCCGTGCCCGTTTTCGTGGCCCCGAAGTGGTACGAACCTGGATGGCTCATCACCAGGGCATGAGTCTGCTCTCAATTGCCAATTTTTTGCAGGACGATATTGTCCAGCGATGGTTTCACAAACATCCGCAAGTGCAGGCGACGGAACTCCTTCTCCAGGAGAAGCCGGCCACACACGTTCGGCCAACGCGGCGAAGCTTTCGGAGCAGAGTGGCCTGAGGTTCAAGCTGCGGCTAACGGTTAATACTTTTTGAAGCCAGCGAGTTCCATACCCCGCTTGGGTTCTGGATTTTTCATGAACGTCTCCCAGACGAAGCCGGTGCGGGCGTTTTCGGCCATCAGCATCGTGATTCCAATATCGATTCCATCTACGTCCGGGTCGTACCATTGCTTCAGCGGGTTGAACGCATTGATGAATCCATACTTGCTCCAAGCCCGCGGGTAGCGGTCCTTGATGTTCCGGAGGACTTGCATCACCGGTTGGGGCAGAAAAGGCAATGACCCGGCTGATGCGCTGGGCACCACGGTCCCGTCGATTGGTCCAATCGCGGGGGGCCCTCCCCACACTACGTATCCCTTTTCCGAATCTGATGCGCTGATGCCCCAGAGGTTCTCGCTGTAATCGGGGAACTGCTTCGCCAGGTCCAGACAGAAACGGCGATGGGCCTGGGTTGCCAGAATGGAGTTCTGGAAGTAGTCGGCATATTTATCGCGCTGGCCGCGAAAATCAAACCAGGCTTGCGAGTATTGGTGCACAAAAAGCGGCGCGAAAGATCCGATGTAACGTAATCCGTCGTATTCAAACGTGGTCCGCTTCCATGCGTTCCACGCTTCGACCGGCAGCGGGTGGGTCAACGACCCCATACCCAACAAATACATCATCATCAATTCGCTGTAGTAATCCCAGCGATAGGGGAGAAAGCCGCCTTCCGGCGTCCAGCCGTGCGGCAGCAGCGACGTGTCTTCCGAGAGCCAGCTCCAATCCACTCGATCCACAATTTCGGAAGCCAGTAGGCTGATTTCGGAATGCTTCTCAAAATGCTGGCGGCAGCAGAGAATTCCACACAGCAAAATCGTCGTGTCCACGGAAGAGACTTCCGAGTCCCAGACTCGTTCGCCGGTGTTCAGGTCGGCAAAGTGGTAAAAGAACCCGCGATGGGTGGGCATTTTCTTGCCAATGAATCGGAGGGCAGCCAGCACCCGGCCGCGCGCGTCAGCCAGGGGGATGAACCCGCGTTTTTCTCCGATGCACAGTGCGGTCAAGCCGAAGCCGGTGGCTGCTATGCTGGCGACGGTGCTGGTGTCATTGGCGAGAACAGTGCAACGGTCTTTGATCAACCCTGTCTGCGGGCTGGCCTGTTCCCAAAAATACTTGAAGTTGCGTTTTTCCAGTTCGTCAAGAAACTGATCATCTGCCGTCGAGAGCTTCGCCGGAGAAGCGCCGGATTGGGGAACAGAATCTTTTTGCTCGGCCAGCGCAAGCGGGGAAAACAGCCGGGACTGGAACAATCCCAGAAGCGCGATTGCCGGAGCCCGCAGCAGCAAGCCACGTCTCGACAACGCCTGGATCTGATCGCTGATTTGTTCTTTCTTCTGCATCCCTTGACCTTTAGACGCTGTCGCGCCCAGAATTGACCGTGGTCGCTCTGGGTCCCCCTGCGGCAATGGGCGCCCGCAAAGCGCGTCATAGAAATCTAGCATTAAAGGCTCAAACTTGGGGAACGCATGAGAACCGGAAAGATGGTCCCGTAGGAATGAAACCTGCGAATAAAACGTTGATCTGGGTAATCTTAGTGCTGGCGGCCGCAGGAATTTCGCTGACTGTCTATTTCCTCCGCCATCGCTCGCCAATCGTCCTGAAGGGCGCAGTATTGCGGCAAGCCCCGGACCCCAGCAAGCAGGCGCCGGTTGCTGATGTGGACGTTACCGCGATTGAGGGCCTTGAAATCGGCAAGGCCAAATCTGGACCCTCGGGCTTCTTCACCATCACTCTGCCTCGGGGGCTCCGGCGGCGCGAACCCATCGTTCTGCAATTCCGCCATCAGGACTATCAACCGCTGGATCTGAACGACGCTATCAGCGACAAGCTCTATGTGGCGCGAATGGCGCCCGTCGCCCAGAACACCGACGCCGCCACCCATGGACCTGAGATCGTAGTGGGGAGTGCGCGTGTGCGCTACACCGTGAAGGCGACGGCCGAGGCGAACGTTGGAAGTTCGGTTCGGACCTTTCAAGTCGAGAACAAGGGGAACGTGCCGTGTGCCAAGACGTTGGTTTGCTCGCCGGACAGGAAATGGAAAGCTGCGATATCGTCAATGTCACTCGACGCGGGGCAGGGAAATCAATTCCGCAATGCCCGAGTTTCGTGCATCGCCGGGCCTTGTCCGTTTACAAAAATCGAATTAGAGGAACTTGCGCGCGAAGGGCGCAATTTTATTGTGTCAGTGCGCGACTGGTCTGACACCGCCACGTTTCTGCTGGAGGCTGAAGTGGTTCATCCCATGGTCAGCGATACCGTACACAATACGTATCCTGTGATTTTTGGGCGCACTTTGAACTTCACCATGCCGGCGTCGGCGGAAGGGCCCAGCATTGAAGCAGACGTTGGTGGAGAGGCCATTATTTTCCCGTTGGGGCCCGATCCCTCCCTGCGATGGGCCGATTGCCATATCGGCATTGACAAGGACGAATCCAGGAACTACCGATGCGAGCTCAAGACTGGGTACCGGTTCAGTCCGCAAAGTGGAAAGTAGCGAGGGACGGAATACGTTGGAGGACGGGGTGCTATTGCTCGACTTCTATCTCCGATTCAGAATGCTGGTAGGTTGACTTCGCAGTGGAGAGAACGCAGAGATCGTTGAACTTGATCGCCCCCGTCACTCGAAACGAATCTTGCGCGGGGGAATCACTCTGGGAAGTGTCTTTAGCACCCACCTGGCTTACAAGCCGGCCGTCGCGTGAAGAGCCAACACGGTCTGCATTCTGAGCGAGATGGCTTCCAGTGACCAAGACGTCCGAGCCAACCAACTGCCCGAGCGTTTCCGAATTGCCAACAAGATCGTAAACCGTGCCGGTCTCGTCTTCGGTCAATTGATATGCGCCGACCGGGGATGCCAACAGACATCCCTTCAACGCTGACCTAGTCGAGATTTCAGCAGCCGTTGCCGCACTAGTCGCTGTCACCAACGCCAGCGCGGCCAAAACGGATGCGGTTGTTTTTGTCATGGAGCGATTTCCCAAGGAGACCCGAATTGCCGTGCGGTACGACAAGCCCGTTTATGGCGCGAGTTTAAAGAGAACAACCGAATACGGGAATCCGGTAAATGCCCTAAGTCGAGTCCTGCGTTTCGGTAGAGGCGAATCAACCGGGGAGCCCCGCGAAAGCGGAGGCAAAAAAACATAAACGAATGGGGAAGGGCCATTTGCCGGCGTGGCCCGGAATGCTCTCCGCAGAAACATGTAGGGAAACAGAGTGAGGTAATTGTGGAAAATACAGTAATCCCTGTATTCCGCCCCCTCTGACTGACCACTAAACTTCTCCCTGACATACGGGCGGCCCCGACCGTGAGTGGAGAATGTAACGACAATTCGGATTTTGATCGCCGATGACCATCCTGTTGTAAGGCGGGGCCTGAAAAGCCTTCTGGGAGAGCGCCCGGGGTGGGAAGTGATTGCAGAAGCCACCGACGGCCAGGAAGCCGTCGAGATAGCGGGCCAACTACGTCCAGACGTCGTTGTTCTGGACGTCACCATGCCTCGAATGCATGGGTTAGAGGCATGTCGGCAGATTCGCCAGAGTAATCCGGAGTGCGAAATACTGATTGTGACCCAGCACGATTCTCCGCAAATGATGCGGGAAGCATTTCAATGTGGAGCGAAGGGCTTTGTCGTGAAGTCGAACGCCCCGCGTGATTTGCTGGCGGCCGTGGAGGCCGTAAGCCAGCACAAAGATTTTATAGCCCGAAGTCCAGAGGCATCAGCGCCCGGGGAAGATAGAAATTGACGTTGGAGATGGAAGAACGGAGAAAGACCTATGAAGCTTCGAATTTTGGTTGCCGACGACCACGAAGTGGTTCGTCGTGGACTTTGCACACTGTTGCAGGCGCATGAAGGCTGGGAAATTTGTGGAGAGGCCACCGATGGCGCCGTGGCCGTTGAGAAGGCTCGGCTGTTGAAGCCAGACGTCGTGATTCTCGATGTCGGCATGCCAAACCTCAATGGGCTTGTGGCCACTCGTCAATTGCTCCAGCAGGATCCGCAGTGCAAGGTAATCGTATTGACGATCACTGACTCAGACCAGGTGGTTCGGGAGGCCTTAAATGCGGGTGCCCGCGGCTTCGTGTTGAAGTCCGATGCGGCTCGGGACTTGGTGACAGCGGTAGAAGCGCTTCAGCGAAACCGGATGTTCTTCACTCCCCGGGTGAATGACATGGTGCTGAACGGATTTCTCGGCCGGGGTCCAAGTGGAGGAGCGCACACCCCGCCCCAGTTGCCGCAGCTAACTCCCCGAGAGAGGGAAGTCATACAGTTGCTGGCAGAAGGAAAAAGTTCGAAGGAAGTTGCGTCGTTACTGAATTTGAGTACTAAGACTGCCGAAACCCATCGCAGCAATATCATGCGAAAACTCGGTTTTCATTCGATCCGCGACTTGGTCGTTTACGCGGTGAAGAACAATATTATTCAGGTCGAGGTTCCTTCGTTGGCGGCGTCCGGAGAGGGACCCGCCGCGTAACCCAACCGCCATACGTCGGCCCGTTTGACGGGTCGGATGTGTGTTTGTCAGTGCAAAGGGAGATTTCGATATTCCGGCTGCTGTCTCCACCAGGCCGAGCACCGCAAGAAAACTCGAACTCCGAAATCGAGAGCTCGCCCATTCCTGATTAACGTTCGTTCTCTCGCGCTTAAGTCAGATATTAGCTTTCCACCACAGACGCGGCATTCACCGCACCGAAAAGAAAAGGCGAGGAGCAGGTGCCAGCTTGTGTTCAGCAAGCTGGCCCCTGCTTGGGTGGTGGGATAAATTGCGGGTGTATGTCATCGTGATTCGAAGAATAGGCACTCGCTGGGCGGGACACAATCCTGACCCAACTGTAGATCGCTGCAGGGTTCCCTGTATCCAGCGCCCGGCAAGGCTTCGCCAGCTTCCTTAGCCGCAAACAACACCTTAGGGCACCCCCGAATTTCATACAGCAAAGTACAAAACGCGATACAGGTTGCCTCGGATAGAACATTTTCTGGAGGGAATCTAATGTGGTTCCTGCCGGGGCGGTTTGTAGAGATTAGCAGACCCGATCGCGGACGTTTTATAAGTCTGATGCTTTCTTGAAAGGAGCTTCACGTGAACAACATCTCTGAATCCGTTCCTTCGGGTGCCCGTCTTGACGCCGACCTCATCGAACGGGCCCAGCGTGGCGACGCCGATGCCTTCGCTGTCCTCTTTCAGTCGCAGAAAGCACGCGTTTATTCGCTGTGCCTGCGCATGACTAATAATGTCGCCGAAGCTGAGGATCTTACCCAGGACGCTTTCCTGCAGGTATTCCGCAAGCTGGGGACGTTTCGAGGGGACTCAGCTCTTTCCACGTGGATCCACCGCATCGCCGTAAACACGGTTCTGATGCGCTTCCGCAAGAAGACCCTGCCGCAGCTCTCGCTGGACGAGCCCTGCAGCAAGAACGCCGATGCCACGCCGGTTCGGCGTGAATACGGCACCCGGGACCGTAATCTGGCGGGCTGTATCGACCGCATCGCTCTGATCGATGCGATCCGGGAATTGCCAGAAGGCTACAGAACGGTATTCCTCCTTCATGAAGTGGAAGGTTATGAACACCGCGAGATCGCCGAGGTGCTGGGCTGCTCGACAGGCAACTCGAAGTCGCAGCTTCACAAAGCCAAAATGCGCATCCGCGAATTCCTGACCAATCCGGAGGAGGTGCGTCCTCAAACCCAGTCGGCCAAACAGGGCAATCGCGACGCTTTCGTGGAGAAGTGGGAGTCCCTGCTCGAATTCGGCGCGGCCAATGTGAGCCGGAGTGCAGTGCCTGCCATGTAGCACAGCGGCGCAGAGGGTGATCGCGGATTGAACGCGGAAAGAAACCGAGACTAAGACAGAACAACATGGAGGTTCGAAGATGAATTCACGGACAGGTAAGAGCGTGGCATTATTCGCCACCATCCTGATGTTTGCAGCCGCAAGTCTGGCTGCTGATGATCATGACAAGGGCCGAACGGACATTGACAAACGCATTCAAGCTTCAGCGAGCGTTCTCGACGAAATCATGGGGACACCGGACAAAGCGGTTCCCAACGAGATCATGCAAAACGCGAAATGTATCGCGGTGGTTCCCTCGATGGTGAAGATCGCCATCGGGTTTGGTGGCACTCACGGAAAAGGCGTGGCCACCTGCCGCACCGAGCATGGCTGGAGCGCACCGGCCCCGATCACTATTACTGGCGGCAGCTGGGGATTGCAACTGGGCGGTCAGGCCGTGGATCTGGTGATGATCGTTACCAATGAAAACGGAATGCAGCATCTGTTGTCCAGCAAGTTCAAGCTGGGCGCGGACGCCTCCGCCGCCGCGGGTCCTGTAGGGCGCGATACCAGTGCAGGCACCGACTGGAAGATGAAGGCTGAGATCCTGACGTATTCCCGTGCGCGCGGCGTGTTCGCCGGCATCGACCTGAGCGGTTCCGCGATTACCCAGGATAGGGATGAAACCGCGGTACTGTATGGCAAGCTGGTGGACTTCCGGGCAATTCTGTCCGGCGAGGTTCCAGCGACCAGCGAAAGCGAAGCCTTCCTGTCGACGGTCAGGAAGTATGCGGCACAAGCGCGCGAACGAAGCGACTTGGCGGCCCCGGCGCCCAACTCGGGCAACTAGGTGAAGGCGACCACCTCTGTGCAACCGGGCCCCGCATTGCCGGGCCCGGTTGCGCCGTATCCCTACAGCCCCTAGGGTGATCGATGAGCGCTTACCGAATCCTGATCGCAGATGACCACGAGATCGTCCGGCGTGGAATCAGAACAGTGCTTGAGAACCACGAAGGCTGGGAGATTTGTGGGGAAGCGAGAGACGGGCGCGAAGCCGTTCTGAGTACGCGTGCGCTGAAGCCGGACCTGGTGCTGCTCGATATCGGAATGCCCAACCTCAATGGACTGGATGCGGCCCGGCAAATTTCTGCCAGTTGCCCTTCGTCCAATGTGCTGATACTCACTGTCCACAATTCCGAACAAATCGTTCGCGATGTTTTAGCAGTCGGCGCGCGCGGCTTTCTGTTGAAGTCGGACGCAGGTCGCGATCTCGTGACCGCAGTAGAGGCAGTACAACGACAAGGCACCTTCTTCAGTCACAGAGCCTCGGAGTCTGCAATGGAAGCACACTCCAATCCAGGTTCTTTGATCAAGCCCCGCACCCGCAATCGTCTTACGCCGCGCGAACGGGAGGTTGTCCAGCTGTTGGCGGAAGGAAAGACCAGTAAAGAGGTGGCTGTGGTCTTGAATTTGAGTGTGAAGACGACGGAAACGCATCGCACAAATATCATGCGAAAGCTTGATTTGCATTCGCTCGCTGACCTCACGCTTTACGCGGTCCGTAACGGCATTGTGCAAGTGTTTTGACGACGCGGTTTGGTCAATGGGCCGCGAACGTGCCGCCCGGATGCCCCAAGCCAACCCGCTCCGCTGAAAAGGCAACTAAATTTCTTGGAATGGATTCACAAGCTCCATTTGAAAAACAGGAGGTAGGTCATGTCAAACGATCCGAACAAGAAAAACCAGCAGGGACAGCAGAACGAACAGCAGACCGATCAAACCGACAACCTCAATCAGAAACGGCCCACGCAGGGCGGTCATGACGTAGAGACCGATGAGAAGGATGAACAGAATCAGGGCGGACAGCGTCGCGCTTCCTAGTGACGCAGACTGCTTGTGGTCCCAGTCAAAACCAGGTCTGGGACCATTTTTTTCGCAGCGCGGCCTAGGAGAGAGCCAAGGAGTCGCTTAAGCAATGCAAGGAAATCGGCGTCCGATCATTGTAAGTTTCTCTGGAATTGACGGCGCAGGGAAAAGCACGCAAATCAGGGAACTTTACAATCGGCTCACCGACGCGGGCCTTCACGTCTCAGTGCTGGCGTTTTGGGACGACATTGCAGTCCTAGGGCACGCGCGTGGTTTTCTCAGCCATACCATGTTTCGAAGTGAGAAAGGTATTGGCGCTCCTGGCGCCCCGGTTCGGAGGCGCGACAAGAATGTGCAGTCCTGGTTCATGACGCCGGTGCGCTTCGGCTTCTATCTTTTGGACGGCTTATCGCTCGCCCTCTGGGGGATGAAAGCCCAAGCCGGCGCGTGGGACGTAATCATTTTCGATCGTTATATTTACGATGAGCTCGCGAATCTGAAACTCGATCGGCTTGCCGGCAGGGCATACGCCCGTTGTCTGCTGGGGCTGGTTCCCCGACCTGAGGTCGCCTACCTGCTGGATGCGGAACCGGCGCAGGCGCGCGAGCGCAAACCGGAATACCCCCTCGAATTTCTCAACCGCAACCGTGCTGCATTCCTGACTTTGGCTCAAATCGCGGGCATGACGGTCATCGCACCTGCTTCACCAGCCGAGGCCGCGCGCAAGGTTAACGAGGCGATATTCAAGCACGTCCAACCCCCAGTTGCCGTAGCCGTTACATCCTAAACCCGCTGTCGGCTCCCGAATCCATTGCTACCAGCGCTGGTTGACTGCGCTCGCACTCCTTGCCCACGCTCCGGGTAGTGTTGTTCTAATTTGGGCTTTTCCACAGGATCTACGGTTTTCCGGTATTGCTTGTCTACAGTAAACACCTTAGCGTAGTTCTACAGTGAAGCCCGTATATGGGGATATAGGCACAAATTCGCGAGCAGATGGGAAGTGTTATGCGGATCAATGTTCTGTTGGTCGTAAGCGTAGCTATGTCTGTTTCTCTCCTAACTCAAGCTGGTGCACAGGCTTGCAAATCCAACCAGTACGACATGCTCGATTGGATGGCACCGCAAGCAGCCACTAGCAATGGTCATTTCAATGTCGTTTATCCGACAGCCGGAAATTTCTACTGGGTTAAAGGACCGGCCGGGTTTCCATGGGATGTGGACACCTTCGATAAGCGCTACATTTATCAATCGATAACTGAACAAGTGTGGAACGATCCAACTACCTACAAGATATTCCGGCAGGGACTGCCCTGGATGCCTCGGTGCATCACCAAGCCTGCGATTCCCGGAAAGCTGGCTTCAATCCAGGTGCAATCGGCGCATACCGACTACGACATTCATTCTTCATGCGCCAGTTTCATAACGCAGAACCTTGGCTACGTCGTGAATGAAATCTGGGGGCCTTATACCCAGACCATCGGGAGCCTCCCGCTGGCGTCAACCTTGACCTTGTCATTCCGGTACTCGTGCGACATCAACTACAGCAACTGCCTGGATCAGGAAACCTTTGCCATGCAGAAGAACAACGGCATGGTGCAATGGACGCACTACCATCTGCAAAGCGGGGTTTACCGCCGGGTGAACCAGACGACGCAGGGTTTTGCCACCTTTGCCACGGTGACGCCGGTCCATCCCTGCTGGTGAGACGGGAAACACGCCCGTTAATCCGGCCACCCTTGAACCGTTCGGGAGAAGAAAAAGGCACAGCCTTTAGGCTGTGCCTTTTTGACATCAATTCACCAGCCGAACCTCGCGAACTACGGCTGCCAGGTAAAATTCAACTTGTCCAGATGCACTGCATACGGTGTCTGCCAGGTGTTGCCGTCGATCTGGTAGTTGATGGTGACTCCGTACCAGGTGGTTGGCGTGGGCGAGTCGTAGCGGTTCAGCGCGTTGGTTGTGCCGTTGAGGCTAATGGACTTGAACAGCAGGTGATTGTCGGAAGTGCGCTGAGCCTGGATCACCAGATGATTCCAGCCGACGATCGGCCAGCAACCGATTCCGCTCGGAACCCAAAACTGCCCTGCATTATTCCAGGTGTCCCACTGGTGGCCGCCTGCAACACGGCACTCGTGCCCCCAGATATAAGACTGCCCATTCACAAACTGGTTGATATCAAACTCGAGCGCCTGCGGAGCTGTGTTATTGCTCAGGTAGAACCAGACGTCATAGGTGAAATTATGAAGCGTCGGAATCAGGGTGTGGTTGTAGTCGGGCAGGCCCTGGGAAGAAAAGTCGCCGATTAGATGGTTGTTCCACAAAACATCGGTGTAAGCCTGGGTGCCGCCGATCGTGGTTTTCACCGTTTGAGAGCTGCTCGAAGCAACTGAAACGCCCGGTGTCCAAGACCAGCTCACGCTGGGGCCAGCAGGAGAACAATTGGGGCAGATGGCATAAACGGGAGGAAGCAGGCCGTAGCCGGTCCAACCTGCGGTGTTTGCCTGCAGGTTCCAGAAGGTTCCGCCGCCTCCGGTACCGCCTCCGCCGCTTCCCACGGTAATGGTGACCTGTTGGCTGGAAGACCAGCCGCAGTTGTCCCACTGCTGAACGGTGGTGTTGTACGTCCCGGGGCTAAAGTTCAGAATGGTGTTCAGCGAGCTTCCCTTGGTGACGTATGCCAGTTGACCCGGACCGGAGTAAATACCGATGGAATCTACGCCTTTAGCGCAAGCAGGGGATGAAGCGGTGGCCACGTACTGCACGGAGGAGGCAACGGTCGAACCGTTGGCTGGAGCCGTTACGGTGACGCCCGCAAAGGCCGCATCTAAACTGGAGAAGCAGAAAAGGATACAGCAGACAAGAGCGAATTTTCCCATTACACGGCCTCGGCCCTACTAGATTGAACACGAGGATCTACAGTGAAATCCTTAGTGTGTCCAAATTTTAAAGTTAGGGCCGGGGTGGGGGCAATACAGGATCGCCAATTCTTTAATCAGAAGTGCATGAAGCAACCCACCCTTCGGTGAGTCGGGAAGTAGAAATGAGGGCTTAATTGACTCGAGGCGCGGCCACTCGTCGCATCCAAAAGCTCGACGGCCACACGCGGTTGCCGTCTAAAGTCGGCAGGAATTGCCGTGTGGCTTTGGCGATCCGGCAGTAGCTGTTCTTCCAGCGCGGAAACGTTTCCTCCAGCACATCCGGATGGAACTGCTGCATAGCGCTGCTTCCCCACACAATTTCAAAGTGAGGATTGAAGGCGAGAAAAGCCTGCAACAGGTATTGCTCAGACCAGAAGCAAAGCTTCGAAAGTACCGCGTCGCGGGGATAATCCGAAGGGAGAAAGATGTCATGCACATGCACCAGCACACCAGGCCGGAGGCGGGGAAGGATCTCCAGATACTCTCGGACGACATCGCTTCCGACGCTAACCACGTGGCTTGAATCCAGAAAAAGAATGTCTCCGGGCCCAAGCGAGAGAAAGAAATCCAGATCGACATCCTGAACGCGTTGCGGTATCAGGGTTGTGATCCCCTCCAAGGTGGGGTTGGGAAAAGGCTCGATAGTGAACAGCTTCCCGCCTTTGTTTCCCTGGTCGCGGTTCGCCCGTAGCGCAGCGGCCAGCACCCGAGTGCTGTATCCTCCGCCGACTTCGATAATTCGCGACGGCTTCGAGTGGCGCACCAGGCTGTAAGCCACCTCAGCGTCGACGGTCTCGAAGAAGCCATTGTTGTAGTGATATTCAACCGGGCCGGCAGGTTGGTCGGGGAAGGACCACTCTTCCTGGTGGAGAGCAAGTATCTCTCGAGCCAGATCCACTTGCTTCCCGAGATTCAGGTCCAAACCAGCCGGGGAAGCCGGTGTCTGCCAATCCCGGACCTCCATTTCACGCAGATCTGGAATTGGCCAGTAAAAGTGGTTCGGGATCACTGACAGGCCCATCTTCTGCAGTCCCCGGAAGGCAGCGACCATGGCACGAAGCGCGAACTTGTTTTCCCGAAGCCGCTGCAGCAGGCCGGTTAGCGGGCGGGTCTCGCAAAAGGAATTTTGGCGATGAGAATTTCCCGCCACCTCAACCACGTGTGGCAATACGCGCAACACGTCATTCTCGTGAAGAGTACTCTGCTGATCGAAGCCGGATTTCACCTTCACCCTCCACAGTTGCTATCTGCCGCCTCGGCATGAATTCCGCCTCAATGCCTGTGCATCGAGAGGGAGCGGTATGCTCGCGGGACTAGCGTTCCGCCTCACGCCTGGGTAACCTTGCCGAGGACTGGGCATCGCAACGGGGGATGCCTGGTTCAATCGCGGTTCCTTCTTCGTAGTCATTCCAAGTGGCGATCAGCAGGAACGGCATCGGGTGGCTGGGATCTTCGTTTTCATGAAAAACCCGCAGGGTGTCTTCAAATGTCCGGCCGCATCGCGAATCAATGCGGCGGTGCAGACTCCATGAAGCTTTGGAGTCGTCAAACCCCGGCCACACTCCGCCCACTACAATTTTCCCAGGGTGTTTCGTTCGCATCCGGTTGTAAAACTTATTCAAATAGTCTTCGCCCCAGGCTTGCCCATCTGGTTTCCAGCCGGCGCTACCGGGAAAGACCCAGGCATATTCTCCATCGAAAGCTTTGTCGTACTGGGCCGGGGGCTCATCTTGATAAAGAAGGATTGGCGGGTTTGGCCACCCATTGACCACTTGCCGAACCTGGTTCCAGTCGGTGTTCCCTCGCTTGGGAAATATGAAGATTACAGGGCGCCCTTGCAGGGTCACATAAGCGTCGCGACCGGGGCTGTCAGGACCGATGTACTTTTTGTAAGCGAGATCCAGTGCCTCCAGCGCATCCTCCGTGGCGTGACCGTTGTCTTCCTGAGTTTCGTCGTACATCAGGGTGACGTGGAAATGCTCCTCGCTGGCGATTTTCTGCAGAATCGCGTAGCTGCGATCGAGAAAGGGCTGGCGCGGCCCGTACCAGTCCACGGCGAATGCGTAGATTCCCATCCTGCGCGCGTTCGCAATCTGTTTGCGCAATACCGCAGGGTCCTGGCTGTTGTACCCGGCGTCAATGTGGTTGGGGTCCCCGAACCAGGGCTGGTAATCCGCAAGAATCTTTGGGCCATCACCCGGTCCCGGCAAGCCGCTGGCCACCGCCGGACGCACGTTCGCATGGCTACAGGCAGTGGGGAACTGGCCTAAAGCCACCATCAGGACTATCAATCCGTAACGAAGAAGTTTCATGCCCGGGCTCTGAGACCCCGTACGATGGGATCTCCGTGCTAAGGGTTGTTTGGGCCAAGGGGCTACGGTTTCGAAGTGGGGGCCGATTCCATGGAGCGGACATACCAGCGATCCGCACCGGGAGTCATTAAAACGATGTACTTCTGAGACGCGTCTTGGGTATCGATGAGCCGGCTGCCGTCAAAGATCTGGATTTGTATCTGCGCCTCGTCCAACAGTTGCATTGCGCCACCGTCGAGCGAATAGAAAATCGCCTTCAGCTTGTGCCCGTGGTCCACAATCTGCGTGCGCAGGCCAATGCGCTGCTGGTCGGCGACCCGTTCTTTCAGCCGGTCGTGTGCGAAACCGGTGAACTGCTCGTTCAGAAGGTCTGTACGGTTTTGCTCCAGTGCCTGGGACAAGTCTTTCCAGGCGATCGCGTAATCACGCGCGATGTTGGTTTCCGTCAACGGTTCAATAGAGCGCGGGCTCAGCGCATCCGCTTTCAGGCTCACTTGCGGCAAAGACTGGCCGCTCGCCGCAGCCGTCAACACGGCGGTGAGCGCCAACAGCACGAGGGTTTGGCGTCGAATCATCACATGTTCCCCGCGACGGAAAGCTCATTACCGAGCACTACACCGCAGGCCACTGAAACGCGCGCATTGCCTTTGACCGTCAGCTGCGTCCGCGCGATTCCTTTCTTGATGGGTGTGTCTACGGTAGTCATACCGGCGGAACCCTTGGTGGTGAATGAGACAATCGTGCCGTCCGGCAGGGGATTGCCGCTGCAATCGCGCACCGGGTCCGTTTCCACGGTGAGGCCTTTAGCATCGCGGACCGCTTTGATCCGCAGGCTGCACGCATCAGCCGCCACCTGTTGAATCACGCGCGGTTCGCTGACCCCGGCGATGCTCGCGGTGATTCGCACCGGCCCGCCAGCGCGCCCCGATCCCAACCGTATCCAGGCAACGCCATGGTCGCTGGAAACCACCTTGGAAGATCCAGCGCCGGAGGCGGGCGTGATTTGGAAATCTACTTTGGATTGCACGAAGACCGGGTTGTAATAACGGTCGAAAACGAATGCCGTCCCATCGATGGCGTCGGGCCTCGATACCGGTACGCGCGAGGGATGCAGGAAGAAACTCAACCTCGCCGGCTCCCCCGCTTGCACATCGAGCGCGCTCTGAGAGCAGTCGTCTCCCGAACAGACGATTACGCGATACTGCCCCGCAATGGTCACTTTCTCGCCAGGAATGTTCGCGTTCCCACCGAGCTGGATGGCTTGCTTCAATGCAGTGCCCGGCCCGAGTAGATACAGCGTTGCCGAACCCGACCCGTCAGTCGCAACGCTGAACCCGTTTCCCGCCTTTATAGTCGTCGGCGCATGAATGGTGACCGCCACCGCTGAGGCGGCGCAAGCCCAGGCCAGGAAAAGCATGCAGGCCAACCGCAGGTTCAAGCTTCGCGCAGGGGTTCCCATTTTCATTGACCCATCCGCACGTAATGGTTGACGACCACGTGATAGTTCTTCATGTGCGAGATCACGTCATCGGGCACATCCACTGCAAACGGTGTGGACACCTGCGGCAACAGGGCTTGATCAATGTAGCCGCCGGAGACCCAAATCACTTTGCCGCTCAAGTCGTAAAAAGTGGAAAGCACTTGCGCGATGTTAACCGTCTGCCCGCTCTCATTAATGAGGTCGCCCTTCAGCACGTGGCGGCCAAGGCCATCCTGGGTCACGGACTGGTCCGCCACCGCAATGACGGGGTCCGCGCTAGCTGGCACCAGCAGAGCGCGCGGATTCATGCGTACGCTCTTGATTTGCGCCATCCGGACGCCGGGGAAATCAATCCGATACGGAGACACCTGTTTCGGAAGCAAAGCGTGCGAGATGAGGTCGAAGCTGCTCTCTTCGTCCAGCGTCGATCCATCGGGCTTTAGAAGCGTGGCGCTCACGTTCACGTAAGCTGGAACTGTGTCTTCGTTCTCAATCTCGCCCATGATGACCACGCGGTCGGGCCGCTCAACGGCATTCATGGAGGTAATGCGGACGTTAGGGCCGTCGACTCCCTGGGCTCCCCAAGCTTCAGCGTTATCGCGTCCAATAATGTCCCAACGCAGGTAGTTGACAGGAATCACTTGCGGCGGCACGGCGGCGAATTTTGGCTTGGGCCACACCACTCGCCATACGGACGCGTCGCGTCGGACGGGCAAATCTCGTACGTCATCAAGCGAACCCACAGCGGTGGACCACTTCACCCGGACTCGCATATCAGCATGGTCCGCGTCGGCGTGCAAAGCGTGGACGTCAAAGCTTTGCAGTGCCGCGTAGGTGCGAAGGCTGCCGTCGCTGCCGGCGACGTCGCGAATAAACGCCGCCTTCTCGACGTCATTGCTTGGGTCGAGCCGCGCATACGCGGCGTCCCAGTTGTGGTTTTGAATATCGGCCATCAGGGCCTGCACGGCCTCTTCTGGCGTTGCGGCGGAGGCAATCTCGTGACGTTTCACTCCTCCGGCTTGGATCCAGGCGATGGCTACCAGGATCGCCGTGACTCCTGCGATTACGATAGGCAAAGTGCGGTTCATGGGCGGACTCCGCTGGACTGAATCTGACTGGAGTAAACGGCTTCGGGCGTGGCTTGCGGCACCAGGCGCACTTCCGGTATTTGGGTGCCCCGTTCAGGTAACAAGACTAGAAGCACGATCGCAAGAATCGCACTGCCGATCGGTAGAATCCCCCACAGCAAACCCTGCCAAGGCGGCGGCACCGAATCGGACGGAATTTGTCTCGCCGGAGGAGCGTCGTCTTTCGACCAAACGGTGATCTCACCGGAATCGAATGTTTCCACTTGCCGCCAGCCAGCAAAAACCAGCACCGGCTCGTAGAACGGATCGTGGACAAACACATACTTCAGTCCATAGTGATTCGCATGCCGGAGCATGGCGCTGAGCGAGTCCATTCCGGCGGAGCCGAAGAATTTCGCATTCGTCAACTGGGCGGCGCCGTAGCGCGTCATTTCCGGAAGTAGGCGGGCGGAATTGTATTCCCCGTCCACGCTGCTTGCATTGGCATAGGTGGACACCTTGGGCAGCGCGTTGCCGAAGCCCAGAGTCAAATAGCGGTACTGGTCGTGCTGGTCGCGGTTTAAGAAGGAAACGACTGGGTCCACGTTCAGCGCGCTGGAGACGTGAAACGGGCTGAGCACCAGCCAGACGAAGGCAAAGCCCATGGTCGCGAGCGCAGCACAGCTGACTGCAATCGCTCCAGTGGAATGCCAGCGGTCAATAATGCGCTCAACCAGCAAACCCACCAGAGGAAGGGCGAGAATCGTCGCCCACAAGGTAAAGCGTTCGTAAGTGAGGATCTCAAACGCGCGCCCAAAGATCCATTTAGGAACAGGAGTCGTACCCCCGAGCGCAATCAGGAACGTTGCCCAGAACGCGATCAGAAGAATTCGCAGTCGGGGAGTTGAAGCGCCCTTGATCACAATGAAAGGCAGTGCCAGAATGAGCGCGCCATAGGGAACGACAAAATAATTCAAGCCGTAGACCCAGTTCATCAGAAAATTCGACCGGCTGGCGTGGGGGATCGGCATCTGCTCGATGGGATGACGAATGATCGCGACCCAGTAAGGCAAAAGCACAATGCCCACGCCGAGAGCTGCCAGCAGAGCGAAGATTACGGCCCGTTGGATGACCGGGGAAACTCTGCGTCCCTGTTCGCGAGCGTCATGCCATGCCAGCGCAATAACCGGAGCCGCAAACAGCACGGAGCCAAAGATCAGGGTCACGTGGTGGGCCGAGGCTGCGGCCAACGCTAACGCAACGCCTTTGAGCAGCGTCCGCGCCCCGCCTCGCAAAGACCACATATAGAGGTACGGAAGGGTGAGGAAGAACAGCGCCGCCGAAGTCGTGGTGGGCAACTGGCCCGCGGAGTAAACCAGAAACGAAATCGTTCCGGTAAAAATCGCAAGAACTCCGGCGTAACTGGCAGCGCGTTCGTTTACCCATAAACGCGCGAACCGGTAGGCCCCGACCGCCAGCAGAATCACCGCGGCGAGCTGGACGAGCATGAAGGCTTCGGTAAGCCCAACTAGATACGAAAGCAAAGCAATCGCCTGGTGCGTCAGCGGCGGATAAGTCGCCTGCGAGAATCCTGCAAACCACTTTTCATTCCATGGATTGAACCAATGGTGTGCATAGTGTGATCCAAAGAAGATGTGGAAGTTGGCATCATACGAAGTCGTTGCCGGCAGCTGCATCAGCAGCAAAGGGCCGTGGACCGCCAGGGCCAGCAGAATGATCATCGTGAGCGGAATTGGCCGCCGCAAAAAACCGGCATCAGAAGTCAAGGCAGTTGCTCCAGACTCTGAGGAGTCAGGTCTTCGATTCGAGGATCTACAGGACGGTTGCTTGCAGAAGGGCGGTTTCGGGGCTAAAGTGTTGGAAATCGGATCGAAATGTCATCCAACCACCTACAGAATTTTCCGCATCTGAGATTGACGCCAAGCCACACCTGACTTTTGGCGGTTCGCTTACGTTGGAGCTGACTTGACTCGGAACATACGCATTCACGCCGGCGCATTACTGCTCGCAATGGTAAGTATTTGCGGGACTGTCGCTGCGCAAACTTTTGATGTCCACGGGGACGACGGCAAAGCTCCTGCGACAAAGCAAAAAGGCAAGAAAAAGGACGATTCGCCCCCTTCAAGCCAGACGGCGCCTGAAAACGGGTTGGGTTGGGGTTCCGGTATAGAGGTGGCGCGCCAAGCGCGTGCTGCCCAAATGGCGCTCGACCGCAGCGATTACCGCGCAGCCGTCGGCTATGCCCAGCATGCGGCCGAATCCGCGCCGCAGAATCCGGACCTATGGTTCCTGCTCGGCTATTCGGCGCGTCTTGCCGGCCAATATGAGCTTGCTGCTTCCGCCTACCGCCACGGGCTCTCAGAGAGGCCCTCGTCCATCGCCGGACTCTCAGGGCTGGCCCAGACCTATGCCAGGATGGGAAAGAGCGAGGAAGCTCGGAAGATTCTGGACCAGATTCTGGCAGCCAATCCTCGTAGTGAGACCGACTTGCAGCTGGCAGGCGAACTGTTGCTTGAGAGCGATCCCAGCCAGGCCATCCCGTATCTGCAGCGCGCCGAGGCGGTGAAGCGCTCAGCCCGCACCGAGCTTCTGATCGCCCGTGGATTTCAGCGCTCTGGGCATCCTGATCAGGCAAAAGAAATGCTGGAGCGCGCGCGCCAGTCCGCGCCGAACAATCCTGAAGTCCTGCGTGCGGTAGCCTCTTATTACCGCGACAACGGCGACTATGAAGCGGCGATCAAGATTCTCAAAAGCTTGACCAACGCCGACGCCAGTTCGCTTGCTGAACTCGCATACTCGTACCAGCTCGCCGGCGACGGTCGCAACGCAGCTGCCGCTTACGTGAAAGCTGCGCAGCGCGCCCCAAAACAGATTGAGTTTCAGCTCAATGCCGCCCAAGCCCTGGTCGGCGCCGGAGACTTCGAACGCGCTACCGGCCTTCTGGCACAGGCGGAAAAGATCGACAGCCATCATTACCGGCTGCATGCGGTCCGCGGGCAAATGTACGCAACGCAGCATCGCGAGGCGGATTCAATCCACGAGTACGAAACTGCGATCTCAAGCTTGCCGCCAAGCGTCCCGGAAGGCGTGCTGTATCCGACTTCTTTGCGCGTGAGCTTGTATGACTTGTATCGCAACAGCGGCGACACTGCCAATGCCGCGCGCGTGGCCAAACAAGCCCGCGCAGAAATCAGCGCCCTCAACATCGAGGGAGCGAACCGTCCCGAATTTCTGCGTCTTCGCGCGGCTACCGAAGTGGCCGATTTCGACCTGACAAGCGCAGATAAAGACCTGACCGAGGCCATCCGGCTACAGCCGGGCAACACCGTGATTCTTCTGAACTACGCGAATCTGCTTTGGAAGATGGATCGCCGGGACGCCTCGCTGCAGGCGTACAAGAAAGTTCTCGACGCCCAGCCCGACAATCCCGCTGCTTTGGGCTCGCTCGGTTTCCTGCTGCGTGAGATGGGCGACGACAAGGGCGCGAAGGCATACTTCCTGCGACTGGCGCGCAAAGATCCCGGAAACTTTGTGCCCTACCTCGCTTTGGGCGACCTATCGAGTTCCAACCGCGAATTTCCCCAAGCGCAGACGAATTACGAGAAGGCGTTCGCTCTCGCCCCTTCGCATCCGCTCATTATTTCGGGCGCGATGAATGCTGCCCTTGAAGGCCACGAACTGCCACTCGCCAAGCGCTGGCTGGATCGGGCTTCTGAGGACATGCGGACGAATCCGCAAGTGATGCGCGAGCAAGAACGTTACTTGACCATGACAGGGGACTACAGAGCTTCCGCCGAGCTCGGTTATCGCGTGATCGAAAAACTGCCCGGCGACCGCGAAGGCGTTGACTATCTGGCTTACGATCTCCTCTACCTGAACCGCTTCGACGACGCCGATGCGATCGTGAAACGCTACCGCGATTCGTTGCCAAAAGACCGCGATCTACCGCTGATTGCCGGCTATCTCGATGTGCACAACCACGACAACCGGCAAGCGGTGCAGGATTTCACCCGCGCCCTTGAGATTGATCCGGAAATGGCCACCGGATACATGAACCGCGGATACGTTTACAACGATTTGCGGCAGGCCAGCAAGGCTGAATCGGACTTCCGCAAGGCCTTGGCCTTGAATCCCAACTACGGCGAAGCCCATTTAGGACTTGCTTATGCCCTGTTGCAGCTGCGGCGGTCGAGTTCCGCGTTGAAGGAAGCTACCCTGGCCGCTAAGACTCTACCGGATTCCGGCAGCCTGCACTTAGCCAAGGCCGAGGCATATCGTCAGCGGGCTATGTGGCCGCACGCGCGCGATGAATACGAGGCGGCCTTAAAGTTCGAGCCCAATGACGTCGCGCCGTATCTTGCGCTATCGGAAGTGCAATTTCGTTTGCGCAATTACCAGCAGTCGGTGGACACGTTGAACCGAGCGTTGAAAGTGGTTAACGATCCGATGATTCATGCCGAACTGGCGCGCTCTTATGCGAAGTTGCAGCGCCCCGATGAAGCCATGAAAGCCATTGAAGCGGCGGAGCGGGCGGGAGGCAAGGACTTCAAGATCTTACTGGTGACCGCCGACGCTCTGCAGGCCATGGGGAAGCGCGATCAAGCCCTGCTGCGCTACTCCCGTGCGCTTGAGGGCCCCGAAGAGGATCGCCTGCACGTCAGGCTTGCCCTCGGCATGTTGTTCGCGGGGCAGGGAAGAACCGACGAGGCCCAGCAACAAGTAGGCCTCGGATTTGCTGAAGCGCAAGCGGCAAACGACGATTCTGCAACTGCGGAAGATTACCTGAGCGCCGCCTCAATTCTGCTGGCAGCTCATCAATACGAACTGGCGCAACGATTCTACGGTCGAGCCCAGGCTGCGGGTGCCGACGATGTGTCAGTCGCGGTTGGAATGGCCAACACAGCCCTCGCAGTCGGCGATACCCGCAGCGCGGAAATCCAACTGGATACGGTTCGAGGAAAAGAAGACGCCAAGGAAAACTACGAATACCTCGTAGCTTTAGCCAGCGTGAACCGGCAGCGGGGCGAAAGCCGCC
Source organism: Acidobacteriaceae bacterium (assembly GCA_043749775.1). GTDB lineage: Bacteria > Acidobacteriota > Terriglobia > Terriglobales > Acidobacteriaceae > Acidiflorens. Next base: position 80,498 of record JAYVCW010000208.1, on the reverse strand, counting down.
AGGCCCTTTCCTTGTTTGCGCAGGCCAATTCGCTCGATCCGCAGGATCCACTAACCCGCAGCGCCGAAATGGACCTCTCAGCGAGCGAGGGCCGACAAATCACCGAACGCCTGGGGCTTGGTTCGGACTCTCACGTGGCTCCGATTTTCGAAGACGAAAATATCTATCAGATGGATGCGCGGTTGCGGGGACTTCAAAACCTGCCGCTCTTGCTGCCGCCGCCTCGCCGCTCCATTGAAACCTTCGCCGACTCGCAATTTCACTACAACATGGGATCCTTTCGGGCGATCAACGGATTTGTCGGTGTACGAAACTCGCAAGGCAGCTTCTCGTTCCCGAGCCAACTGCTGGTCCAAAACCGCAACACTTTCGATACTATGTTCAACGGTTCGATCAGCCGTGTGCTAAGTTTTGCCGGCGTCAGGTTTAGCGTCATGCCTGGCCTGCAGTACACCATTCGCCGCGACACCCGGGCGCCCGTGGGTCTGAATCAGAATTTGTTTCGCCAGTTCCTGTACGTTGAGAGCAGCCCGATCGCGAATTGGATCTCTTTTTCCGGCAACGTGATTAGGGAAGCGGGGCCATTTCAGTATCAGAACCTCCACTCACGGGATTTATCCGCAGGCCTTGATTTTCGCGTAGGGCAGCCCTGGTCAAGGACCACGCTGCTGGCCGGATACAGCGCACGCGATCTCCAATTTGCACCGTCGATCGTTGAGTATTACGGCACCACTTCCTACATTGGGATTGAGCGAAGATTCGGATCACGGTGGATCGCTTCTGGGGTAGCGGACTATTTGCGCGCATGGCGCGTCGAGGGTTCCCAATTCGCCATTGCGCAAACGCTACGCCCCCGATTCACCTTCGAAGGGATCATTAACCGGAGCTGGTCCTTCAGCGCGCAAGGCGCCTGGTCGTCGGGACGAGCGTTTCACGCCTACGACAACGTGACCAGCGGATTCCTGGTCACCTACGTGCGTTCCCATACCATGCAGCGAGTGGATGGATCAGAAACCGCGACCGTCGAGTATCCGATCCGCATCTCATTCGGACTAGGGCAGCAGAGCTTCTTTGACTTCCCGGGGCATTCTCGTACCTCGATCGTGCCCACTCTCCGCTTCACTCTGTATTAAGTAGATTCCTGTTCGTACATTCGCCGGGAAGACTGAAGAACGGCGAAGAAGTCGCTGCGTAAGCGCGCGCGGGGTGGATGGAATTGAAATGGGAAGGCTTCCCGGAGCGGTTACTTTGTAGTTCTATCTAAAGCCACCGCCTAGTCGCCTGAATTGTCCCATGACTGGACGTCATTCCCCAATTTGCTAGCCAGTGCTTGACGGCCCGGCAGCCACGCCGGTGATTGTCGGACCTTTGACAAGTCCCGCAAAACATTCAGCCGTCGTACTTTTTCGAAGCCACGAAGGTACTCTCGCACAACTTCAGGCATGGTCAGATGAATGGCCGCTGCGAAATTCTGTTCCGCCATTGCGGTCAGGTTCTCTGGCGACTGCAGAAGGTCGCGAAGTTTGCCGGCAAGGGCGTTGGCATCTCCGGACGGGAAAAACTCCATCGCCATATGTTCGTGATCGGCCAGTTCGCGAAAGTCTGCAATGTCTGAGGCAATGATTGGAACTCCGTACTGTGCCGCCAAATGAGCTACTCCGCTCGATCCAGCGGACGATGTGTATGCCATCACGGCCACGCTCGCTGATTTGAACAGCTCGGGAATCGCATCTTCGGCGACGTAGCCGAGGAAATGAATTTTCTTGTTGGCGCACCGCGCCGCAGTCGCGGCGACGTATCCCGGTGTTTTAGGATGGTCGCCTCCGCCAATAATCAACTCGGCCTCCGGAATCTCGGCACTGACCTGCTCGAAGGCCTCGATTAATACTTCCAGCTTCTTGTACGTGCCCCATTTGCCAAACGCCAAAACGCGATGCCCGGGATTTCCCCGCTTGCTGAAGTCCGGCGGATCAGGTCGAGCAGCGAAAATGCCGTGGGAGCGTGCGCTCACGCGTCCACGCTTGTAATTGTCTTGCAGCATGCGCCGGTAGGCTGGCAACAGCACTGATACCGAACTCGCTCCCAGCAGCATGTGCGTGGCCAGCCAGCCGGCGGTCCGATACAGCCTGGGACTGGTGACGCCCGCATCGACCAAATCCACGGTCTCAAACAACTGGTGAAGGGTGATGTGGGTGCGCACGCCGGAAAATCTCGTCACCATCGGCGTAGCCAGGCTCAACATCGCTGCTACAGGCTTGGATCCGAAGCTCGCGAAGCCGAGATTAAACCACACCAGATCGGGCTTCACCGAACGCACGCAGCGCGTGATGGCGGCCACGTTAGATAAGCGATCGAAACCCCAGCAACGAACAACTTTGAATCCAGGCAATTCGGGCTCCGCTTCGTCCAGGATGTCTCCGAGGACGGTGAGCTCGATTCCGGGGTTTTGTTGCAGTTGCTCCGCGAGGTGAAACCCGTATTCGGCAAGAGCTTTGCGGCTTGGCGGGAAAGCCGTAACCAGCGCGATCTTCATCGTTGGCCTGACCGAACTCGGGTGTCCCACGACAGGCGGCCCAACAAAAAGAGATACTGCACGGCAACGCCAGCGCTGGCTTTACTCTTGCCGGCATGGCGCAGTCCGAAGCTATAGGGAACTTCCCGGGCGCCGCGAATGTGCCCGCGAACCAGAATTTCCAAAAGGAGCTTGAAGCCCTTGCTTTGGAAAGTAAGCCCCTGAATGCACTGGCGCCGCACTATGAAGAAGCCGGACATCGGATCGGTGACGCCGGGTCGCCCGCGCAACAACGGCCGCGTGGCGATGGTGCTGAGCCGCGATATGGTGGCGCGGACCGGGTTCCATCCTCGAACTCCATTCTCTTTCGCGTAGCGGCTGGCAATCACGATATCTACGTCATTGCCGAACTCGCTTAGCATCAATGGAAGCAGATCGGGCGGGTGTTGCAGGTCTGCATCGATTACGCCAAGCAGTTCCGCGTCTGAATGTTCCCATCCGCAAAGAATGGCCCCCGCAAGGCCGCTCTCGCCGTCGCGAGTGACCAACTGAATGCGCGAATCATTGCGCGAGTGTTCGCGCACAATCTCTCGCGTGCGGTCCGCGCTGCCATCATCGACGACGATAATGGTGTACGGATTGTTTGTAGACTCAAGCGCCGCTTGCGCTGAAGACAGCAAAAGCGAAATGTTTTCGGCTTCGTTTAACGTGGGGACAATTAGTGCAAAGCTCTCTGGGTGACTCGACGATCTCATGGCGGGGCCCTTTTCTTTAACAATTCCCCCTCTTGGATGAGCGCGGCAAGGAATCGTTGTATCCGGAGGACCTACACTGAATCCTGTAGAAGAGGAGCTTGTTGTCGATGCTTTTATGCGATCGAAACAGGAGATATGGACTGGGGCGTTCGGGCGGCTACGACGGGCTTTAAGTGGTTTTCGAGATGGGCGAGCGCTTCCTCTAACGATCTGAATACGGGCAACACGTTGCTGAATCGCGTCACATCGAGAAGAAGACGGTGTTCCGGAGAGGTGGCTACGATTGCGATTTCAGCGTCGTACGTCGCAGCTTCGGAGGCTGCGCGAATTAAAAAATCAATTGCAAAGCTGTCAAGCCTCGCACCGGCGGGCAACTCCAAGATCATCGCGGGCCGCAGCATCGCCCGAACCGTATCGCGCACTTCGCGAAGAAAGCTATCCGCGATGGCAGCACTGCCTTGGGAAAGTTGCTTAACTGGGATTTTGGTTTCCATGATTTCCCGTTCTACGCATCGACAAGCCGGGCAGCGCCGCCCGACCCCGCGGCGCCCCGGAACGAAAGCGGGCTCGCCTGGTAGTCTTCGACTACCTGCGCCTTGGCTGGTATGCGTCCTCCCAGTGCGGAAGAGCTAAGATCAACAATGATTCCAGAGTCGAGATGTTCCAAGCGGGAACCGTCCACGATCGAGCGGCGGATATTCAGGCCGGCAGACAAGAAAGTGTTCGGCATGACGCTGGAGCCGGAAATCGTCGTCCCGCTCTCAACGCGACAACGGTTCTCCACCGTGGCATACGGCCCGATAGACACAAAATCCCGAAGAACAGTTCCATCTCCGACGAAACATGGGCCGAGGAAGCGTACCGACGGGGCGATCCGCGTATTTTGCCCAATCCAGACGCGGTCGCCTGTCTGCAACCCGCTAGGGGTAAGTGCGCAGCGACCGCGGAGGGCATCAGAAACAAGATCCCGATAGAGTTTTACCGAATGAAGGCGCTTGGCATAACCGTTAAAACTATATCGCACTGCGTTGTTGCCGTTCGGGGAGTTCGACCCCGAGAAAATGTTGCTAGGATTTAGGGTCTTAGAGCTCAGAAGTTCGACGCCGAGCGAGCCTTCGTGGTCGCACGCCTCAGAGGCGGGATTTTGGGCGTCCCGGTGGAACTTCACAAAGTCAACCAGATCAATCTCCGCATAAGACTTTACGGAAATCACCAAGAGCTGTTCGACTCCCTGCTTTGCAAGGTTCCAGGCTGCCTGAAACTTGCGGCTTGCAGTTGAGCCATCCCCGCCCGGCGTCACCGCAACAATGCTGGCACCAATGCGGCGAACCTTATCGCTCCAGTCCTGAATCAAATTCTTGCCAGCCACTGGCCACAGCGGCAACGGACAGGACGCCTCTCGGCTCACACTTTGAAAAGTGCAAGGACTTTCCGGGACTACTACGATCGCTCCAAGTTCCACGTTCTCTCTCCTTTGACTCGGTTGGCGATGCGGCCCCCGCAAGAGCGCTCGTTCCAGTCATCTCGGTCAACTGAGATGATTCATGATTTCAGAAAGATGTTCGATTGCGGATCGGGTGAAATACTGATGTTCCGGCGTTTTTTATTGCACCGGTCTAAGGCTTCCGAGCGGAATAACGCTCTACCAAGTCCAAACTATCTTGCACCTGGTGCTACCGCCCAGACGGCCTCCGGGCCTGCTTTTCAGCCTAGAAGTGGTCGGCCATCTGATTTAATAGAAGGTCTCGACAGTGCAGCCTTGCGAAGGTATTGTGCATCTGAGGGAAGGCATAAGCGTCGCTCGTAGTTTCCGCGAAGGAGCACGGTGTCAACTCCCATTGATAACCAGTCGTCAGGCGTTTTGCACCAGGAAAGACACTCTGAAGGAAGCCTTTCTTTGGACTGGCTGGAATCCGAACGTGAAATCAAGCGAGAATTGAACACCCAGCGAAATATTGAATCGAAGGCATTCGTATCCCGCGTCCTGTCCGGTAGTTTTGTGCTGCTCGCGGGTACAGGATCCGTCACCCTAATCAACCTCTTCTACACCATCGCGGTAGCGCGCTTTCTGGGACCTTCGGGCTTCGGAGCTGTTGCGGCAGTGTGTACCCTGCTGATTTTGGTTTCGGCAGTGACGCTCTCCTTTCAACTGGTTTCGGCAAAAATTGTGGCGCAGGGTGCTTCACCGCAAGCGAAGATCGAGTCTTACCGCCGGTTTCACAGGAGCGCTTGGGCGTGCGGCATTCTCGCAGGAGTAGTTCTGTTTGCGCTCCAATCCCCGATCTCCGTATATCTGAATTTACCCAGTACTCGGCTCGTGAGCCTGCTCGCAGTTGCGGCTGTTTTTTACGTGCCGCTTGGGAGTCGGCGCGGCTACCTCCAGGGCTCGTGCCTGTTTCGCCGCGTCACCATCAACGTAGTGTTGGAAGGCTCGGTAAAACTCGGAGGTTCGGTAGCGCTGATTTATCTTGGGTATGGAGCCGCCGGAGTCATCGCAGCCAATGCTGCCTCGGTGGTGATGGCTTATATCTTCGCTGCTCCGCAACGGGCCGCCGCGAGCGGTTCCAGGCCGCCGGTCGGGGTCGCTTTCCGCGAAGGTCTGCAGGCGCTGGTGTTCTTCGCCGGAGTGGTAATCATCAACAACGCTGACATCCTGGTAGTGAAACACTTTTTTGCCGGCCCGCGAGCGGGGCTTTACGCCGCCGTTGCGCTGATCGGCCGGGTGGTTTACTTTCTTTCTTTCTCTGTAGTCAGCAGCATGTTTCCGATTGTTGCCGAAACCCGCAGCCAGAATCGCCGCGACCAGGGCGCGCTGGGCACCTCACTGTTGCTAGTGTCGGCAATCGGGCTGGCGGTGACGATTGGTCTGCGCCTGGCGCCGTCGGGAATTTGGGCAGGATTGTTCGGCGCACAGTTCGGTACTGCGACCGATTACAACCTTCCCAGCTTGCTTGCCCTCTATGCGGGGATGACGACTATTTATTCGCTCAGCGTGGTCATCATTCTTTATGAAATGTCGCACAAGATCGTCAGCACCGCATGGGTGCAACTGGCTTTCGGCGCCGTTCTCGTGCCCGCTCTCTACCGATTCCACGCATCGCTTGCGCAAGTGATCTGGGTGCAGTTGGTCATGGTCTTGTTTTTGCTGGCGGTAGTCGCGGCCCCCATTGTCGTTCGTGCCCTGGTAGGCACCGAGTTCACAGGCACTAGCGCCTCATTTGAGGGGATTCGAAGAATAAGACAAGTTGCAGAACATGAAGTAATTTCGGAATTCCTTAAGACCGATTTTCGCTCGCCCGATTTCAAGAATTATCAATCACTTGACCGCTTCGTGAGTGACCCCGACCTGGAAGATGCGCACCAAAACAAATTGCGGCGTGCGCTGTTCTTCATCCGACACGGCGCGCTATGGAGAGAGCTTCCCAAGGACACACAATGGTTTGAGGTAGAGATCCGCAAATCGGATCTGGATCGAGTTTATGTGTTCCCCCGTGCGCACTGGCGCAAACTGGCAGGCGGGGACTTTGCCTTGAGCGAGGTTGTGCAGCATATCGCTACCGGGCCTTCGGAGGACGCCGCTCAGGAGGGCTTCCGAGCCAAGATACGAAGCCTTCGCGGGCTTATCACGGATAGCGCCGACCTCGGTGCAATTCTTCTGATCGGGCGCGACGAAACCGGCCCCTTCACAATACTGGATGGAAACCACCGGGTAGCGGCGGGAATGCTGGTGTCGAGCGAATCAGTGGAAAAATTCCGTTACTTTTGCGGGCTTTCGCCGAACATGGGCGATTGCTGCTGGTACGAAACCAATTTCGCCACCTTGTGTCGATATGCCAAGAACCTACTGAAGTCTGTTGTGCATGATCCCGAGGCTGAGGTTACGCGCCTCTTGCAGAAGTCGTGACGAGGCCGCTGGGGGTCGCCTCCGCGCGAGTTATGCGAACAACTCCACGGCTGTCTAATGCCATCAGTGTAGGCCGAACGAGGACAACATGAGCATGAGAATGACGGCAGGCTTGCGAACGCGAACGCTTTTCGTTACTTACCTGGTGATCGCGGCGCTTGGTTTAGGGATAGTTCAGGCGCAAGACGCCAGCCAGACAACTCCGCTTCCCGATAACCCCAGCGCCGCTTCGGCGCAGGACGCTCCCGTGGAGTCGTCCCCTGCAGCAACCGCACCCGCTCAGCCCCCGGCGGCGCCGGCACAACCACCCCCGCAAACAAATACGCCTCCGGCGCGGAAGCCCCTCGGCACTGCGGCCGCTGAGAAACCATCGACGACGGGCGTCGCGGTGTCCACTGCTGCCGGTGCGGCCATCGCCCCTGGAAAGCAAAGACGCTCGCGGTCGCTGGTGATAAAGATCGGCGCCATTGTTGGAGCCGGCGTCGCGGTGGGGACCGTCGCCGCATTGACGATGGCCAGCCCCAGCCGCCCTCCGGGCAGCCGCTAGAGTTTTCTCCCCATTTGGCCAACCCGGGCCCTGTATCGACCATCTGACAGTGGCATTTTTATGACAACCCCAAGGACACAAATGGCCAGAGAGAAAACAGACAAAGCGGCGTCCAAGGCGCCATCATTCCTCGCAGTATCGACCTTGGTCATTCTGTTGAGCTTCCTGGGTGGTTGCCGTGGACTGGTAACCAACTCCGGCGGAGGCGGCGGCGGTGGCGGTGGTGGCACTACGGGCCTTAAAAAGATCAATCACATTATTTTTATGGCCCAGGAGAACCGTGGCTTCGACCACTACTTCGGCGCCATGCGTCAGTACTGGGCCGCCAACAACATCCCAGACCAATCGTTCGATGGCCTCCCGCAGTTCAATCCGGCTTCGGGAATTGCCCCCTTGCAGGGGCCTGCCCTTTCGAATCCAGGTTGTGACCCAACCCAGCCTCCGCCATCGGATTGCGTTGTTGATGGTTCGAACCCAATCAGTTCCTTTCACATGGTTTCCATGTGCGAAGAAAACCCTAGTCCTTCATGGAACGAAAGTCATGTTGATTGGAACGTTACCACTCCGCTTTCCGCCACGCACACACTGGACGGATTCGTTTTCGCAGCTGCGCACGACGCTAGGATGTCAACGCCGGCGTTTTCCGACGTAAACGGGCTGCGGGCGATGTCTTATTACGACGGAACGGACTTGCCATATTACTATTCTTTGGCAACGAATTTTGCCACGTCCGACCGCTGGTTTTCGCCGGTGATGTCGCGAACCACACCCAACCGCCTGTACATGCTGGCGGGTACATCGGCGGGCCACGCCTATCCTTTGATCTCGGGCACATTGAGCGTTCCGACCATTTTTGACGAACTGCAGGCCGCGGGCGTTTCCTGGAGGGTCTATGTCACGGACCTTCAGTACGCGAATCCTCCGGTAAACGATAGCGCTTTGACTTCGTTTGACACTGCGGCCAAATATCCGCAGAACATGGTTCCGATCTCCCAATATTTCACGGACCTCACAAACGGAACTCTGCCGGCGGTGGCGTTCATTGATCCAGGTTTCAACAGCGGTCGCGACGAGCATCCCGGGCTTGACGACAATCAGCCCAGCGGCAGCGTGCAAGTGGGCGCTCAATACGTTTCTACAATCATTGACGCGTTGATGCAGAGCTCGGCCTGGAAAGACTCCGCTTTCATTCTCACGTATGACGAAGGCGGCGGCTTTGCGGATCACGTAGCGCCGCTGGCAGCGCTTAGTCCGGACGGCATCCCGCCTATAGACTTGCTGCCAGGGGACTTTTGTACCCCACCGTCGTCGGGCGCGAATTGCGACTTCACCCGCACCGGATACCGGGTTCCGATTACTGTGATTTCGCCGTTCGCGAAAAAGAACTACGTTTCGCACACGCCCGCGGATCACACCGCATGGCTCAAACTCGTGGAAACCAGATTCGGCCTTTCCAACCTTACTGCTCGGGACTTCGCACAAATGGACATGACGGAGTTTTTCGATTTTGCCAATCCGCCCTGGACTGTGCCGCCGACAAATCTGCCGGTTCAACCAACCAACGGCCAGTGCTATCTCAACCAGCTCCCCTAGGTTTGGGGCCGCGTGGAATAGACCCAAGCCACAGCAGCGCGTAGCCAGTGAAAGAACAAAGGCCGCTCTGGACAGGAGCCGGCTCGTTAGCACTAGAGATTTCGGCTCGCAGTTTTTCTACGCCGTTGGCTCTCTCTGGGCGTTTGACGTTGAGGCCTGTTCGCCGCTAGTGCGTTAGTCGGCAGTTATAGTTCTGCGGCACGCGTTAGGGGACCGCGCAAGCAGGGATAGACGAATCCAGCCAGTAAGACACAGTCGATCATTCTTTTGTTTTGTTTTACGGTTTCGGGTTGGGGCTTACGGCTTCGAAGTCGGATCTACTTGAATTTCGCGGGCCACGTAACGGCGACCGTCAAATGCAGTGGTTGCGTCCACGGTTGCGCCTTCGCGCAGACTGTCTGTTACGGGAATCACCCTGGGATCAAACTCGATGGAATAGCTCTTTTGGTCACGGGGATCGACCACCACCAGAAGGCCCAAGTGAAGATCCAGGCTGGCCACGCGACCTGCGAAGTGAAATGTATTTCCGGGTGCGGCCAGAATCGAAACCTGCCGGGCCATGCCGCGATCACTACCATCGGAAACAAAACTCGCAGAGACCAGCGCCCCTGCAAGCAGGTCGCTGCTCGACGCAGGATTCTGGCCGCGCGAAATCGGCGTGCCTGACGTCAGACGCAGCTTCACGGTTCCAGATGACATCGAGTCGTTAATCACCAGTTCGCCGGTGCGGGCGTCATACTCGACGACCTGGCCGGTGGTTTCGCCAATAGGCGTCTGGTTGACTACGCGAATGTTTCCAGCAAAGGTGATGTTCCCAGCAGACTTCGTATCCAGGTACACTCGCTGGCCTTCCTGGAGGGCGTTCGCGGTGACCGCGTCGCCGTCACGAGAAATGTGAGTGCGGGCATCAAAGAAAATGCGCGTCTTGCCCCCACCAAATAGCGCCAGCGTCAGGACGTCGTGGACCCTATCGACTTTGGAGATCGTTCCGCCGATCAGCGTCGCCTTGCCGGTGGGTTGGGGCAGCAGTTCGGGCAGCGGCCCGGCCAACTGACTTGTCTGCAATTCCGACGAAGGTCGGCCCGGCTCGTTGGCGCGTGGGGCCTTCGAAGTCCAAGGCGCCGCCGCAGAATCGGCGGAAAGTGAAGAAAGTGAGGAAGGCACCGTCTGCGCGCCTGCCACACCGCTCATCAGCAAAAGAATCAAGAATCGATTCATATCCCCCACCTGCCTTTTTTGATTGCTGAGATTGGATGCCGGGGATACCCCTAAGGTAGCCCGGCTTAGGCCAACTTTAAGGCTTCCCCAGGCAACAGGTTCGGGCGGTTCGCATCCAAAAAGCGAGCCAAAAAGGGGGAGTCGACCAGAATGACTCTAAAACGGCACGTCTCCGGATTCTTGTTGCTTTGCGCTGGATTCACCTCGCTGGCACAAGCGGGCAACCTCAGGATTCCTCTGCCTGGGACCGGCAAAGCCACGCCCGTGCAGCGACTGAACCGGGAAGGTGTCGAAGCGGTCCGAAAGCATCGTTACGAAAAGGCCAGCAGCCTGTTTTACAAAGCATACCTCTACGACCCGTCGGACCCCTTCACCTTGAACAATCTGGGTTATATGGCTGAACTGAATGGCGACGTGGATCGCGCAGTAAAGTTCTATGATCTGGCTGCTCATCAGCCGACTGATGCCGTGATCGACCAATCGAGCTCGCAGAAACTCAAGGGATCGTCTTTTCGCGATGGAGTTTCCGGCATTGACGACCGCTCCATAGCCGTGAGTCGCGCAAATCTTCACGCCGTACAGCTTTTGTCGAAGGGCCGCAACTCCGAGGCCGATGGCATGCTGCAGAGCGCGCTCGCGCAAGATCCCCAAAATCCATTCACGCTGAACAACCTTGGCGTCGCGAAAGAAGCAGAGGCCGAATGGGAAGCAGCAGTGAAATATTACAGCGCTGCTGCAGCAATACACTCCTCCCGCCCCGTTGTTGTAACGGACAATCGAGCAAGCGTGGGCAAGCCGGTCAGCGAAGTGGCCGCCGACAGCGCCCGCAGGTTGCGCGAACGCCTGGCGCGCGAGACGGCTCATGATCGCGCGGCCAGACTGAATTTCCGCGGCGTAGAGGCTCTGAACCGAAACGATTGGGAAGAGGCCAATCGAGATTTTCGCGCGGCTTATTCGCTCGATCCCGGTAGCGCGTTCTCGCTCAACAACCTGGGTTATATTGCCGAGCAGAGCGGCGATTCTGAAACTGCTAAATTTTTCTATGAGAGAGCCGCCGAAGCGCGCGACGCCGGCGCCGTGGTTGGACTGGCCTCTGGCCGATACGCAGAAGGCATGAAGCTCGCGCAGGTCTCCGACCAAAACAATGAGAAAATTGCAGCCCAGATGGCGGCGGAAGTGGAAGCGCGCAGGCGCCAGGGCGGTCCGGTCAAGCTGAAGCACCGTGATAACACGCCAGTGGCGGATCCCGTTCAGTCTTCACCTGCAGCATCGGATGCACAAGGTCCGCCGGCTCCAGCGCCCGTTCCATCGGAAGGCGCACAGACCCCGAACCAATAGTCGCAACGAACCGGCACCCCGGCGACACGAAAGCCCATGAAAACGCCCAACTCTGATGCGGCAAACTTGAAAGCCCTTTCCGGGCTTCTGCTCGCAGATGCACCGCAGGCAGATGTTCAACTGTTGACTCTCACGCGTGAGAAATTCAACGCGATGGTTGCGTTGGCGAATTCCCATCACGTTGTCATGCGTTCGATGGAAGCATTCAAGCAAGTTATCGCTGGTGCAGACGATCAGGAACGCCAAGAGTGGGCGTCCGAAGCCATCGATCGCGAACAAGCGCGCATTGTCCGGGCCATGTCGTTTCTCGCGGCCATCAGCCCGGCGCTCGAACGGTCGGGATGTCCGGTTGTCGTGATGAAATCGCTCGATCACTGGCCCGACCTCGGAAGTGACCTCGATCTCTACACCAGCGCCGATCCCGCGCATGTGATTCGCGTCATGACTAGCTTGCACGCCCGAATGGATGCTCGCAGCTGGGGCGACCGCCTTGCCAATAAATGGAACTTCATCGTTCCTGGGTTGCCCGAATTGGTCGAGATACACATGGGACGCCTGGGACAAACGGGGGAACTGGACAGCTTTGCGCGGACATTGCCCTTGCGAGCCCGCCGTGTTTCGATCGGACCCGCGACGTTTCCGTTGCCGTCCGCCGTGGATCGGCTAATGATTTGCACGTTGCAGCGCATGTATCGCCACTTCTACATTCGCCTTTGCGATATCGTGGACACGGTCCATCTTCTGGAAACTGAAGAAATTGACTACGACGATCTGCAGCGATCCGCCCGGTCCAGCGGCATTTGGGAAGGCGTCGCCACATTTCTCACGATTGTCTCGGACTACCGCGCAGGTTTTTCTGGGAAGGGAATTGATCTGCCTCAGTCGGTCCGCTCCGCCGCCCGGTTTGGCGGAGATCAAATCACGTTCGCAAAGGGTTTTCTGCGCGTGCCGATTCTTCCGCATTCCGTCCGGCTCTACGCATCGGAGTGGGCGAACCTCATGTTGCGCGGACAGGTCCGGAGCACCGCCCGACTTAGTTTGCTGCCCTGGCTGGCGACTGCAGCCGCTGTTGGAATGAAAATCACTGGGAGCGATAAAGGAATCTGGTAAGGCTTCGCCGGGATATTGCTTGGTCGCTATTTTCTTTCGGCCCGTTTTACGGTGGTGTTCTCGCTGAGTTCCTCGTTCTTGGTTCTTTCCTTTTCCTTTTCTTTATCCTTATCCTTGTGGCCAAAATCGGAGCCGAAGTGCGGCTCGGATTTTGTGCCGGTTACCTTAACGGGAATCTCCGTGCCGGCGCCGTTCTTGCTGAAGAACGGATCAGCCGGCTTAAGCAGGATCGATTTCCATCCCGTCACCATGTGCGAGAGCTTGGCATTCATGCGGGCGTTGCCGTGGAAGTCAAACTCGTTTCCGTCCAGGCTGTACGTGCCGGCTAAGCTCACGCGGACTCCTGGCACCAGGAACTGAAGCCGAGGAAATGTGAGGACGCCTGCACCAAGGTTGAATTTGCCGCCCAAGTCAGAGCGCACGTTGTCCGGAATGTTGTCCTTGGCGAGTTTTGGTTTTCCCTGGCCGCGCATGCTGAGTGCATCCACTTTTTGCTGCACCTGCGGGTTAGAAAAAAACACGCTTGATACTCGAAATGTCCCGCCTAGCTTCAAACGATTGGGAACGTCCAACTCCCCGGGCGGCAAGTCGAACCGAGTTTTCATTTGCACCCAGCCCTTCATCACGGGAGGATTGGTCGCCACGGCGAGCTTCAGCAAGTCTGCGATTTGTGCCTTCGCAATATTGACTTCAAGTCTTACATGGTGTCCGGCAGGGGTTCGCGTCCTGACGATTGACCCTTCGGCCGTCAGCCAGGAATCGGCAATCTTTGCCTTGACCGGCTGCAGGTACGTGTCGCCACTGGTGCCGTCCACGATCGCGTGAAAATCAGTGTGCAGAGGAATAGCGCGTCCTCCGGTTGCAATTCGAAAGTCCGGAGTATCTGTCGAGCCATCCACGACGATCCGGTCCAACACCCCGGCATAGTTTCCCGTGGAGGAAAGAATCCCCGCAATACCTCGGATCGTTCCCAGGTCGGCATGGTTGAACGAATAATCACCGCTCACGGGCGTATCCCGCGGGCTGTCCGGTTGCCAGGGACCAAACGACCCGGTGGAGTGGACATCCCCGACTGGCTTAGGATTCGTCAACTCCGCATCGAAATGCAGGGGACCCTCAGGTCCGATGCTGGTCATTTTTAAACTTGCGATATCAAATTCCAGCGGAAGCTTGCCCGCGCGAAGAGTATTGATAACCAGTTCCGCCCTGTCGCAGACCACGCTGTCCACCACGATTCTTGCCCGGCCGGGTCCCGGCGCGAACCGATTCATCTGGCTGCGCTGCTCTCGAGGCGGCAGATTCAGCACCATTCTCTTCAGGTAGACCGTGTCCACGTGCATGGGATCGCGGAAAAGCTGCAGGACACCAACGCGGAATTGGAACTCGGCGACGCTCACGATGGGCTGCATTCCGGGCTCGTGATTGTTGGCATCGGTCTGCCCGAAGATCTGCAAGCCGCGCCCGGAAACTTGTAGTCCCTTGAAGAAGGAGACGTCAAAAGAATCGAGATCGACCCGGCTGTGGAAAGTGGCTGCCAAGGTGTCGATCACACGCTGCCGCAGGATGGGCCCGCGTCGAGCCACTACAAACGCCAAAGCCGCGATGAGCACCAGGAATACGAATGCCACGGCGGCAAGCCAGCGCCGGCGGATCGCTCTCAAACGACGTCGGCTTGAGTCATTTTCTGACATGAGGAATCACGAGATCCTATACGTCAAACACGCGGAAAGCGCAGGATGGTTCCTGTGCTTGAAGCAGGGCAATCGCGACATTCCGCACCCGAACGCCGCCAGTAGTTTGGCCGTCGAGACTTCCGCGATGGGCGTGGCCGTGCACCACCAGGTCAGCGCCATGGCGATCGATCACTTCCGCTAGTCGCGATGTCCCCAGAAACGGGAAAACTTCCGGAGACTCGCCGATAACCGTGCCAACGATCGGTGAATAGTGCAACACCACGACGCGCCTCTTGGTTCGCAACTGGGACAACCCCCGCTCCAGTTTAAGGCTTTCGTCGATGGAAGCCCGGACGAAATTCTTAATCTCGGGCTCGCCGAAGGCGGTCAGAATTTCGCGCCCGAAGCCTCCTACGAATCCTTTCGTCCCGGCGAAGCCCACCCCATCGCGCTCGTAGCCGCTGCCATCAAGCACTTTGACGCCTTCCGTATTCATCATGCGGATGAGTTCCTGCTCCTTCCCGCACTCGTAGTCGTGGTTGCCCAAGACCGCGATTACCGGAACCCGCAACCGCACCAGGACATTCAGCAATGGCTCCATTTCAGCGGGTTGACCGAAGTTGGTCAGGTCTCCGGCTATAACCAGCACATCCGCCTCATCGCGCGCCTTGCTCAGTTGATTGCGCAGGGCCGCCTGATTGGCGGCCGAAAAATGAAGGTCGGCGGTGGCGGCAATCCTCATCATCCATGTCCTCTGTCTTCAAACAGCAGCGGGCGTCAGGGGCGGAGATTGCTTGGAGGGTCAATTTTTTCGCCGCTCGCCTGCGTCTCCTTGAGCACGTCGTCCAGTCCCCACTCATCGACGTCGATCGCGAACATCACCGGGTCGATCAGACTGCCACGAAATTTTGCGCTCGGATTCGGCGACCGCAGTTCCGCTCCCAGCCGCGAAAGCAACTCCTGCCACAATGTTTGGGGAACATAGCTGCTTTGCGCGGGATACACATAACGAAACAGCAGCAGGCTCCACAGCACCACTTCCCAGTGCTCGCCCGCCAGTTCGAGTACCCGGTCCCAGCGCAGTTTACCGCGCAACGCAAAAATGATGTGAGCGATGTCGGCGCCGTCGAAGCGCTCGCGCCGCGTGACGAAGAGCTTTGACGCCAGCAGTTCTTCCGGCGCCAACACCCGCGTCGAAATCCCGAGAATCGTGGCAGGATAAGCCCGCTCAATCCACGAAGCGTCCACCTGGATTACTGCGTTGCTCATGCCCGTAATCAGATCGACGAAGTATCCATCGCGGTGGGCCTTCGCGAGCCAGACCGGGTCGGGGACCTCGCATTCAAAACCGGCGGCTTGCAGCTGCGTCAACGCCGCCGATGCGTCCGCTGGACTCAGAAATATGTCCATGTCCTTGGTGAAGCGGCAGATTCCGGTATGCTGCCGGAGCGCGAATGCGCCGGCCACGGCGTAGTTCAGGCCGCTCTGTTCGAGCTGGGTCAGCACTTCACGAAACAACGCCTCCTGCTCTGCAGGGAGCGGGGGAAGCGTGGAGGAAGTGGGCGCTATGTCGGCGTTCGGCGTTTGTTGCGGCTTCGCCATAGGCAGGCCACTCCCTAGTAGTAAGACCGCAACTACGATGCATTTTGTAGCAGGAACGGTTGGCGGCGCTGGGGCGGTTTAGCGAGACCGTTGGAGCTAAGCGCTCTTTTTCTTCGCCGGGACTTTGGCGCCCTTTTTGCGTGCCTCAGAAAGTCCAATCGCGATTGCCTGCTTGCGACTTGTTACTTTTCCGCCCTTACCGCCCTTGCCCGAGCGGAGCGTGCCTTTCCTTTCGCGCCGCACGGCGCCCTCAACGCTTTTGCTGGCGGCTTTGCCGTACTTACGCCCGCCGGACTTCTTTTTGCTGCTGGTCGCCATTGTGACTCCTTTCCTTTCGGTGCTCCGGGCGCAGCCCAGTGAATCAGCACTCGCCAAACTACGGGTTGTCAGGATTGCGCGGAGGAATAGCAGACAACTTTGTCCGCAACGCGAGCTTTGACATCTGGAGGTGTTTTCTGATTGCAACCCCAAGCTGCTGGGCAAGACTCTTGAGTCGCTCTTCGCGCTCCGGACTGATTGGAGCGCAGCAAAGCGCGCGAATTTCGGCGCGCAGACGCCTCACCTCGACCTCGGTTAATGCGGACACGGGCAGTAGCCTATCTAATCTGGTTTCCTAAACAAATACAGCGACCACTTGAGGTTGAAATCGTGAATAACCGATGGCGAAATTTCAGGAAAGACCGCCGAGAAATAGCGCCGTGAAATATTTGCCTACTGCTCACCCTGGTTGCTTGCGGAGCCGAAGAGTTTTCTATGGTTTCTGAATGACTTGCATCGAGTGGCTGAGAAAATTCCGATTGAAATTTGGCAATCCAATTGCCTGATCGAGTGCATGACGGGTAAGCAAGACCAGAACTCGAATTGGGAAAAGATTTTCGAGTTAATAGCGCACGAGTCGGACCCCCAAGTGCTCGGAAAGTACCTCGATCGTCTGATTAAGGCGCTGAACGAACGCAAAGAAGAACTCCGTCATGCCACGGATCAGGAGGCGAATGCGCCCCACTCTGTAAGGGAGGAGAAAAAATCCGCTTGAGACAGGGCGCAGAGTTTCAAAGAAAGTCTGGCGGGATCAGGTTTCCTGTGCTTGCATGGGTCTCTGCGGCTCGACTAACAGCGGGTAAGCCACCTCGGCGCGCGATGCACCCTTCCACGCGGATAGATTCCGTCCCGATGTGATCTCGAGTTCTTCGATCTCGTTCCGGAAGAGCTCGTAGACCGTTTTCAGTGATTCGGCCGAAGGCGACGCAATCGCCTGACCGCCGCCTAAAAATAGCTTGCCCAAGGGACAAGTCCTGACAACGTTGACAATCCGCCCTAACTGCCGCGCCTTTAACCAGCCCGCCAGTTGATTCGCATGGCGCGTGCCGCGGTAGCTGCGCGGATGCGTCATGATCGAGGAGGTGTGGAGCGCGGTGAGTTCCGGCGCCGAAAGCGAGAACCGCGGAATGCTGATGAAGTCTGCGAGTCCGTCAACAAAACCCTGCGGATCGCTGCGCAGGGTCGTCGAAGAAGGCAGTGTAGACGCGATCTTTACCGAACTCATGCTGCCAAATTTTTAAGTACGTGGCGTACCGGCTTGATTCCATCAATTCCGAATCGCGTCGGATCGCTTCCTCGAAACTCCATGGGATCATTCCGTAGGCTCGCTTCAACTTGTACAGGGAGATGATGCGCTCGATAGGTTCGCGAAAAACGCACACAATCTTGGCCGTCGGAATCAAGCTCCGAATGCGATGGCATGCCGCCCCAGACGCAAAATATGTGGGCGCAACCTCGCCCATTGGGCCGGCGATTCCAGAGCTCGCATAGTTCCGCCGATACCAGTTCACTCCCCGATGGAAGTGAACATCAAAGAAACGCGTCTCTTTGGTCTCGGGCAGAATCGTCCGGCTCTTGAGGACCTGATGCAACCAACTCGTTCCAGTACGTGGGGGCCCGACTACGACGAATGAAGGAAGCAATCCATGCTCTCCTCAACTAACATTTGAACGCCGAAATGCGCGGCAATGATTGCGTCCGGCCAATCCGCCGGAAAACGAGCCTTCGAAGTGTGTTCAGCGTTAAAGGTTGGTGGGCTGCTACTCTGAAGTGCTACTAGATTTGCTGTATGCGGAACACACGGAAGCGCATGCGGTCCGGTGATCGCCCCGGTCTTCAAAAGTGGGCTGCGTTATCGGGCTCATGTTTTTTCAAGGACATAACAGGACCCCGACTCCCGATTGTCGGGGGTATTCGGGGGTATACGGGAGCCAATGAGGGACAAATTGAGGGACAGTTTTGTTTCGAATCTGTCGCGTCATTGGTCTTGGGGCTCTCCCCGGATACATGCACCGCACTACGGTGAAGCGTGGCTTGGTGATGTCGCCCGAGCAATGGCGCTGGAGCAGCTAACCGTTTCTACTTTCTGGATGAATCCGGTCCGGTGCGAGTGAATGAAGGCCGGGCAGATTTCGCTAGCACCGCCCGCGGCGTGATCGAACCTCCTGACGCAGGCTTTTATCGGTTCCCGCCCTTCGCAAACCGCGAAGGGACCGGGGCACTCACATTTGGGCGATCCAAAGGCCGGGCACCCTCCTCGGATCCATTCCTTCGAGCCTTGGTTTCTGAGCAACCCAAGTCTACTCGGCAGTCTGGAGCCGAAATGGCTATCTAATCAGCCCATTCAGGCGCTGCGAAGTCGCGGCGATGCTGTAGTTGAAATTTACATATGTTCCCAAGGATTCGGAATCCAAAGTATCGTGGCCACGAGTAAGGCCGCTGCCATGACCACTCCAAGGATCCGCAGCTTTGGCGAACGAAAAAGCCAGGCGCGTTAAGCGTGAAGATAACCGCAATGGTTCCAGAAGCCATTAGAGATGCTGAGCCACTCGCGGCATGGCTTGCAGCTCCAAGGTGTTAACGATAGAACTCCTCTAGGCCAAATAGATTCCACGAAAGCATGCTGACATACTTAGCTCCGTTCCCGATCAGCAACGCCAGTGAACCCCAACACACTACGAACGAGCACACGTAAATGATCGAGTAATGTGTCCATCTCCAAGAATCTGCGCGCCATATGTTCATTTAGTGCACCGCCTGAAAGGGTAGGTTACCAGTCCCACCCGCCCCTTAAGCACGCCAAGAACGAAAGTATTGCTGTTAGGCCCGGTTGCCGCATAGGGGGAGCTGTCGAACTTGATTCGAGAACGAATCTGCCAGTCGCTGCTCGAACTCGCAACATCGGGTACCTGATGGTTCGTTGATTGGTATTTTTCGAGTAGACGCAAATCCCGCTCCGCTGGCGACGGCTGCCAGATCTGCGGAAAGCGATCCTCGCGCAACAGATCCAACAAGTGCGCGCCATCCCGCGCATCCGTCTTCTGCTCGCGCACCACCGACGCCCGAATCTTCGCCGCATGCCCCCATCCATAACTCGTGCCCCAGTTCCGTCAGCAGATCCGCGAACCAGTGCGTGTACCCAGTGGCTTCGATACCCACTCGCACCGGCCCCGTGAGCGCAGAGCAAAAACCCGGCGCCTCTCCACTCTCGTGTTCCAGACGCCGCTCCATTTCCTCGCCAGTCTCCGCGTCCAGCATCGCGATCTGCTGGTAGCGTGTATGCAAATCACATCCTATAATCATCATCGCTCGGCTCCTTTCCTCCGAGCCTAGGTCGCTTTGAGCGCTTCCAAGTCTACTCGCCCGCGAGGAGCCGACATGGTTATCTCATCAGCCATCGTCACCCGTCAGAAGGTGCTCTCCTTTGCGGTGGCAGCCAGGAAGCCATTGCCGAGATGCAAAGGTCTCAAGTGCCGCCTAGGGGGCCGACCGCGTTGACAATCTCACAAAATCTTGCGACTATGGAATTATTAGTAAGACGTTTCAGTAAAGGAACGGTATGGCGCGTGTGCAATCTTGGCAAAAGTCGGTAGAACTACTGGAGCGAGCGCGAAAATCACTCGTAGGAGGCGTAAGCAGCCCATTTCGGGCGAAGGTTGACGTGCCTCTCTATATTAGCGAGGGTCAGGGCTCGAAGATGTGGGATGTGGATGGAAATCGTTACATAGACTATGCGTTGGCGTGGGGCCCGCTTATTTTAGGCCACAGCAATCCTCGTTTGTGCAGTGCAGTCTCCAAGGCCGCGGCCGGCTCTCACACGCTCGGTGCTCAGCACAAAAACGAATTCGAAGTCGCCGAACGGATTCAGAAGCTTGTACCATGCGCTGAACGGGTCGCATTTGCCTCAACCGGCACCGAAGCGGTGCAGTTGGCGTGTCGGCTCGCGCGAGCAAGCACAGAACGCAATATAATTCTTAAGTTCGAAGGGCACTATCACGGTTGGGTTGACTCGATTTTGATCAGTTACCATCCATCCCTTGGCGAAATCGGTCCTGCTGAATTCCCGAATGCGGTTCTCCCATCCCGAGGGCAAACACCAAATAGTTCTGACAACGTCGCCGTCGCTGTTTGGAACGATGTAGAAGCTTTCGAGAAATTCTTCATCCGTTTACCAGGCAAAATCGCCGCTGTTATCATGGAACCGGTTCTCTGTAATAGCGGCTGTATCCTTCCCAAGAGCAACTATCTTCAGAAAGTGCGTGAGATTACAAAGAAGAATGGGACCTTGCTGATCTTCGACGAAGTAATCACTGGGTTTCGTCAGTGTCTGGGTGGAGCGCAGGAGTACTACGGTGTGAAGCCTGATTTGGCAACACTAGGAAAAGCAATCGCGGGTGGCGTTGGTTTGAGCGCAGTAGCCGGCCAGAAAGAAATCATGGACCTTCTCGTCAATGGGGGTGTTTCATTCGGGGGTACATTCAATGGGAACCCCCTCGCCATGGCGGCTGCTCGCACAACACTGGATGAATTGTCGCAGGACGCGGGAGCGCCTCTCGCCGCAGCGAATCAATTGGGATTGAGTTTAATGGATGGCATTCGGAAATCAGCAAAAGAGCATGATGTGCCACTGACGGTGTGCGGATTCGGCAGTGCGTTCGCGATCCATTTTACTGACAAAACAGAGCTTTACGATTATCGCGATACCTTAGAAGACGACCAGGGCAAACTTCGGAAGTTTCTATCGCGGTTGCTCGAACAGGGAATTTACTCGGTTCCTGACGGCCGATTTTACGTTTCCACTGCGCACACTGACGACGATGTCGCTGAAACGCTCGGTACCATCGACCGTGTACTTGGCGATCTGCACTGATGCCGAAATAGGTTCAAATGAGCAAAAAGTCCGACACAACCGCCACTACGGGAAGATCAACTCCGTCAAGACTTGTTATCGGCAAGATGTATCGCGTTCCAGCGGTGGAAAAGTGTTTCGAAATTCTGGATTGTTTCCAAAATGGCGTCGCAGAGTTGTCCCTCGCAGACATTATTCATATGACGAAGATCCAAAAGACCACCGTCTACCGCATTCTGTTCACTCTTGAAACTATTCAATATGTCAGGAAAGGCAAGGAGAATGGACGTTACCGGCTGGGAACGCGCTGCATGGATCTTGCGGTTCGATTTTTGTCCTCCGGCGGCATAACAGACATCTGCCAGCCGCTGCTCATGGAGCTGGTGGACACATTCGGAGAGACAGCTTGTCTCGCCCTGAGGCGTGGGGGCAAAGTAGTGTACGCGAACATTGTAGAAAGCCCCCATTCCGTACGCATGGTCGCGAGTGTTGGTGAACAAGTTCAATATCACTCCACCGCACTAGGCAAGGCAGTCGCGGCTCATCTGAGTTCCGCCGAGTTGGAAGCGGTATTGCAGAAAGGGCTTCCGGTCTACACGCCCAATACGATCACGGATATCGAACAGTTAATGCAGGAACTTGAACTCGTGAAGGTCCAGGGGTACAGCCTCGACAATGAAGAGAATGAAGCTGGCGCATCTTGTATAGGGGCTCCTATTCTTGGATATGAGTCCGAACCTCTAGGAGCGATAAGTATTTCGGGCCCGACCGGACGAGTAATCACGAGAAGAGCCGAAATTGAAACGGCAATTAGAAAAACTGCCACTTCGCTTACCTTAAAACTCCACTTCTTTCGATCTTCTTAGGGAAGGACCGATTGCTCAGGCTGCTAGTTTTTGCTTGAACAGAATCCGCAGTCAATGTAGAATCGGAAACGATATACGATGTGTTTCACTATAGAAACATAGAACAGTCGTAGCCATGCGCATTGTCGTTGGAGCCATCATTCAGGAAACGAACACGTTTTCTTGTGTTCCAGGGCAGATTGAGAATTTTCGTGCCTTATATTATCTGAAGGGGGGCGACATTTTCAGGCATCTGGCCGACTCATCAACTGAGATCTCCGGAATGTGGTCCGCTCTGCGGACCTCTGGCCATGAGCTAATTCCTACCGTAGCTGCAATGGCGACATCTGGCGGCAGACTCACTCGCGGGACGTATGAAACATTACGCGACGATCTTTTGCTTCCCATCCGATCAACCTCCACAGCGGACGCAGTATTGCTAGCGTTGCACGGAGCGATGTCCACCGAAATTGATGACGATGGTGATAGCGCTCTTTTGACCGATATTCGGGACGCCGTTGGCGCTGGATGTCCGATTTTTGTGACTCACGATCTTCATGCAAACCTGACCAGGCGACGCGTTTCCTTGTGCGACGCATTAGTCGGATACCGGACTGCCCCTCACATAGATCACCATGAAACCGGCGCACGGGCGGCTCGTCTCTTGTTGCGGACTATTGCTTCCGGAGAGAAACCCAAGAATTTTCTGCGCAAGATTCCAATGATTGCGCCGTCAGTGAAGCAGAATACATCGATATCCCCGCTCGGCCCTATCATGAAGCGAGCCCAACAGTTTGAAGGCAATGAACTGACACCTTCCGTTTCATGCTTCTGGATGCAACCATGGTTAGACGTCAAGGAGGCAGGTGCGGCGGTCAATGTGGTCTGCTACGGTACGGAACACGACGCGCAACCTATACTTGGCGAACTCGGCGAATCGATGTGGCAGACGCGTCATGAACTGGACTTGAACCTGTGGAGCGCAAAGGCCGCGATCCACGATGTGAAACAGAGGCAAGCACGCCCTTTCGTCTTTGCCGACACAGGTGATGCGCCTCCCGGTGGGGCGCCAGGAGATAGCAACCACCTCCTTCAAGCCTTTATTGATGAAGAGGTGGAGGAACTGGTCTTGCTCACGCTCCTTGATGCAAAAGCTGTTCGCCAAATGCATGACGCTGGTATCGGTAGCCTGTTGACCGTGAGTTTAGGAGGCTCGATCGACTCCGCACATTACTTCCCAAGGACATACACCGGCCGCGTTGGCAAGTTATCCGATGGATACTTCCGCTATGAAGGTCCCATAGCGCGGGGTCAGGAGGCGCAAATCGGGCTTTCGGCAATTTTTGAGATCGGTCCGATTCACGTTTTGGTTCACGAACGACCCGCCTTTTCCCACGATCCGGCCATCTTCAAAGCGTTTGGATATGACGTACGCCAGGCGAAAATCATTGTCGCGAAGAGTCCAACCCAGTTTCGTGCCTGCTATGAACCCATTGCTGCGGGAATTTATGAAATCGAGACTCCCGGAATCTGCACCGTAAATCTCCGTAGTCTCGATTTCAAACGGGTTCCACGTCCGATGTTTCCCTTCGATCCCGATGATGTCGTACAGCGAGCGTTTCATTCCTTGGGGTTCCCTTCATTGGCGGGGGGGAGTGACCAATGAATGCAGAAGGACTGGGCGTCACATTGGTGGCGGGACTTTTGGGGGGATCTGTCTTTGCGCCACTTAAGCTACTACGCTCGTGGAAATTTGAGAAGAGCTGGGCCTTGTACTCCGTTTGCGCCTATTTGATCATGCCATGGCTCGTAGCCATGGCGACCATACCTCATTTGTTCAACATTTATTCTCGAGTTTCTTCGCGCACAGCAATCATCTGCGCTGCGTGCGGCTTGGGCTGGGGAATTGCCGTTGTCCTGGTCGGGTTATCAGTGAAACTGGTTGGCCTGTCGCTTGCCACCGCCATTATTTACGGCTCCTCCATTGCAGTGGGTTCGCTCGGCCCCGTGCTGATTTCGTCTCCAGGGCGCTTGTTCACGAACCAGGGTGTGCTCCTCATTCTCGCTGATCTCGGCATAATCCTCGGGGTCCTTCTGTGCATATACGCCGGCAGCAAACGAGGTGCGCCGCGGCAACTGGAGGGTAACATTGTCCAACCCGCATCGAGTCACCGAGACTTTATTCGCGGCCTTGTCGCGAGCATCTTTGCGGCGATTCTTTCTTCTCTATTCAATATCGCGTTAGCGTACGGTGGTGAATTCAACCGCCTCTCAGTTTTGGCAGGCGCCGGCCCTTTGAATGCAACCAATGCGCTCTGGGCATTTACCGTTTCATTTGGTTATATCCCCAACGTTCTGGTGACAATTGTGACGTTTACCCGCAATGGATTGTGGTCCGACCTGTCCAGAGGACCAATATCACATTGGATCGGGCCTCCGATTATGGGCGTTGCCTGGATAGGAGGAACCGTACTGTACGGTGCAGGCGCGGAGTTATTGGGGAATCTGGGTCCTGTGATTGGGTGGCCTGTTTACATGTCAATGGCGATCACCACGGGCGTTTTCTGGGGATGGATCACAGGTGAATGGAAACACGCACCCCAGAGCGCATTGCGCTTGCTAACTGCCGGACTTCTGTTTCAGTTAGTTTGCATTGCAGCGCTCGGCGCGGTGGCTTGAAAGAGAGTTCGAAGTAGCATGTCGTCAATATTGCTGGAGCGCGGACGGAACACTAGTCAAGGAGCAGCTGATACGTCGCAACAAGGTGGGGAAAACGGCTACTCTGTCGTGTCTCTCAAGAAGTTTAGATCAGAAGTCTAGGTAAACTTTAGACGGTCGCAAGGGACTATGAAGATTACTGGCATAGAAGTGATTCCGGTCACGGTTCCGATGGAGGCTCCCTTGCGTTGGAGTATGGGAGTGGAAACTGGTACTACCCGCGGAATCATCAAGCTGACAACAGACGAAGGAATAACCGGCATTGGTGAGACTTATGGGGGAAATGCGGTCGAGTATGCGATTGAGGTAGCCAAACCATTCATCCTTGGCATTGATCCACTCGAAACTGGCGTCCTACAGCACAAGCTGGGCATATTCCGAATCGGCTACGAAACCTCGGTACCTGCGGTAGTGCGAGCGGGAATAGAAATGGCCTGCCTTGATGCGGCAGGAAAAGCTTTCAATCGTCCCGTCCACTCCCTGCTCGGTGGAAAGGTGCGGGATAAGGTTGAAGTATCAGCATATTTGTTCTATCGCTACAAAGACTCGCAAACGCAAAAGGGTGGGGAAAACTCTCCCGAGTCAATGGCAGAACGTGCCAACGAACTAGTCGAAAGGCACGGCTTCCGGGTTATCAAGCTGAAAGGGGGTGTTCTTGCCCCCGATAAAGAACTCCAAACAGTTCGTCTCTTGCGTAAGCGCTTCCCAAAAAGCTTGCTGCGCTGGGATCCAAATGCGGCGTGGTCGGTGGAGACGACAATTCGCACGGGGACACAATTGCTTCGTGAGGGCATTGAGCTCGAATATTTGGAAGATCCTACGTGGAACCTAGAAGGGATGAGTTTAGCGAGGAAGGCGGTTCAAATTCCATTTGCTACAAATATGTGCCTTGTCAGCTTTGAACAGTTGGCCCCAGGTATTCGCCTTCGCAGTGTGGATGTGGTCTTGTCTGACGTTCATTTCTGGGGTGGTTTTCGCGAGAACCAACGAATGGTCGCGGTCTGTGACGCTTTTCAAATCGGCGTCGGGATGCATAGTGACCGGGAATTGGGTATTTCGACGGCTGCGATGCTGCACTTGGCCTCCAGTACTCCATCGATCGGATACGCCATCGACAGCCACTATCACGACCAAGTCGACGACATCATTACGTCACCCTTCCAGTATGAGGATGGCTTTTTTAGGGTCCCGACCGGGCCCGGCCTTGGAATAGATGTCGATTGGGATAAGGTCGAGAAATATCACAGGCTGTACAAAGAGATCGGGCATGTGAACGAATTTTACGACCCGAACCGGCCGGGCTGGGTTCCATCGCTGCCGATCTTCTAGAGACGACGTCAACGGCATGAAATGCAACCGGAGCATAGCGAGGCATTGAGATGGAAAAACTACTTCAAGGTAAAGTGGCGATAGTGACTGGGGCTGCCCAGGGCATTGGGGAGTTCATTTCTCGAGAATTCTGTCGGCACGGTGCCAGTGTGGTCATGGGGGACATCGATGGGGAGCGCCTCGCCTTCACCGCAGAGGCGCTTCTTGAGCAGGGACATCCGGTTGAAAAATATGTTTTTGACACAACAGATCGGGACCAAGTGCGCGAAGCAATAGGATCTGCTGTCGCCCGCTTCAAAACGGTCGATATCCTTGTGAACAATGCTGGAGCCTATCCCCGTAAGCGCTTCGTAGAGATGACTCATGAGGAATGGGATCGAACATTGGACGTGAACCTGAACGGTACGTTCAATTGTACGCACGCCGTGGTTCCGCTACTTGTGAGCCAACGCAGCGGTTGCATAATTCAGATTAGCTCGGTCACTTTCTTTCTTGGCATGGCCAAGCTTTCCCATTACGTTGCCGCTAAAGGGGGGATTATCGGTCTTACCCGTTCCCTAGCCCGCGAACTGGGCGAGTATGGTATTCGGGTGAATTGCATAACCCCGGGTGCGGTGGCAACCGCCAGCGAAGCTAACTTCGGGACACCCGAAGAATTGGCTGCGGAGGTGTTGCCTTTGCAGAGTTTAAAAAGACGGGTTGTGCCTGAAGACATCGCCAACGTGGCTCTGTTTCTTGCTTCTGATTATTCATCTGCAATGACCGGCCAGACCTTAAATGTAGATGGCGGTTGGATTATGCATTAGCGCCACGTATATTTCGTCGCCCTCGTTGCGCGGCAGTGCGGTTGTCTTGATTCAGTCTTTTGCGGAAGTCGCATCGAGGGTAGGATTTCTTCCTTTTGAAGCAGAGAGGACCGATGAAACACCTAAGGCAAAATAAGAAATCAAACCAATCAATTCTAAGAGGACTCGCGTTCATTATCCTTGTCATGGGTAGCGGCTTGTATGGCTGGGCGCAACAATCGTCTGAGCCTCCGGTCGTGGGCATGTATGTACATCAGCATTGGCCTTACAGTCACCCCTATGCCGCGAGAACCTGGTCGCTCGACGACTGGCGAGGATATGCCGATGGCCTCCATAAATTAGGTTACAACACGATCATGATCTGGCCGCTGATCGATACAATGCCTGACCCGCTGACTTCGAGTGATGTAACTTCGCTGCGCAAACTTGCGAAGGTCATCAATATACTTCATGGCGACTTTCACATGAGGGCCTTCATTGTGCTGAGTGCCAATGTGATCGCGAAAGACGATGTCGCCAAGCAAGCCACATTCGAGCAGCGTCACTATTACCACTCCGAAATATTTGTAAACCCAGCTGATACGGCGGCCGTATCCAACATGATGAAGAGACGTGAGAGCGCACTTCGGTATCTGGCCAAAGCCGATGCCTTTGCCATTATCGACAGCGATCCCGGTAGCTATCCGGGCTCAACAAACCAGGAATTCGTGGACTTGCTTAGGATGTATCGTGAATTGTTCGATCGGTTGCGTCCCGGAATTGAACTGATCTATTGGGTACACGTGGGGTGGCCGGCATATGGCCGTTGGTATGCCACAGGTACGTTTGGCTGGTCAACTCGGGACGAGTATTTCGAAGCGATCACCCTTGTTAACAAGTCGAAGTTGGAACCATGGGGATTAGCCGGAGCGCGACGCGAGATACTTGATGCACCAGCATGGTCGAAGAGGTCAATTGCCTTTAACTACGGTGCGATCGAAAATGAACCATCATTCCCGTTCACCAACTTTGGCGGTAACCACGCCTACCAAGGAGGTGCAAAGCCGTTGTCTCGCGGCGTTATGGGTAATGCTCAGACCCACTGCGTGCAACTACCGAACACTTTTGCCTTTGCGCAAGGTGCAGCGGGGAAGAGTCTGAATGATGCGGATTACGTAAAATTCGCGAATCAGCTAATCGTGGGGCAGGGGCCAGCGATTGTGCGATCGTGGAAAGCACTTGCCGGGGATGATTTAGGCGAGATGAGGACACAGGCGCGGGAACTTGAGAACCTTTCGAGCAGAGAACTTTCCACCGGACAACTGAGAGGATTATTGTTCGGCGATCCCCATCGTTTTGTTGACGACCTTGTCCTGCAGCTGAACATGCAAGTCACATATAGGGAGTTTCTGGCGGCAACGGCGTCCCACCAACACGTTCGGGGATCTTTAGGCGCATTTGCGGCTACCGCGGAAGCGTGGCAGCGCAAGACAGGGTATGAAAATAGCTGGTCGTTTCCCGGAATGAATGAGGCCTTGCGTAGTCTGAATTCTCCAGTAATAAATCGAGTCTTGGATATTCAAAAAGACTGGACGGCGGGCACGAAGCCGTTTAGCAATAACGCTGGCTCGACGCCATTCGAACAGATTCAGAATGCATTCGCTGCTGTTGAGACCTATACACCGCAGCTATTGAACGCGATGAAGGAAGTAGCCGCTGGAAAGTAAGACGCGAGGTGCAAGCGTTCGCAGGCATCAACTGATGGCGTCGCATTACTGACACGTTCTGAGATATTGACAGTTTGCATAGGATGCAACCCATGTGCGAAGTCGTGGCAGACTATAACGACCAATGCGGTGAGTGTCCAGTATGGGATGAAAGCACGGTCAGTCTCTACTGGACAGACGGGTTGAGCAATCGTTTCTACCTGTACGATTCACGCTCTGGCAAGTCCCGGGTTGTAAATAATCGGCTGGAAATAAAAGGATTTCGGCTCAACGCATCCGGAGGCTTCGTGGTCACCAACAGCGTCGGAATCTGGCTGTGGAATGAGGGCCAGCAAGCTACTCTAGTCGCGGACCAAGTAGATGGTGAGCCTTGCCGTATGAACGACTGCGTGGCTGATGTTCATGGCCGTCTGCTGGGAGGATCTGTATTCTATGATCCAGGCGACAATTATCCACTAGGTAAGTTGATCTGCGTCGAGACGAATGGCCGAATCAAGATCATCGACGAGGGGTTCCATCTTTCGAATGGATTGGGGTTTTCTCCGAACAACGAATTGTTATATGTCACCGATTCGATGGCTCGCAGGATTTATGTGTACAACTACGATCCGGATTCTGGAGAGGCCCACGACCGCAGAGCGCTTGTCCAGGTGCCAAGTGACGAAGGCATACCGGACGGTCTTGCGGTAGATTCCGAAGGATTCCTGTGGTCAGCTCAATGGTATGGAAGCTGCGTGGTTCGATATGACCCGGACGGTGCCGTCGAGCGCAAGATCGTGATTCCCGCAAAGCAAACATCGTGTGTGGCGTTTGGCGGCCAAGATCTCGGTGATCTGTACATCACTTCTGCCGGACTGTCTCAGCCCACGCCGGCCATGCCAACTGGCTATGACCACGTGAGTGGCAATTTCGGAGGTGCGTTGTATAGGATGCGTGCGGATGTGAAGGGCCTTATTCAAGCCCGAGCAAGAATCTCGCTAGCAACAAGGATAGGAACTCAAATCTCGGGCGACTCCGATGTCTCTGCCTGAGTGATTCGGTATTTCGAATACTTGACGGGACTTGGTTTGACGCAACAACTAAAGACAACGTCGCGGAGGATAGTGCATTCAAATGCGAAAGAACTCATGATTAATCCTTTTAAACTCTCTCGGGTAGCCCTGCTCGAATATGTGGGTTCGATGGATCAAGTTGTCGGGATTAACCGGTCCCATCTGGTCGAGGGGAAGGCAAAGGGAGTTGAAGCGATTCATTTAGAAACTGGCTCCGGTTTTAGCTTCACTGTCCTTGCCGACCGCGCACTCGATCTTACCGAAGCATCATTCTGCGGCAAGTCTCTTTGCTGGAAATCCAGCGCAGGGATCGTGGCGCCATCCTATTACGAGCGAAAGGGATCAGGCTGGTTGCGCGGTTTTGGGGGGGGCATGCTTGTCACCTGTGGGATCCGAAACGTAGGTCCCGCGTCGGAAGAAGGCTGGGAAACCTATGGTCTTCACGGCGAAATTTCCTATAGCCCCGCTACTCAAGTAAGCACTTTTAGCAACTGGAATGCATCTACATACCAGATGGGAGTTTCCGGTGTAGTTAAAGAAGCTTACCCATTTGGTCCCAATCTAAGCCTGCGCCGAACCTGGAGAACCGAGATGGGGGCTAACTGGGTAGAGCTGGATGACGTAGTCACGAATGAAGGATTCCGCCCGGAAATCCATATGCATCTCTATCACTGGAACTTCGGGTTTCCACTTGTTAATTCACGAAGCCGGTTGTATTTAACGACTGATACTGTTGTTCCACGGGACGAG
Source organism: Acidobacteriaceae bacterium (assembly GCA_043749775.1). Lineage (GTDB taxonomy): Bacteria > Acidobacteriota > Terriglobia > Terriglobales > Acidobacteriaceae > Acidiflorens. The sequence goes on along the minus strand of JAYVCW010000208.1, from coordinate 49,873 downwards.
ATAGCCAAGCGAGGTCTCTCCAAGTGGAATTACCTCGAGCCCCCGACGCAGGACTTTGCTGAACAGGTCTTTTTTCATTCGTTTGAGAGCCAGCTGCCCGAGCGCACTTCCGCGCTTCTTATATCAGATGAGGCCGAACCTAGCTTTGGAGTGGAATTGACGTACTCTCCAGCGCAGCTTCCATGCCTGCTCGAGTGGAAACTCTGTGGCAAAGGAGAGTATGTCCTTGGAATCGAGCCCGGGAACTGCCTGGTGGGAGGTCGAGACTGGTTTCGCCGGCAACAGCTTCCTCTCCTGCAGCCCGGTGAGACTCGAAGATTTCAACTGCGTCTTTCCGTCCTGGACACGGCAGCCGCTATCGCCGCTGCATCGGAGAAATATCCAGCACGCGATAACAAAAGCGGCTGGGTGACGTGACCGAAGGTCTTTTGTACCAGGAGTAATGAGAGAGAATTCACTTGGAGAAAAACCGGGTCCTACCGATCAGGAGATACCAACCAGAAAAGATCGTAGGCACTGGCAGATCGAAGTAAGCCTTTCGAACCGAAGAACCACATCCCACGCTTGCAAAAAGTGGGGATCATGTGCAGACGTTCTATCGCTGATGGCAGGGGACGTGACAGTACAAATCGCGCTTGCTAATTATTGAACGGCGTCGGGCGACGCTGGCGAGTGGCGATGGGTGGAATTGGGTAAGAGCGCTCGGATTTGGGCGCTGGCGATGGAGTCGACCTAAATTATTCAGTCGGTCGATTCGCGCGGTCTCAGGGCTGCGGGAGGGCAAGTCGTTGCCGATTAGCACAATCGAAACCGGGCACCAAGAATCCCCAGACTCTGAAAATTGATAGCGAATTAGTCCGTTAGGTCTTGAGAGTTCAGTTCTAGAAAAGCAAATTCTAGACCGCTGTTGCAAGAAGTCTGAGGGCCACGTTGCGTATTTCAACTCCGCGTGACCTCGGTGGATTATCTGTGTCAATCATCAGTCAATATCAATGGCACCCGAAAACTCTCGCTTAGGATGTTAAGCATTGATTTCAAGACAACGAGCCTGGTCGCCGTATAGGGTCATATTGGCCGCGACTCTGCTGAATATGGTGAGCTATGTCGATCGGATATGCATATCAGTAGCGGGCCCCAGCATTCGTAGAGAGTTCAATCTTACGCCAATCCAACTCGGTGTGATATTCAGCAGCTTCTCTCTGTCTTACGCGCTAATGCAACTACCCTGGGGAGCAGCTGCGGATCGTTGGAGTCCTCGGAGAATCGTCGGATTCGCGATCCTTGCATGGTCTGGCTTTACGGCTTTAACAGGGGCCGCTGTTAGCTATCGAATTATCGTACTAATTCGATTCGCCTTTGGCGGTTTGGAGGCGGCTCTGGCGCCGGCTATTACCTCCGCTTTTGCGCGTTGGATTCCGGACAACGCAAGGGCGACTGCATTTGGTGTCTTTCTTGGTGGAGGACGACTTGGAGGCGCGTTTGCCCCAGCCGCGGCAGCATTCCTTCTGCTGCGTTACGGCTGGCGATCCACATTTATTGTCTTTGCCGCCGCAGGCGTGATGGCATCTCTTATATGGTTTCGTGTAGTTCCTCCCCAGTTACCGACCAACCCGAATTCCAGACGATTCACCCAGACGGGAGTACACCTTTGGTCATTTCAGATGGTGGCCTTGCTCCTGGTCGCCTTCGGCTACACGGTTATGTGGCAGTTCTATGCCACATGGTTCCCAACCTACTTGATCGAGCGTCGAGGATTCACCCTGAGTGAGGCTGGGAGGTACGCCTCGCTCCCGTTTCTCTTCGGGATCGGTTCGAGTTGGGCGGGCGGAGTGATTTGCGACGCGCTGGGAAGAAAGACAAGCCCGGCGCTCGGGCGCGGAATAGTGGGATGTTTCTCGATGCTTCTTGCCGCTCTTCTTTATTACCTCGGTATTATCAGTTCTGACAAAGCTGCACCCTGGCTGTTTGCCACTGCCGCAGGGGTAGGCGACCTACTTTTAGCGGCCGTCTGGACTGCTGCTGCCGACCTGGGTGGCAAGTCAGCCGGGACCTTTTCGGGACTCATGAACTGTGCATCCAATTTCGGGGCGTTTGTTTCACCCATCGCAATAGGCGCCGCCATTCAGCGTTCGAAAGACTGGGATTCGGTCTTGATGATTGGACTAGGTACGACACTTGCATCGGCCATCTTGTGGGTAGGAGTGAACTGGCCCAGAAAACTAGATGCTTCTTTGGCAACCTGAGAACGGAGGACGTCTTTCAGCAGGAACTTAAAAGGCCTCGACTTTTCATCGAATTCGTGGGGACGTCCAAGGATCGAGTCTTTCCGTGATTCCTCTTCTGAAGGTTGAAGCCTTGTAACACCCCGCAGAAAGAGAGCTAAACTCGAAAGTATAACCAGCCCGAATCCGACAGGAATTTCAAGAGGCAACGTCGTGCTTGATCAAGCCGGACCTTGGTTGTCCTCGTGTGGTTTCTTCCAGCAGGTGAAGATACGAACGATATATTTGACCCGTGCTGCGAGTCATGGCCACCTCGCAGGTTCGGGCGGTTGAATAATATCCGTCGCCTTTGACAGCCTTGGCTTCAGCGGCTTCGTGACGTGTCGCCGACTCGGTCAACTCAGGGAACATGAATCCTCGATCGCCTGCAAAGCCACAGCAACCGGAATTCGGTGGTATGAATACCTCGCGGCTGCACGCCTGCGCAACTTTCTCGAACTTCTCGACGAGATTCATCTTCACCAGGGAGCAGACGGGATGTAGCACAACCGAGCGCGCCTGAGACTCAAACGTGAGGCGCGGAAGAACCTCTTCGTACATGAATGGAACCGAATCAAGTATGCGTAGCCTATCGTACTTGGACTTATTGTCCGCGTTTAGATGGTCTCGGCAGGTCAGTAATCCGTACGCGCAGGCACTGGTGTCGACAATGATTGGCAAGCGGCCTTCCTCTGACCATTTCCAGAATCGCGCCACGGCGAGATTGACCGCAACCTCGTGCGCTCCGGCGTATCCTTTTGACGAAAACGGGACGCCGCAGCAAGTACCGGCGACGTCCTCAGGAACAAAGATCGACATCCCCGCGCGACGAGCAACCTCGAGTGCCGCCTCTGTGCTTGACAGCCTTGTGGCTTCTCCTGGCAAGCAGCCCATTGTCCGCGAGATGCAGCTCGGAAAATAGACTGCGTGCGCTCCGGCACGAAAGCCCTGCGGGAACCGACCGGATGCGGCCCTTGGCACGTCCCCAGTCCATATCGGCAAGGATCTGCCGCTCAATCGGTGAGCCCATATTGTAACGCGATTTACAAAGGTCTTGCCTAAGGACTTCTGCGCGAAATGTCCAGCCCGTAAAGCAAACCGCATCCCCCGTTCCGCCAACCCCAGGTTGCTTGCAATCAAACTCGCACACTTGTGTGCTGCCGGCGAGTGGCGCGCCTGACGAAGCCTTTTTGTCAAAGAGCCGGTGTCGATCCCCACCGGACACGCCACGGCGCAGAGCCCATCTACCGCACAGGTGTCGAGAGCCATATAGGGAAAATCCGCGTCGAGGGCGCCTGCCATGTTCCCGTCTGCTTTAACGTCGCTTCTCAGGCGCTCCATCTCTCGTCGAACAACGATGCGCTGGCGTGGAGTCAGCGTCAGGTCTCGGCTGGGGCATCGGCTTTCGCAGTACCCGCACTCGATACACTTATCCACCTCCTCTTCTACCGTGGGCAACGTCTTAACGTTCTCGACGTGGGCCTTGGGACTGGAGTTGAGGATCACACCTGGATTGAGCAGATTCTCAGGATCGGCAAGCACCTTTATCTTTCTCATGATCTCGTAGGCTTGATGGCCCCACTCCGCCTCCACAAAAGGCGCCATGTTACGACCCGTCCCATGTTCACCCTTCAGTGCGCCGTCGTATCGGCCCAGAACCAAGCGGACCACGTCATCCATGAGCCGCGCATACTGCTCTGTTGTCGCCTGGTCATTAAACGACTGCGCAATAACAAAGTGGAGGTTGCCGTCCTTCGCGTGACCGAATATGATGGCGCTCTCATATCCATGCCTTGTCAGCAATTGTCTTAGCTCGACGGTCGCGGGAGCGAGATTTTCGACGGGAAATACGACGTCTTCGATAATCACCGATGTCCCGCTGCGACGAGTCGCTCCGACCGAAGGAAACATACCTTTTCTGATTTTCCATAGAAGCGCCTGTTCCGCTGACTTATGGGTGAACGCCGGAGACTGGAGCAGAGTTAGTTTGGTGATGACGTGCCGTGCCCGGTGTTCGAGCGCTGGACGCTCGCTTTCTTCTGCTGCTTGGAATTCGACCAGCAAACCAGCGGCAGTATCAGGAAGCCCTTTCAATAAAGGTGGAGCCCCCTCATGATTCGCTACAGATCGCAAGGAGAAAGCGTCCATCAGTTCCAGCGCTTCCGCACCTGCATCGCGAAGTGGAACAATCGCCGCGCACGCTTCGTACAAATCAGAGAAAAGCAACAGTCCAGTGTATTTGACCGGTAGGTGCGGAACTGTATTGAGCACGGCCTCCGCTATGAACGCGAGAGTGCCCTCAGAACCGATCAGCAACTGTCGGAAGATCTCGAGAGGATGCTCAAAATCGATGAATGCATTGAGCGAGTATCCCGTCGTGTTCTTCATCCTGTACTTGCGACGGATGCGCTCAGAAAGAGCTGTATTCTCGTGGATCTCATTCCTTAACTGCAATAAGCCTTCTGCCAGCCTCGATTCGTACTTCCAGAACAGGTCGGCTGATATCGCATCGGCCGTGTCGATCACTGTACCTGAGGGCAAGACGAACTTCAGCGACTCAAGTGTGTGATAAGCATTCTGGGAGACGCCGCAGCACATCCCACTGGAATTGTTAGCCAGAATGCCGCCTATCATGCAAGCATCGATTGAGGCCGGATCTGGACCGATCTTTGCGCCGTACGGCTTTAGAAGGAGGTTCGCACGTGAGCCGATCACCCCGGGCTGTACCCGAAGCTTCTTTCCCCCCGCCTCGACCGTAGCTCCGCGCCAATATCGGGCAACGTCCACAAGGATTCCATCAGTTATCGCCTGGCCGGAGAGACTGGTTCCAGCCGCCCGGAACACCAGTGGGAGCCGTTGCTGGTGACTGAAACGAAATAACGCTTGGATCTCTTCGATACTACGAGGAAGGACCACCGCTTTCGGTATCAACCGATAAAAACTCGCATCAGAAGCAAAGGCAACGAGCTCAATTGGTCTTGTCAATACCCTTTCGGGGCCAACAATTCGAACGAGTGGATCGAGCATATACAGATCGCTATCCTTTGTGAAGAAGGTTGGGAAGAGTCTTACCGGAGTTTTGTCTGCGGGAGAAGGTACCTAACCAAGACCGTCTCACAGCTCCCATATCTAACGTCAAGCATCAAGAGTGATCACGTGTTAGCGTCGTCGTTCTGTAATCTTTTTACTAATACTTTATGCGGTGAAAAAAAGGGGGGGAGGTACTTTGTTTGGTTTGCCAACAACCCTGAAATGATTTCATTGTGCCCAACCCACAGACGAAGCCAGCTGCCCCTCAGGTGGATGCCTAGTCGCGTCGGCATGGACCTCTCGCCCGCAGATTCCCCTTGCACGGAACCTACAATCCGCGGGAAATCTTGAGAATCTGATCTGGGTCAGCATCTTTTTCCACATGCCGGATGATCCCATTCTTGTCGATTACAATCGTAAATCTGCTCGCAAACCTGGCATCACCCTCAATAGCACCGTACGCACGCGAAACCTCCTTATCAAAGTGAATTCCATAATCGCTCAAGAGAGGGAAAGGCGTTTGCAGTTCCGTGGCGAAGGCTTCGACGGCATACACATTCTCGACCGTAATGCCTACAACTTCTACATTTGCTTGCTTGAACTGCGCGAAGCGCTCCTGGTAAGGTTTGATCACACTCGTTGAATCATCGGAACAGCTCGCCGCGAAAAAGAACAGCACAACAGTTCTCTTGCCCAGAAAGTCACTCAACTTGATGGTGTCACCATTCTGGTTAGGCAAGGCAAAATTGGGTGCTTTATCTCCGACCTTGAGAGGAGCGGCCCTCATCGTCGCGGAGATGGCTAGAAGAAAAAAAAGGGATGTAAGTCCCGCTATTGATTTGCGCATTTTCTTACCCCGTTTAGGAAAGTTAGCACACGGCCTCGAGAAAGAAGTTATGGTCGACCACCAAAGTCTGTTGTAGTAGGCCGTCAAGAACTCTGTTGGCTCACCGCGCAAAAGATGGATGAGCGGACGTTGACTATAGTATGACTGCAATAGGCCTGCGCTTTCAGCGTCAGAGCTCATGGTGGAGGTTCACAGATTTCACTTTAAGTCCTTTCTGGACAAAATGAATCCTTGTTGTCGGCTCGCGTACCCATAGAGCCAGAACCGTACGGCCGCTGAAGCGAGCCATCTGTTCTTATGTCAACTATTTTCGTCTCGCAGAAAACGACGGCCGATGAAAAGGAAGCAGAGCGTCTTCGGCACCATTGCAGCTGCTCTTGCGAGTCGAGTTTCATGGCGCCTTGCCTCACCTCCTCGAAGACTAGATTGACTCAGGAGAGTGACAAAATCGCGAGTGCGATCATTCCACAGACGACGCCCGCGCCCGTGAGCAAGCTGATCTTCTGTTTCAGGATGACGATTCCAAGAATGACTCCGGCGGGGATCACGAAGCCGTTCGTTATTGGATAAACAATCAATCCTGCCTGGTGGCTGACCCTGGCGACCGTGGCCAGGGCCACGATGGTAAGGATGATTCCGGACCAGTGCGCGACGGCCGAGACGGCAGCTAACCCCAACACAGCGCGCGAGGGTCGCCATGAATTTCCCGTCCACCACAGGATCGGGATCACTAGTAGCACGCTGAAGCCGTAGAAATACAGCGTAAAGACCGGACCAAGTGATGGAGGGACAAAGCGGAACATAACCACTAGCCAACCATTCAGCAGGAACGCGAGGCCGATCCACCCCAGCCAACTTCCCTTTAGCGAACGGATCGACACCCCCCGGAACCCGTCCCCGATCAAAACAATGGCTACCAGAGTGAAAGCGACACCGATGCCCTTCCACCAACTGAACTTGTCTCCAAACCACCACACAGAGAACAAGATCGGCAACACTACGGAGAGATTCAGGATGGTCCAGTTGGCCGCAATGTTTCGTTCACGAGCTGCCGTCAGGTATGCTGCGGCCGTCAGCGGGAAGGTTGCCGCACCAATTAGGCCAAGCAACATCAGTCTTGGCACATATAACGGCAGCCGTAACGCCAGTGCCACAGCGAGACCCAGGAGGAAGCCAGTCAGCATTTTGTAAAAATTGAAAACCCAAATAGGATAACGACGTTTCCCGACCACTTCGAGTGAGATTCCCAGAACGCCGTAGATCAAGGCAGCTGCCAACGCCAGTAAGATTCCTTCAGTCATGTGACCGTCTCGAGTACCGCGAATTAACAAGGAAGTGCCAAATGCATCTCATTTCGGCGTCTTCGGCGCGCTGCCTAGTCGATTGAAATTCACTCGAATGACTTCCTTTATATGCTCGGGTGGAAGATGTGGCCGACATTTTCGGCTTTTAGCGGAGTCCTCCTCCGCCCTATGCGACCCGCAGACGTTCCAAGTCGGTCTCGCTCAGATCCATCCCTAAACCCGGCTCCTGGGGAATTGCCAACCGTCCGTCCTGGGCTCGAATCTTCTGCCGGGTGAGGCACTCCCGCAGAGCCGTCCCCTCATGATCCTGCACCACGTATTCCGCGATCAGGGCATTAGGAATCGCGTTCAGCAGATGCAGCGCCGCCGCCACATTAATGTAGGTTGTAAAACCGTGATTGGCCACCGGCTTGCCGTGATCGGCTGCTAGCGACGCGATTTTCATCCCCTCCGTGAAACCCCCGCAGCGCGTCAAGTCCAGTTGCACCACATCCACATCCCCTTCCACAATCAGCCGCCGGAAGGAGTGCCGCCCGCTTTCCTGCTCCCCTGCCGCGATACGAGTCGCGGTCGCGGCCGTCAACTTCCGGTAGCCGGCGTAGTCGTCCGGCGAAAGTGGTTCTTCCAGCCAGAAAAGATCATAATCGGAAAACGCATGGGCTCGCTGGATGGCAGTCTTCGCATCCCACGCCAAGCCGGCATCTACCATCAGATCCACTTTGTCCCCCAGACCGCTCCGGGCCTTGGCCACCAACTGGATATCCGTTGCCGCGTCCTGGCCGATGGGGCCCCAACCGAATTTAACCGCGCTGAATCCCTCGTCCCGCATGTGGCGCGCTGCCTCCCCCGTTTGCTCCGGCGTGGGCTCAAACAGTAGGCTGGCATAGCAAGATATGCTTTTCCGGAATCCCCCTCCCAGCAGTTTCCAGATCGGCATCCCCAGCTTCTTGCCCTTGATGTCCCACAAGGCGATGTCGATGCCGCTCATGGCATGAATGGCGATTCCCGAACGCCCCGCATAAATATTGTGGCAGTACATCTTGTCCCACAGATACTCAGTTTCGAACGGATCTTCCCCGATCAGCAGATGCTTTAAGCCAGAAGAAATCGAGTGCGAGTAAGGCCCTAAGATCATGCCTCGCGCCGCCAGCGGCGCCGAATCCACTTCCCCGATTCCCGTGATCCCTTCGTCGGTATGCACCCGCACCACCAGCGCATCCTGGCCACTGTCGCACTGCTGCTTCACATGGGTTGAACGCACATAGATCGCTTCCACGTCGGTGATCTTCATCGTCTGTACCTCCGAGGACAAGCTACCGCCATCTCAAATCTGACCCAGGGAAGACAAATGTCGAACAGGTGCGATACTTTAAACAACCGACGCGCCTCATTGCACATAGCGTTGCTCGATTAACACATGTGCGTGGTGATGAACGGAATCGAGCAGCAACGACACCTTTTCACGGTCGTTGATCTTTCGCTCGAAGATGCCACGTATTCCTTTGAACGGACCCGCTTGGACCGCCACCTTCTGGCCAGGCCGGACTTGTTCCAGATTCATTTCGAGAGTTCCATCGGCAGTTATTCGGTCCCGAATCAAGTCGATGTCTCTTTCGTCCATTGGTAGAGGTAAATCGCCTGCGCTTACGACGCAGCGCACACCACGTGCATACCGCACGAGATGAAGGTAGTCGGCTGGGCAAAAGCGTGCGAATAGGTAATTTGGGAACAGCGGCTTGAGCGCAGCTTCATGGTTCCCCTGGCGCACGGGGAACTGCTTGATCTTAGGCAGAAAAACCTCTACACCGAGCATCGAAACATAACTAGCCGCGATTTCCTCTCGACTGGGTTTTGCCTGAATCGCAAACCAGTTCGTGTCTCGCCAGAAATCCATAGCCCGTATGTCCTTTCCCAGATGCGACCTAAGAGACCATCAGCGAGAATTCACTGACGACCTTAGGCGAAGAGTGAAAGATGCAATTAACAATAAACGATAATCGTTTAAACTTTATTACATCCGGGGCAGTTTTTGTCAAGCCGAATCGTAAGGGTGGGTTAAGAAGTCATTCGGGACTCTGCAGCACGGGTGCTCCCCGAGCCCAGGTCAGATTGGTTGACGGCGGAATTCGCGGCGTGAAGAAAAAATCCTTGGGCAGGCGGCATTTAAAGGCTGACCCAAGAAAGCGTCATACAAGGATTTGCAAGGAGGAGTCAGCGCGAGGGGTTACTCATACGCGGACTCGCCATCGGCAGCCCGCTCTTCGTAGAGGCGCTCCATCCACATCGTGATTTCGCCCGGCTGGCACCCCGAAACGGGGCGACGGTCCACCTCGGTGACCGGAACGATTCCTGCGCCCGACCCGGTAATAAAGACCTCCTCTGCCGTGTATACGTCGTAGGTAGTAAGTCTAGTTTCATGGACTGGGATCTTCGAGATCGACGCCAGCTCTAACACTGTCTCACGCGTGATCCCGGCAAGTGCACTCTGCAGTGGAGGTGTATACAGAGAACGATCCTTGACTAGAAAGATATTGCTTCCCGCACACTCCGAAACGTACCCGTCGATGTCCAGCATGATTGCCTCATCCCCGCCCGAGGCCACAGCCTCAGCGCGTGCGAGGATATTCACCAGATAATTGCAGGACTTCACGCGCGGATCAATGCACATTGCCGGGACCTTGCGGATGCTGACCGAGGCCAGCTTGAAACCGGCGGCGGTGTCGAACATTGACTTGTCAATCGGCCGCGCCGGGATTATGACATTCGCCCCTGTGGTGTTGCACGGATCGAGCCCCAGTTTCCACGCAATCCCCCGCGTGACCTGCGGTTTGATGTGCGCGTCTAGAAACTTGTTCTCCCGGACTACGCGCTTAACTGCATTGCAAAACTGGTCTTTAGTCAGGGGAACTCTTATGTTCACGAACTCTGCCGAGCGGAAAAGACGGTCCACGTGTTCACGGAGCTTGAAGATTCGGCCAGCATAAGCGCGCATGCCTTCGAAGACAGCGTCGCCATACTGGAAGCCTCTGTCGAACACGGAGATATTGGCCTCTTGCATTGGGACCATTTCTCCGTTCACGTAGGTAAGCCAGTTTTCAGTCACGATGAGTCTGCCGAATCGTACCCAATATAGTCAGAGGTGTTTGGCTGTCAAGCGGGGGCATGTGCGCGGCCCACGTCAGCCACACAGGACGAGACGCCGGCTAGTCCGTCGACAACTCGAATCTACGGGCGACCGGCACATCTCTCGCCAACGAGTTCGCCTTCTGGTGCCCGCTGAGATCACCATAGAACTCCCACCACACTACCCCCGCATGGCGCGGGAGTGGAAGAGGCGTCCACATTTCCGCCCCGTTGTTGATCGAATGCGGGATTCCAGCCGCCCGAGACTGCAAGGAGATCGTTATTGCCGAGCTCGGTCTCGCTATGGCGGAGACGAAGATGGTTAATCGAGCCAAACTCGGCCGGCCGCTCCCGGGTGTCCGGTTCTCCTCCGAAACCCTCGCAACCAGCAAAGATGCAAGGCATCCCAACAAATACCAGCGCATTCTGGGCGATCTCCGCTTCAAGTTGCGATCCGTTTAAATTCAGAGAAACATGCTTTCACTTGAGAACTCAGGCTCCGAATCCTTCTAAAACTTGACTGTGATCGATTCTCGTTTATAGATTATAAGCTAAGGAAATCCGATCACACGCGATCTCAAGAGTGCTGCCCTTAATTTAGAGAGACCCGCGCGGTTTTGGATTTGCGATGGCGTACTTTGTCCGAAGGCGGGGAGCGCGCGTAACAGTTTGGTCGGGCCGGTGGAAGACGGGGACCGAGGATATTCTCGGGGAGAAGGGCCGATGGAGTACGGACGATGAAGATAGCAGACGTGGAAGCGGCCTATATGTGTTCACGCCATGTGAAGCAGCGGTGCGACAGTGGACAGGATGCGTCTGCGGGTGGCAGAAGAGCGGGAGGAAGCTTGTCCGACAGGCTCTCGAAACTGAAGGGCAGTCTTTTGAGAGAGGAAGTGGACAACGTCCTCCTATGCTCCGCCGAAAGTCTGCGTTATTTTTGTAGTTATTCCTCCCCCATCGAAACGGGTCCCTCTCCGTTCACGCCGTTGTCGGGTGCGTTGCTTTGGACTTGCGGCGGACTGCCAGTCTTCTTCCTGGCGGATATGGAATGTGCGGAGGAAGTCCCGGGCGTGGAGCGCGAGGCCTTCATCAGCTACACGGTGGAGCGCCCTCTGGGTGCTATGGAAGATCTTGCCGCCAGAATCGTGGCGCGCATGGGCCGTGTGGGAAGCGGGCAGTTAGGCATTGAAGCCAACCAGCTTCCGGTTGCGCTGTTAGATCGGTTGCGGTTTGCTTGCCCCGGACTAAAGGTCCGCGACGTTACGGCTCTCCTTTCTGAAATCCGCATGATAAAGGATGAAGCAGAGATCGAGAGCATCCGCCACGCCGTGGCATTGTGCGACATAGGTCAGAAAGCGGCAAAAGAGACGTTGCGTCCCGGTATTCGGGAGATTGAGCTGTTTGAGGAAGTACGTTTTCGAATGGAGACGATCGCCGGAGAGCGTTTGCCTCTCCTTGCTGATCTGGTCTCTGGTCCGCGAACTGCGCAAGCGGGTGGTTCGCCCTCGTCACGCGTGATTGGAGCGGGTGAGTGTGTGATTGTAGACTTGGCGCCCCGGTCCAAAGGCTATTGGGGTGATTCCTGCAACACATTGGTTGCAGGGGATCCAACAGCGCAACAGAAGAAAGTATTTACAGATGTCTCGTGCGCCTTGGCCGAGGTGATCGCTGGCACCCGACCCGGCGTACTCGCGTGCGAACTAGATTCCGGTCTGCGAAAGAGCCTCGCCCCGCTCGGCGGTGTGTTCCCGCACCATGGCGGCCACGGACTCGGTGTCGCCTATCATGAGGAGCCGCGGGTGGTGCCGTACAATCGAACACCTATTCAGGCAAACATGGTGATAGCGCTCGAGCCGGGGGTGTACTTCCCCGGGCAATGGGGGATGCGACTGGAATATGTTGTGCACGTTACCGAGACTGGTGCCGAGTTGTTGACGGGCTTTCCGCATCTGCTTTAAGGACGCAAGTATGAGATTGCAGGGCAAGACGGCATTGGTGACCGGCGCTGCCCATGGCATTGGGAAGGCGACGGCTGCGCTATTTTGTCGCGAAGGCGCCAATGTAGCCCTCGTTGACCGATGCCAGGAAACGCTGGCCGCTGCGCTGGCGGAAATCAGGTTGGCGGGCGGAAGTGCGATCAGTTCCTTCGCCGATGTTGGCAGACCGGAAGACGCGCGTAGGTCTGTGGAGCACACGTCTGCACATTTTGGCGGCCTGGACATCCTGATTAACAATGCGGCAATCTCGATCGCCAAGAGTGTGATGGAACTGAGCTACGAGCAATGGGAAAGTGTGCTCAATGCGAACCTGACAGGACAATTCCTTATGGCCCAGGCGGCCGCGCCCCAGATGCGCAAGGGAGGAGGCGGGAGCATCGTAAATATCAGCTCGATACAGGGAAAGATCTCGGAACCGGGGTCTATCGCCTATGCGTCCTCAAAGGGTGGCGTCAGCCAGCTCACGCGAAGTCTAGCCATTGAACTAGCAAGTTTCAATATCATGGTGAATTCGATCTCTCCGGGATTCATCGGCAACACGCAGCTTTCGATCGCAGACGGGGTCGATGAAACCACTACAGAAAAATTTCGAACCTTCTACGTTGATTCTGGCCGAATCCCCCTGGGGCGAGCGGGGACTGTCGCCGACGTTGCGGCCGTAGCCGTGTTCCTTGCCTCGCGGGAGTGTGGATACTTAACGGGCGCCGACTTGGTTGTAGACGGCGGCCTAAGCCTGACTCTTTAAGGATGCTTATGCGCGCTTTGGTTTACTCAGCCCAGAAGAAGGTAGAAGTACAAGAACTGCCGTGCCCTGTACCAAGCCCGGGAGAAGTCCTGGTGTCGGTAGAAACAGCAGGGATCTGCGGCTCCGACATTTCGGGCTTCCTTGGGCATAGCAATCGCCGCCAACCACCTCTGGTATTGGGCCACGAACTTGTTGGACGCCTCGAAGACGGACGGCGGGTGGTGGTAAACCCGTTGATCTCATGCTACGTGTGCCCACGCTGTCTCGAGGGGCGTCAGAATCTGTGCGTGCGTTGGGCGCTATTGGGAATGGATCGGGTACAGGGAGCGTATGCGGAATTCGTAGCCGTTCCCGAGCGGCAGCTTTTTGTCGTACCAGAAGAGATGCCGACCGCTCGCGCCGTGATAGTGGAACCCTTGGCAAACATCGTCCACGTCTACAGACTTGCGGGGACGGCTGGGCTCGCTACATTGGCGATAATCGGGGCCGGCACCATGGGTACCCTGGCGCTGTTGCTTGGAAAGATTCTAGGCTTCCGCAGCATTCTTATGGCCGACGTGAACGATGAGAGACTTGCCTTGGTATCCCAGTTGGGAGCTCGCTGGACCGAGAATGTCAGCACATCTTCGGGCATCGATCGGGCGCGCCAAGCTGCAGCCGGCGGCTTTGATTTGGTAATTGATGCCAGCGGCACCGGCGCAGCCCGGCGGTTGGCGCTCGACATTTGTTCACCAGGGGGACAGGCAATCTTTCTGGGGATGGCTGAACAGAGAAGCGAAATAGATTTCGTTACCAGCATTCGGAAAGAGCACCGTGTGTCCACGTCGTTTGCGTACACGCCTCGTGACTTCGAGCAGTCACTGGAGGTCTTGACGAACGGCGATCTCGATTTGAGCCCGTGGACGGCATCCCTGCCGCTTGAGCGAGGCCAGGAGGCCTTTGAACGAATGTCCGTCACTCCCGGATCCACGCTGAAGATGCTCCTCCAAATTGGGCACAAGGCATAGGGCTAGAAGGACAGAATTGCCGGGGCGACTTCCGGAGTGAACTGGTGCCGCTGGGGAGTGGCACGCTCGAGTCCAGCGGCATGGAACGCTTATCCGTTCGATGTGCGCCATCATTTCGCACGGTGAACTCGCCCGGGCTGTCGCGTGCTAGTCACTAAAGCATCCTCCTCCGGTTTTTTGCGGATCGGTTCAATGTGCAACCCACTCCTGATTCTCAGCAGGGCACCCGAGAAAGCGAGGCAGCGTCGTGAGTTGGATGAATACGAGGGAACTTGAAACTCCCGCCCTACTGGTGGATTTGGACAGTATGGAAGCCAATATAGCCCGGATCGCCACAATCCTTCGGGATCGACCCGCAAAGTTTCGACCACACTTCAAGTCGCATCAAGTTGTCTGTCTTGCGTCGAAGCAAATTGAAGCGGGAGCCATTGGAATTACATGTGCGCGCCTGGAACACACTGAGCTTCTTGTTCATCACGGAATCAAAAAAATCCTTACCGCGAAACAAATCGTGGCGAAAAGGCGATCGAGCGTCTCGTAGAACTTTCTAGATACGCCCACGTCATTGTCGTATTGGACAATCCAAAAATAGTGTCCGATATGTCGAGAGTGGCAGGCGATCAGAGCTCTGAACTTAGTGTTGTCGTCGAGTTGGATATAGGCCTCGTCGTTGAGGTGTTCTACCTGGAGAAGCAGCTCTTTCGCTAACCAAGACGACCTTGCAACAGGGGGTGAGATTCCGCGGATTGATGGCACATCGGGGCCAGTTTCTTCTACTCGATCCCTATGAAAAGCACCGTATGGTTTGTTCAGCAATGCGGAGCGTGATCGATTCAAAAAAACTGATCTAGGGCGAGGGAATCTCTTTCTAGTGCTTGTCACTTCCGGTGGGATAAGCCGCCTATGCAATCGTCGGGGCATTTCCTGGGGCAACCGAAATCCAGGTCGAATCTTACTTGTTGATGGACTCATGGTATGTTCCGCTTGCTCGGGATTTTAGACCTAGCTTGACCGTACTCACTACCATAATATCCTGCAATCCGGAAGAATAGTTGTGGATGCAAAGCGTGCAGGCTATGAGCGGTCCGAAAGGGTTGCCCACTGGCAGGGGAATCGAGAAGCTTCAAGTCAAGGCGTTGCATGCTGAGCATGCAATCATTGACATCTCAGAGTCTGCAGTCGGCGTTGACGTCGGCGACAAACTTGAGACTTGGGTCTAGCACCTCAATTCGAGTGTCAGCCTTCACAAGCAAAAGTACGGCGTCAGAAAATGCAAAGTGGAGGACGTATTCCAGATCGAGTGACAAAGACATTTCTACCTCGGGAAGCTGCTCTCTAAGGCCAGTCGTTTGAACACCGGTATGCTCCAAGAATATGGAACAGCATCGAACGCTCGCCTCTTAGGCGCGCGCGTTGTTCCCCTTTGCCGCGGCTGATTTGGTGCGCACAGTGCGACGAGACGGACTCTTCGTCGACTTCAAGGCCGAGAGGTTTTCAATGTCCTGGAGGTGAAAAACATCGAGAGTCTCTTCGAATACTTTCTTGGTGTGTTCCGCGGTGCCGGAATTCAGGGTTTCCACCAAAGACTCGTGCTGCCGATACGCTCTTTCGAAATCGTAAGTCGGTGCTCCGTAAAGTCCGACGTAGTCCAGTGCCAACAGCGGAGGTCCGACTAGCCGAAGTGCTCGCTCTAACCACCTATTCCCCGAAAGATGCCAGATCATCTCATGAAATTCCATGTCAGCATGAGCTAATTCAACCAAGTCCCGGCGGTCATTGGCTTGTCGCATTTTCTCGAGAAGTTTAGAAAGTCCCGCGCTGTCTTCTGCGGTGATGCGCTCTCGTGCAAGGCTTGCCGCGAAGGGTTCCAATTGCTTCCGCACCGCGTACAATTGGTCGATCTCTTCTTGTGCAATAACAGTGACGAACGTACCCCGATTATCGTGTTTCGTTACCAAGCCCTGATGTTCCAACTCCTGGAGCGCCTCACGCAAGGAACTCTGGGCCACACTGAGTTGGCGAGCCAGTGAACCTTCCACGATGCGGTCACCAGGCTTGAATTCACCGTTTACAATCGCGCCAAACAGATAACGGGACAGGCGCTTGCGTAAATTATCGCGTTTGAATGGAAGAACCATATACTATGCTCGATGATCGATTGATTACTTTAATATTTGGGGCTCCGAAAATCAAGTGGACACGGTTGTGGTCTGTTATCGTCGGAGCTCTCCGTTCTCAAACAATATAGCAGCGCAGCCGCTATGGGTCCGCGTGGCTCTCGATCATTGTTCGACCAAGAGTGAGTCGCCTTCTCCGGCGGGTAAGTCCAAACGGCATCAGCTTCCAAATCTCCGACTGACAGGCAGGCTGCATCGGCCGTTTGCAGTGTCTCGAATCCACTGGAAAACCTCAACGCGGCCGATCGCGTTGGCCAATGGGCGAAGGTTCGCTCCGGGCCCAGCAATGCTCCTGGTCGAAGCGCACTGTGGCTGTAACTAACACTAGAAGCGCGCAGAGGATAGCGCCAGCCGCGCCGTAGAACATGATTTGTACAAAGCCAACAGATTGCTTGAGCGCCCCGACGAGGAAAATAGCCGTACCGGACGCAACGCCAGGAAGGCCGTTGAGGATACCCGTCGCAAATCCGAAATTGCGTCGCGAGTTTACCTCCTCTCCGGACTCGTAGCGAAATTCAAACGTGCTCTCACTTTCGATCACCGCTTCTGAGGGCTGATCCTGGCGCACACTCGAAGTGGTCTTTTGCCAGTAGGTGACGAGACCATCCAGGCCTTGGTATTCCTTCCGTGCCTCTCGAACCGCCTTCCACCACCCGCTTTGGTGCTGTGGCCCAATCTGGAAAGAAGCCTCCATCGGCGGCTCTTGTGGCGGCGAGACCAGGAACATCAACGATGGCGGATCGGGCCGGTCAGAATGGGGTACTACCGGCAGCTCAAGAAAGGTCGCCTTCGCTTCCCCGTAATAAACTGTGTTCGTGCCGTTCTGCGGTGTAGAAAACAGCGTTTGAAACTCCCCGCTGGTAATTGCGATCCGGATTCGATGGTCGGATTCGAAGGTGTAGGAAGTGGCTTTTCTCCACGTCGATAGCGTAAATCGATCCCGGCGTCAGGTAGTCAGGCTTGTTGAGTCCTTCCCGGTGCGCAACGTTTAATTGTCCTCGTGTAACCAGCGAGACAGTGCCATCCGGAGTCACATCACAAATCTTGGCGATCACGCCCATTGCCCGCGCGGTCGAGGAAAAATGCAGCCGAACATGAGGCAGACCGGTGATCTCGACTCTGTGGAGCAGCGGCTCAGTGGTGAAGATCAGGCTTTTCGATTCGTCGGGCCGCTGGTCTTTCGCCAGACCAATAGCGCCGTAGATGCCGCCCGTGAGTCCCGAACAAACCCCCGCAGTGGGGTCGTAGAGGTACTTGGCCAAACCCTTTTTCTTTGGCGGCTGCTCCGAGAGACTACCCCCGTCGTTCAAATACAGCCGTCTCTGGATCGCCCCCGGAAACGGCCAGGATCTTTCCTCTCGCCAGTAGCCAGGAATTTCCGCAAGGTATTCCGCTGGCGGCGTATACCTCTCCGTGTAGACGGTGAAGCCTGGCTCCTCCAATATCCCGTTCTGCTCACCCTTTAGCCAGTAATCAAACCATCGAAAAACGATGTCGTAGTCGACTCGCGGTCCCGGGATTCCCATGTCCGGGCGAATGTGGTGCCACGGGCCAATCAACGCCTTTTTAGGACCTTTGAGATTCTGAAATAACTCTATTACGTCACCCGGATACCGGTCGCCCCAACCGCCAATGACAAAGACGGGTATGTCAATTTGGTCATAGAACCATCGGATCGACGAATTGTCCCAGAATTCATCATCCGCTTGGTGTGTCAGCCAATCCAAACCCCAAGGCGTGTAGTTCTCCAGTCGGCTCCTCCAGAGTCTTTCCCACCGCCCTTCAGGGTCACGAAACCCGGGCGGAGAGCCTGCCATAGCTATCATGACGGCGAGGTAATCGGCATGGTACCCAAAAGCCATCGGCGTACCACCCTCGCAAAAAGCGTAATAGGAGCTGACCGACCCGTACAGCGGAACAACCGCCTTCAGGTGAGATGGACGAAGAGCGGCGGTGAGGAGGGAAGTCCAAAATCCATAGGACGTGCCGGTCATGCCCACATTCCCGTTGCACCATGGTTGCGAGGCGATCCACTCGACTATCTCTGCCCCGTCCTGTCGTTCCTGGAGGTTCCACATCTCAGCAACAACACCTTCCGAGTTATTGGTACCGCACACATCCCCCAACACGAACGCGAAGCCGCGCTCAACATATTGTTGCGGCAGGGCCGCACCATTCCCAATCCGCGGGTAAAAGTCGTCCTTGCGATAGGGCATGAAATAGAAAACTGCCGGATAACGCGCTTCGGCATCGGACAGGTACACATCGACCGCAATACGGACGCCATCACTCATCGGCACGAGGATGTTTCGAAGTACGCGCATCTTTGGCCACCCAATGTGAGATTAATGAAATCGAGTCGACTCGGAATTCGCCGGGCTGTCCTTCCGGCCTAGGGTGAGGTCGCAATGGTTGAGACCAGCCTCTCGAAGCGCGCAGTGTGGGTGATTCACCACCCTGTTCCGCCGGGCGGGAACGATTGTCACAAGGGTTCCCGCGATGCTTTCCTCAAGCGACCAGACTGTCGTCAGTGTTCACAGCGAGCCACCGATCCCAAAAGCCCGTCCCGAAAGATTCTATCGACGCTGACGATCACGCGAGCGGAACAGAGTATGTGTCAGGGAACGTAAGCGATAATCGATCACGTTTATCACATTCGGACTCAAGTTTGTCAAGCAGATTCGCGGGGGCCTTAGAGATGGAAAGCCAGTTCAGAAAATCGCTGCCGTGCGTCTTTGAGGCCTTGCTCCACGAAAGAAATTAGTCGTCTCGCCGGCAGCAATCGCGCAAGACCGGCCCAGGGCCCAGGAGGTTTCATATAAACCAAACGCAGACTCTCAGGCTATTCTCAGACACAAGTTGCCAAAGCGCGCCTCCCTGATGCGTTTCTGGTAACTGGCAAAGCGGAGACAACTAATCATAGAAAACGCGGTCGGGCCGATAACCTGAGAATTTAGGAGGCTGACGCGCCCATATAATCGATTGTCGGTTGTGTCGCAAAGATGCGTGCCCAATTCGCTTCACAAAGAGCAGAGTGCCCTGAGATCTTGCTTCAACAATGGATCGAGAGATTACAGACGATACCAGAGGAGATAAACCTTCGCTGTTGTGGACAACGCTTGCGAGCGATCGCATCCTCAACCTTGTCGCACTATGAAACAAGTCCTGGTCATAGCTTGCTTCCTTCGCCGCAGAATGGCCAGCCCCGTTACCACAGGAGCGTCGAATGTCGATGAGTCGCACGGTTGGCAGGCATAATTACGGGACACAAACCTCGCATTGATATATCGTCTTTGCGCTATACCCGATTCGAGGAAGGGCAGCCCTTTCGTTCTGCTTGGGTCCGGGAAACCGTGGGTAAGAGTAGAGATAGAGTCAATAAACGGTAGGTACTAGCAAGAGCGCCTTTAGTCTTGGATACAATTTGCTCCGCCCGGCAGTTGACCGCGCGACGAAGCCGGAATGCTGACACAGCACATCGTGTTCCGTTTGCTGAGCCGTCCCCAGTCTGACCGGCGTCGCTGTAGTTTGCCGCGGGACCATCGATCCATTAATTTGGCTCTAGTGTAGAGATAGCACCTGCCTGGGTGGCAGTCGAAAACCAGCAGATCTCTAAAAAAGCAAAAAAACACTTGACAATGTCCGCGTTCTCAGTATAAGTTCGGCTCGTTTGGAAATCGATTATCGTTTTGTTGGATTCGTGGGGTCGACGGATTCGGAAAGCAAATACACGACCGGCTAGCCAAACTCGATGCAGGAGGACGCGATGGTCAGACGATACATCTCAGTGTTGGTTGGAGTTCTTGGACTCCTATTCGGGGCAGCCTTTTGCTGTGGACAGGTGCCGCAGGCGCAAATTCTGGGTACCGTCGCCGATCAGGTTGGGGGAGTTTTGTCCGGTTCGGACGTGGTGCTGCAGAATCAGAAAACTCAGGTCTCTCAATCGACCAAGACAACCTCTTCTGGGGACTTTGCTTTCCCCTATCTGGACAGCGGAACGTACAGGCTCACCGTAAAAGTGCCCGGATTTCAGACATTCGTTGCCACCGATATCACGGTACAAATTCAGGAAAAAAGGCGCGTCAATGTTTCCATGGTAGTTGGGCGAACGGAAACCACCGTGGAGGTGAGTGGTGAGGCTCCCAGGATAGATACCGATTCTGCGACGATCGGGACGGTAATATCAAATAGGGAGGTTGCCGAACTTCCTGTCAGCGGTCGTGAGTTCAGTAAGCTGGCTGCCATAGTGCCAGGCGTGCGACAGACGGGGAGCTGGGGAGGCGGGAATTTCATAACTACCACCTCGACCCAAATCACCGTCGGCGGTACGCCAGCGGCGAAAACCGGCTATGACTATGATGGCGTCGACAACACCCTAAATCGCGTAAAGGGACCCGCTATGAATCCCTCGATGGATTCGATCGGCGAGATGCGGGTCGACCGAAGTCAATTTGCGGCGGAGGCCGGGCGGTACGGCGCCTTAGTGGACGTGGAAACAAAGAGCGGCACGAATAGGTTCCACGGCGCTCTTTGGGAATATGTGCGCAACTACCGTTTTAACGCCGGTAACTACACCACCCACAAACAAGATTCCCTAAAGCGCAATCAGTACGGAGCTAACTTCGGTGGCCCCATCATCAAGAACAAATTATTCTTGTTCTTCAACTGGGAGGGGCAACGCCAGAGTTCCAGTACCCAGATTCTTGGTTCGGTCTTTACGACCCCGATGCGCACTGGGGATCTCGGGCAATTTACCACCCCCATTAACGATCCCCAAACAGGACAGCCCTTCCCCAACAATATTATTCCAGCGAACCGTTTGAATCCGATCGCGGTGGCGTTGATGAATGCATACATGCCGCTGCCAAACGTCAACTCGAACCTGCAGTCGAATTATATTCGCGCACTGCCTACTACCCAAAACAACAACCAATATATTGGCCGCGCGGATTACCAGGCATCGGAGAAAGACCGCTTCTTTCTCCGCGGAAGTGGGAACTGGCGAAATGGCATAGATCCTCCATTAGACGCCACCAGCGTAACGCTACAGGACGATTTCAAGTTCTTTAACGGCGGAGTAGGGTGGGATCGAACTTGGACTCCGACAATCATTAGCGACTTGCGCTTTGGTTACCATGGGGAGGGGCTACTGCAAACGGATGTGCCCCTGGCGAACTATGCGGACCCCAGCAATAACATCTTGGCTATCGGAGAGACGCAGGCACCGGCTAACCGCGTTCCCATTACGATCATCTCGCCATTCTATGATTTTGCAGAATGGGGATTCCCGGTCAAGCTCGCTCAAAATTCCTATGAGCTACTGGGAAATATCACAATCAGCCATGGCAAGCACACTCTCAAGACCGGGTTCCTTGGTCGTACTCAAACCACGGCCCATCCAGTAGACGGCGGCTCTCCAGAGGTCATGGTCAACAACGGCGCCTACAGCGGGAACGGCGTTGCGGATTTTCTACTTGGTCTCCCCTTCGTGGCGCAAAACAAGCTACATTGGATTCCACGGCTCGAGAAATATGGCGATTATAGCGCTTATTTGCAGGATGATTGGAAAGCCACATCTTCGCTGACGCTAAATCTGGGGTTGCGGTATGAATTACATGGCCAGCCTTCGGAGGCGCACGATTTGTTCAGCAGCTTCTACCCTCAACTGGGTAAGATCGCCGTTGCAGGAAACAGCATTAATACGCAGTATACTCAACCCTTAACGCTGAATGCGTGGGCACCGCTTTTGGTCTCGGCGTCAGCAACCAACCTGCCGATACACACCCTGGCATTCGGCCATCACAGGGATTTCTCGCCGCGTATAGGATTTGCATGGCGGCCTTTCCGCAACAGCAATAAGACCGTGGTGCGAGGCGGATACGGCCTCTTCTATTTGGTGGAGGACGGCCAATGGATGGGAGATATCTCCGACTTCTCCGTTCCGTACGGCGGCATTGTTCGCGTTACGAATGCAGCGGCAGCTCCTGGTTTTACTTTGCGCAGCCCCTGGTTGACGCCAGGTATTGCGGTGCCACCGCCTACGGCCCTGTACCGAGATCCTCACGCGCCGGAGTCCTACAGCCATGATCTGACGCTAGGCTTTGAGCAGGAATTGGTCTGGGGAGTAGTCGCGGAAGTAAACGCTCAAGATCAGAACAGTAAACATCTAGAATCGTGCTGCCAGAACCTTAATCAGCCGACTCTCAGTGTTGGTCCGGTGGCGCCGCGGCCCTACCTTAATATGGGGTCATTAATCTCCTGGTACACTCATCTTGGTCACGGGAGATACGACTCGCTGGAAGTCGTGCTCCGGAAGAGATCAGCCCATTACACTTTCCAGTGGTCGCACGTGTACGCTAAGAACGTCGGCCTCACTGGCGCGCTTATCGTGGATCCATATCACCCGGAGATGTGGCGTGGACCGAACGGCTATTCCCCAAACCAGGACAAGGTGGACTTCGTGGTTGATCTTCCTTGGGGACAGGGCAGAGATCATCCGTTTCACAATGGTATAGAAAACCAGATTTTGGGGGGATGGACAGTAGCCGCGATTAGTACGCTTTACCAAAGCGGCAACCCCTATACCATCTCGTGGAGTGGAGATCCTTCGAACACTGGTACGTTCGTGGCTCGAGCCGATCAGACCTGTAGCGGCCACCTAAGCAACCCGACAATGGCTAAATGGTTCAATACCTCGTGCTTCGGCGCTCCAGCTAATGGTACTTGGGGAAACGCTGGTACTGGAATTCTAATCGGGCCGCACACCTTCTCTGGGGACTTCTCCGTTAGCAAGAACTTTCCGATCAGAGAGAGCATGACCCTCCAGTTTCGGGCTGAAATGTTTAACGTTTTCAACCACCCAAACCTCGCAATGCCTAACACGACCGCGAACAATCCGAACTTCGGTAAGATTTCTACCAAGATTCAAAGTCCGCGGGAGCTCCAATTTGCATTGCGACTAAATTTCTAGGCTAAGGTGTATCGATGCGCGCAGGAGGAAACAACTCCGCTTGTCAGAAAAGGAGTTGGAGATACCTGCGCGACTTCTCCTTTGCTTACCTCGTATTGCTTACCCCAGCACTTCTGGCGGAAACTGTCCAGCCAGCGCAAAATTTGTCTAACCTTTACAACGAAGCGATCGCTGAAATCCGTTCCGGCAATTTTGACGGGGGCTGCGCCAAGGCTCAGCGTCTAGTCCGTCTCGGACCGAGGTCCCCTGCTGGTTACAACCTGCTAGGTCTGTGCACGGCACAGAAAGGCGATGTACATACAGCCGAGGTTCTTTTCCGCAAGAGCGTTGCGCTTGGCCCGCGATTTGCGGATGCGCGTAACAATCTAGCCGCCCAGCTTGCCGCACGCGGGCAGTATCAGGCCGCAATCGGCGAGTTCCGGCAGGTACTTCGCGTCGAGCCTGCCAACGTGACGGCACTTTATAATTTGGCACGGATTGAGCTGGGAATGGGACGTCTGAATCCAGCCATTGCTAGCCTGCGGCGGGCTTTTTCCCTCGCACCCGACGATGTTCAGATCGGACTAACCTTCGCCGACGCTCTATGCCGCTCGAAGAACCCGGACTCGGCTGCCAAAATTTTGCCCCGCCTCATCGAGCAAAGTCAGGAAAGCGGATCGTTGCTGACGGCTGCGGTCCTTGCGGCTGAAGCCAATCGCAAGGACCTCGCTCAGTATGCGATCAATAAGGCAGTCGACCTGGACGCGCAAGCACCAGCCAAGATCCTCGCTCTAGCCCGTATTGCCTCGAATCAGAAGGCATACCTAGTGGTTGCCGTAATTCTCGGTTCGACGGAAGCGCCGCCAGGCGACGCAGCTGAATGGAACGCGCTCGAAGGTTACGCCTATTACAAGGTCGGGCAGCCTGAAAAAGCATTGCCGAATTTGCAGCGGGCATTGGAACTCGAGCCGAAGGTCGAAGACTATTATATGAAAATGGGTGAATTGATGCTTTTTTACAAATCGCAACAGCCCGCCATCTCATATTTCCAGGCCGGTCTCAAGATTCTGCCGGATTCAGCCGTACTTCATTATGGACTAGCCGTGTCCTACCTCAGCCCCAAGTATTTCGGCGATCAAGCGCGTCAAGAGTTGGAAGCAGCACTGCAAATACGACCTGAATTTGACGAGGCGCGGTTGCTTTATTGCATGGTACTTTACCAACTAAAAGACCCAGGGCTGAATGCTTCGGCCGAACAGCTAATGGAACGCAGCCCCCATCTTTCCGAAGGCTATTTTTACAAGGCTTTGGCCCTGCAAAACGCTTCGCAAGAGGAAGAGGATCGGTCGGCGGAGCGGGTAGCGACGCTGTTCCGCCACGCGATTGAATTGAAGCCCACATTCGAGTTAGCCTACTTTGAATTCGGCAAGTTTCTGATCGCGCGTGGGGACTGGGGGGCGGCTATCGCTGTACTGCAGAAGGCCGCCGCATTGGATCCGAAAGATCCAGGGCCAGTCTATCAGCTCGGGCAGGCCTACCGTAAGACCGGGCAACCGAAGAAGTCTCTTGAAGCTTTTCAGTTGTTCAGCAAGCTGCAGCCGCAACAGACTGGCAAGTGGGAAGAAATGTTCCAACTTGCCAAGTGACGGACCCTCAGCGAGAGCAGCGTTATCCACCCAGCGGCGGCGCAAAGTGACGCAGGCCAGAAGGCAGCAAAGCATAAGGGACCACCGGCCTGGGGTGAGACCGAGCTATTCGAAAAGGCGCGCAGCCCAAGGGAGATTGCCGTAGGAACTCGGCTATCGTTTCCAGCCGATCTTATATGGAAACCTCGGATCGCGGAGATGGCAGGGTTCGCTTCGGCAGAGCGCATCCCAGCGTCGATGGTTGTGGCGCGATTCCTTTATCAGCAACTCAGCGCGGCGAGTCGCGTTTAAGGACGGGAAGTATGACAAGTCTCCGACAAGTGCGTCGAATTCTTTCGAGTAGTGACGCAATCGTCTGCTCATGTTCAGAAGTAACTTGGAAAGGTCTGATTTGTCGGGCCGCAATCGTTGTTTTGCTCCTAGCTGGGTCATGGGCTCAGTGCACTGAATACGCCATTCGCGTGGAACCAAATGTCACGGCAACGATGCGCGATGGCGTGAAACTTAAGTCAGACATCTACCGGCCGGAAGGCAAAGGAGAATTTCCGGTGCTGCTGGGTCGTACGCCTTATGGCAAGCAGGTCGCAGCGGAAATTGCACAAAAACTGGCGAAGCGAGGATATATCGTCGCCATCCAGGATGTCCGTGGCCGAGGAGAATCGGAAGGGAAATTCCAGCCGTTCTTCGATGACGAAACGGACGGATATGACAGCGTGGAGTGGGCAGCGAGCCTCTCACAATCGAGCGGAAAGGTAGGCATGGTTCTGTCTTCCTACGGTTCAGCAGCGCAGATTTTTGCGGCGGTGTCTGCTCCGCCGCACTTGGTCACCTTCGTTGCCATTCAACCGTCCATCGGTTTTGGGGCGCACCAGATTTTTTTCGATGGAGGCGCGTTCCGCCAACTCTGGGCGGAAAGCTGGACCATCCTATTGGCCTCGGATTCCTATTCGCGCATGATGCACAAGTTCGCCGCCTACGGCTCCTCGCTGGATGCCGTGATGGAGCGGCTGCCGCTGGGAAGCTTTATGGACCAACTTTCCCGGGCAACGCTCGAAATGGAAAGTGGCAGCTACTTCCACCGTTGGTTGAGCAACCCTCCAGGCGGCCACTACTGGGATCGCATCAACATGTCAAAAAGGGTGAAGGACATTAAGGTGCCGGGACTGTACTTTGGAGGCTGGTACGACGTGTTTGGTCCCGCTACATCTGAGTTGTTCCAAGCGGTACAGCGGAATGCCGGTTCAGATCTGGCTCGCACGAAGTCACAGTTCGTCATGGGACCATGGACTCATGTCGGAAATAGCGACATCGATTTCGGGCCTGCCGCTTCATTGGATATCGTCGATTCTCAGAACCAATGGCTCGACTATTGGCTAAAGGGTGAGCCGAATGAAGCGATGTCTCATCCCGCGGTTCGGGTCTTCCTTACGGGCGAGAACCGATGGATCTCTTCGCCATCCTGGCCACTTACCGGCACAGAGCTCTACAGATTGTTCCTTTCGAGCAAGACGTCGGCGCAGGGCAGCGCCGGGGATGGCTTTCTGACACCCAGCAACGTTCCAGCGGGTCACTTGAATCGCGGGCACGACATCCTGAACGCTGATCCGTCTAATCCAGTTCCCACAAAGGGAGGGGAACTTTGTTGTCACAGCGCATATCCGGCGGGCGCGCACTACCAAGCCGAAATTGAGAAGCGCCGCGACCTACTGATCTACACAACGCCACCTCTCAGCGCTCCCTTGGTGATTGTTGGAGAACCCGTGCTTACGCTGCATATTTCATCCGATGCTCCGGACGTTGATCTCGTAGCCAAACTCACAGATGTATCACCTGACCAGAAGGCATGGAATGTCGCTGACGGAACACTGCGCCTTCGCTACCGCAATGGACCCGAGCGAACTGAATGGCTCGTGAAAGACAAGATTTACAGCGTGAGTGTCCTGCTCAGCCCCGTGGCCCATACTTTCCTGGCCGGGCACAGCATCCGACTGCAAATTGCAGGATCCGATTTCCCAAATTACTCCGTTAACCTGAACTCCCGTGTCGGCATTCTCGACGGGACAGTAGGGCACGCGGCACGAACCTCCATCGAGCACACTCCTCAGTTCCCGTCGTTTTTGGAACTGCCGCGATTTGAGCAAGAACCGATTCCCTCAGAAAAGAAAGTTGACAACAGTACCAGTTTAAGATAGATATTAATCGATTATCGTTTATTGGGATGGGTTAACCAGCGCGCCGTCTCACTTTTGCATTTTGTCGTTCCAGTTTGAGTCTACAACCGGAGGACGAAAATGGCGGTAGCCTGTTCTTTGAGGTCGCCTGAACCAAACAGAGGCCTACTATCTCTCCGAGTCTCGAAATGGAAAGCGCGCCATCCAGCTGCGGATGACTCATTATTGCTGCAACGATCTGACCGCACTGCCAGCCAACAGGCGGACACAAATCTGAACGGACGATCATTCATTTTCAGCAGATTCTTGTAACCGAGGAAGGCCTAATGCAAACAGCAGATGCGGTCGTAATTGGCGCCGGAGTAAACGGCGCAAGCACAGCCTACGAGCTGGTCAAACAAGGGTTAAAAAAAGTCATTCTGGTCGAAAAGCACGTGTTGGCTTCGGGCGGCACCGGGAAGTCCGCCGCCTTCATCCGGCAACACTACTCGAACGAAGAACTGGCCCGCCTGGTAAAGCGATCGGTGGACGTTTTTCACCATTTCGATGAAGAAGTTGGAGGCAATCCAGGGTTCGTCAATTGCGGCTGGGCGTTTCTGATCCCAGAATCGGTGTCGGATAAGTTCTCCGAAAACCTCGAGATGCAGAAACGAGTCGGTATTGACACACGCGAGATCTCGAAACAGGAGTTGCGCGAGATGGACCCGCGCATCAATCTAGACGATGTTCATCGCATTGCCTACGAGAAGACGTCCGGGTATGCCGACCCGCACGATACCACTTACTGCTATGTGCAACGCTTCAAGGAAAAGGGCGGCACTTTGATGCAGATGACCGAAGTCCTCGAGTTCACGATCAAAGGGAGCGCGGTTAAGACGGTGCGCACCAGCCGTGGCGACATCTCTACCGGAATCGTGGTGAACGCAGCAGGTCCGTGGGCGCACCTCGTCGGGAAGAAGGCTGGTCTGGACATCCCAATTGTGGTGACCCGGGAAGAAGAGATCATCCTGGAATCCGTGGACGCGGGTGGCCCACCGAAGATGGCGTTCTCCGATATGGCGCTCGCCATCTACTACCGTCCCGATGGACGCTCACGCACGTTATTGGGCCGAGGGTTCCCCAAAGAATACGAATACGTCGATCCGAACCAATACCAAGAAAAAGCCGATACCAAATTCATCGAAGAGACCTCTAGTCGCTTTGTGCAGCGGTTCCCCAGTTTCGAGGTGGCACTCTTTCTGAATGCTTACGTCGGTCTATATGACGTCACGCCTGATTGGCACCCAATTCTGGGAGAAGTCCGGGAACTAAAGGGCTTCTACATGTGCGCCGGTTTCAGCGGTCATGGATTCAAGACTGCGCCTGCTATTGGCGAGTGCCTCGCGGAAGAGATTCTGCATGGGAAATCCAAGACAGTAGACCTTTCAAAGTTCAACTTGTCGAGATTCCACGATAACCAGCAATTCACATTTGCGTATGGTGGCAACCGCGCCTGAACCTGTTGCCAATTGCAGTAAAGAAGCTGCCACGACCGTAGGAGCATCCATGTCCTTTCTAGTCGACTGTCCGAATTGTGGGGAGCGCGCCGCCTACGAATATCGCTTCGGCGGAGAGTATATCGAGAGACCTTCGATCGAGAGTTCGTCGCACCAGTGGGCCGAGTATCTATACGCTCGGGAGAATAACGCTGGGATCTCCACAGAGTGGTGGTATCACCGTCTGGGATGCCGGCGTTGGTTCCTGGTCTCTCGGGATTTGAGGAACAACGTCGTGCTTGGCGTGTGCTGGCCAGAAGATGCCGCTGAACTCCTCAGAAAAAGGTGGGATGGGATCCTCGATGGATAGCATCAAGAGCCGAATTCGCGAACGTCCTGGTGAGAGGATCAACCGGAAGCAGAAGGTAGTCTTTCATTTTGAGGGGCGGCGAGTCCAAGCCTTTGACGGAGACACCATTGCGTCCGCACTTTATGCCGCCGGGAGGCGGATCTTCACACGAAGCTTCAAGTACCACCGCCCGCGGGGATTGCTCTGCGTCTCGGGCAAATGTCCGAACTGTCTGATGAATGTGGACGGCATCCCCAGCGTCCGCACTTGCATCGAGCCAGTTCGTGACGGGATGCAGGTGAAACATCAGAACGCTTTCCCATCCCTCGAAATTGATTTCTTTTCGATCATCGAGAAGTTCCAATATTTCCTGCCTGCAGGTTTTTACTACAAGACCTTATATCGTCCGAAATGGTTGTGGCGATTGGCTGAGCCGTGGCTGAGGCGTACCGCCGGCTTGGGGGTGGTAGACACCACGAGGAAGGCCCCACATGCCTTTTCTCACAGGAACCGTCACGCGCACATTGTGATTGTAGGTGGCGGACCAGCTGGCTTGGCGGCGGCGCTTGAAGCAGGGAGTTCCGGGGCCGATGTACTTCTGGTCGACGATCAACCGCAGCTCGGCGGTCACTTGAACTGGGATAACCGCCTCTATGATGAAGTCGGCGTGTATTCAGGGTTGCGAGGGTTTGAGATTGCGCGGCGAATGACGGAGTCTCTGCAGTCGTTACAAAATGTCGAGATCCTCTGCGGCGCCAAGGTATTCGGCGGGTACGAAGGCGGACTCCTGGGAATCGAACATGGCAAGCAGTTGGTCCACGTCCGGACCAAACGACTCATCGTAGCCACGGGTGGTCACGAGTATCCACTGCTATTCGGAAACAACGATCTGCCGGGAGTGTTCCTGAGCACGGGGCTTCAGCGACTGGTGAATCTCTATGGCATTGATCCCGGCGAGCGGGTGTTGGTGGTTGCTAACAATCAGCGGGGGCTGGCCGCCGCTTGCGATCTGCTTGAGGCGGGAGTTCCTTTGTGCGGGGTTGTTGTCCCGAAGAAAGCGATTCAGCAGACCGGCCACGAATCGGTCACGACTCTCATGCGGGCCAAGGTTCCGTTATTTGACTCTCACGTGATCAAGGAAGCCATTGGAAGGAAGCATGTGTCTGGAGCAGTTCTGTTGCGTTGCGAACCCGATGGAACTGCCATTGCCGGTTCGGAGCAGCAGATCGCCTGCGATCTCATCTGCATCTCCACCGGATTCTGCACAGCCAATGAGTTGCTCTATCACCGTGGAGGCAAACTCTCATACGATGCCCTCACAGGTGAATTCATTCCGCAACAGCCCCCGGAAGGGGTTTACGTGGCCGGCGATGTCACCGGGTTGCATTTCCTTCCCATCACACTGCTCCAAGGAAAGCTGGCGGGGTTCCAGGCGGTTTCAGAACTGAGACACGGTCGAGGCGAAGCGATCATTGCAGAGTACCGACGAGAATTGGCGGCTCTGGAGCAAGTCTACCAACAATCTGGCAGCTGTTCGCTTGCGGCCCCAGAGCTTTCCACGAAAAAGAACACAGTATGTTTTTGTGAAGATGTTACCGACCAAGACCTAGAGGATTCCATTGCTGAAGGTTTCGACGAAATACAGACTCTGAAGCGGTACAGTACGGTGTCGATGGGGCCGTGCCAGGGCAAGATGTGTCTTATGTCTTCGATTTCCGCTTGTGCGACCATGACGGGGAAGTCGATTCCAGCCACTGGAACCACAACAGCGCGCCCTCCCATACATCCCGTGTCGCTTGGCGCTTTGGCGGGTAGTCATCATCAAGTAACCAAACTGACGCCCATGCAGTACAAGCATCTCTCCCTCGGTGCGCGTATCACGGACATGGGACCATGGAAGCGTCCGCACACTTACACATCGACCGAGCAGGAGTACCGGGCCGTTCGTCAGCGTGTGGGTGTGATTGATGTAAGCACACTGGGAAAACTGGACGTTCAGGGGCCGGATGCTGCCGCGTTGTTGGACAAAGTGTACACGCAGACATTTTCCGATCTCAAGGTAGGACGAGCGCGTTACGGCGTGATGTGC
This sequence comes from Acidobacteriaceae bacterium, assembly GCA_043749775.1. Taxonomy (GTDB): domain Bacteria; phylum Acidobacteriota; class Terriglobia; order Terriglobales; family Acidobacteriaceae; genus Acidiflorens. The sequence goes on along the minus strand of JAYVCW010000208.1, from coordinate 18,703 downwards.
GACGACAGCGGAATCATTTTGGATGATGGCACGGTCTCCCGTTTGGCGGAAGACCGCTTTTTTGTTACAACGACGACGGGAAATATTGAATTTGTCGAGCAATGGCTCAAATGGTGGTCCGCAGGACCGACGATGCAGGTGTACATCACCAACATCACGGCGGGCTTCGGAGCGGTGAACATTGCCGGCCCTGACGCGCGGACTCTGCTAGGAAAATTGACCAAGGGGGGTCTCTCCTCGGCGCAGTTTCCTTATATGAGTTGTGCGCAATGGGAGGTGGCAGGTGTGCCGGCCATGTTGCTCCGTGTCGGCTTCGTGGGCGAGATGGGTTGGGAAATCCACTTTCCTGCGGAGTATGGCGAATACATGTGGGACACGATCCTGGATGCGGGCAAAGAGTTATCCGTGGAACCTTTTGGTGTAGAAGCCCAACGCATTCTGCGCCTTGAAAAGAAGCACATTATTGTCGGACACGACACCGATGCGCTGTCGAATCCGTTAGAGGCTGATATGCCTTGGGTTGTCAAGTTTGAAAAGCAAGATTTCATCGGAAAGAGGTCGTTGCTCGCATTGCGCGAGAGCGGTTTGCGTAATGTGCTTGTTGGTCTTGAGTTGCACGACGCTCAAGGGGCGGAAGATGGCAGTCCGGTAGTGTGGAAGGGAAGGTCTGTAGGACGAGTCACTAGCCTTCGTCGCAGTTCTACGTTAGACCGGTTTGTGGCACTAGCCTGGGTGCCCGTGGAGCAAAGCCACGAAGGGGCGGAGGTAGCAATTCGTGGAGTCAGCGGCGAGGCGAGAGCCAAAGTCACGCGGCAGCCTTTTTATGACCCGAAAGGAACCAAACTTCGAGGTTAAAAATGTCGACAAGACTGCAACCGATAAGATTGACCGCTTTGGACTACCGGCACCAAGAATTGGGCGCGCAGATGTCCGTGGATAGCGGCCTTTGGCGAAGACCAATTCGCTACTCGACGATGGAAAGAGAATTGGATTGCGTCCTCCGGTCGGTCGCGCTCTGCGATATTAGCCCCGTGTCTAAATTGAGCGTCCATGGATCCGGCATTGATAGAGCGCTTCCACTCCTGGCAGCCATTCAATGGAAATCGCGTCCAGGCCAGGCGGCGCGGGTTGCTCTCTCCGGCGCTGGAGCGGAGCGTATGACGGAATGTCTATATTGCTGGATTGGGCGGGACGAGTTATGGGTCCTCGGGGCCTCCGGCAACGTTCTGTCCGCTGAGAAACACGTAGCCATGCAGCTGGCAGGATCTGTTTCTCGCCTGTATTTTACGGATCTGACCTCAGTGCTGGCGGCAGTGAAGGTGATGGGACCTCGTAGTGCCGATGTGTTAAATAAGTTGAGTTCACTCGATCTGCGGTTGCATCATTTTCCGCAACTCTCCTGTGCGCAGAGTTCGTTGGCAGGGGTCCACGCCATGGTAGTGCGTGTAGATGAAGGACAGCATCTTGGGTATGAGGTGTATTTTGCTCGGGATGCTGCGGAGTCCGTTTGGGACGCGATTCTGCGCGCCGGGGAAGAATTCGACATTGCGCCGTTTGGAGTCCAGGTGCTGAACCAAATAGGGTCGAGAGGGTAGGCCGTGTTGCTTCGACAATTGTTTCGCAAAGAGCGAGGTTGGCGCTCGCATCCTTTAAGGAGCAGCTATGACGTGGTCATTATTGGTGCCGGTGTCCACGGCTTAGCGACCGCCTATTATCTTGGCAAACTTGGTATACGAAATGTCGCTCTTCTAGAAAAGGGATACCTTGGTTACGGCAATAGCGGGCGGAATACAGCAATTATTCGCGCTAATTACCGCACTCCGGAAGGCATCGCCTTTTACAACGAGAGTTTGAAGCTGTATGAGCGGCTGTCCTTGGAGCTGGACTTCAATGTGATGTTTTCCCAACGCGGCCATTTGACTCTGGCACACACGGAATCCACCCTGAACGGATTGCGAGTTCGCGCCCATAACAATGAGCTGCTACGCGTCGACAGCCAGATCATCGAGCCGGAACAAATCAACACGCTGGCTCCGGCGCTCGACCTTAGCAGCAACGCCCGGTATCCCATCATTGCTGCACTCTACCATCCCCCGGGGGGGATCATTCGCCACGATGCAGTGGTTTGGGGGTATGCCCGCAGAGTGGATCAAATGGGCATTCAGATACATCCTCATACCGAGGTGACAGGCATCCAGAAGGAAAACGGCTCTGTTACAGGAGTCAATACAAGCCGGGGTTTTGTGAATGCACCAATCGTGGTGAACTGCACATCCGGGTGGTGCTCCACGATTGCACGAATGGCAGGGGTCAAATTGCCGGTGGTGTCCTATCCATTGCAAGCATGTGTCACAGAGCCATTGAAGCCCTTCTTGGATGTCGTGGTCGTATCTGCCAATCTTCACGTCTACGTAAATCAAAGCGACCGGGGCGAGTTGGTGCTGGGATCGGAAATCGATCCGTATCCTAGCTATAGTATGCAATCGACCCTACCGACGCTTGAGATGATTGCGGCACATACGCTCGACTTATTTCCCTCATTGTCCAATGTACGCATTCTTCGTCAATGGGCTGGGGTGTGCGACATGACGCCCGATTACAGTCCGATCATCGGCGAAGTGCCACAGTTACGCGGATTCTACCTGGATGTAGGCTGGGGCACTTACGGATTTAAGGCGGGACCAGTGGCAGGCAAGAACGTTGCCGAGCTAATCGCGACAGGAAAGACGCCTGACTTGATCAAGCCTTTCTCCCTGTCACGATTTTACAACAACACGCTGGTCGGAGAGAAAGCCGCCGCGGCTGTTTCGTCATAAGCAGGGCGCTGACACCCAGGCTCCAACATTAGGTATTTTCAGATGGCCCCATTCACGATCGACCTACGGAGTGATACTGTCACGCGTCCTACGCCCGAGATGAGACGTGCCATGGGGGACGCCGAGGTAGGGGACGACGGTTACCACGAAGATCCAACCGTCAATCAACTCGAAGAGCGGACAGCTGAAATATTTGCACGCGAAAGCGCTCTCTTCGTGGCATCCGGGACGATGGGAAATCAGGCAGCCATTCACGTTCATGTGCGACCCGGGCAAGAAGTAATCTGTGAGACCCGAGCGCACGTGTTCAATTCGGAAATGGCCATGATGGCCACGTTTTCAGCCTGCCTAGCGCGGACCGCTTGGATCGAAGGTGGCGTTCTCGCCTGGAAGCACATCGAGCCCCTGTTGCGCCATCCGGCGGAGAACCGAGCGGCCACCGGGCTCATCGTGCTGGAAAACACTGCGAACCTGGCGGGTGGAGCAGTGTGTTCTCAGGAGATCGCTGACGAAGTTTGCGAACGTGCCCATGCGGTCGGTGTGCCTGTGCACCTGGATGGAGCGCGCGTCTTCAATGCGTGTGCGGTGCTTGGCCGCACTCCGGCCGAGCTGACATCAAAGTTCGACTCAGTAATGTTTTGCCTGTCAAAGGGCCTCGGTGCGCCGGTCGGATCAATGTTGGTCGGAAGCAAGGAGTTCATTCAGGAAGCGAGGCAGGTCCGCAAGATGCTGGGGGGTGGGCTGCGCCAAGCTGGCGTGTTGGCGGCAGCGGGACTCGTCGCGCTGGATGAAGGCCCCCGAAACATTCCCCGTGACCACGAAAACGCTCGCTTTCTGGCTGACGAGCTTACGGACGTTGCGGGCATCAGGATCGATCCCTCGACAGTAGTTACCAATATTGTTGTATTCGAAGTGGTCGCTGTAGGTGTGGATGCATTTGAAGTCTCAAGACGTCTGGCTTGCCTCGGTGTGTTGGTGAATCCACGGTCACACACAACGATCCGGTTAGTGACCCACCGCGATGTGGACCTTGCGGGATGCGAGCGGGCGGTGGATGCGCTACGGCAGGTGCTGGCTCCATCCCGCGATGCCGCTCGGCCTCCAAGTTGAAGTAGGTCACGAGAACGCCTTATTGCTTTGAAAGGAGCTCGAAATGAGACGCAAGACCGTCCCGTTGGTGTACGCGATGCTGGCCCTGGCTGCCATACCTGCTTTCACTCAATCCGAAAGGACGCGAGTGCACCGAGAAATTGCGGTCGAGTGGCAAAAGGGACGCCAGGAAGGCCAAGTTCTGGTTTCCGACGGGGTGCTTGCGCACGTCCGAATGGCGGCGGGAACGGGGTCAGTTCAGCCGGACGGCCACTTCGTGTGCCCTCAGGAAGGACTTTGCCGCGTTGAGCTCTCAGTAACGGGGACCACGGTCCGAACCGGCAGAGGTTCCACCGTCGTCACGGTGCAGACCAAGACAAATCCCTTCAGCTTTTTCCTTATGGATGTTGACAGTCGTTATCCCATCTACATACCTGCATATGAAGTCAGTGTCACTGACACGGAAGATCCGCGCCCTTACTGTCAGATTGCGACAGCGATACGAAATCGTGGTCTGCTCTCGGATTTGCAGTACATCAAGCAAGAGCCGGAGGAGGACTTTGTACATGCTGCGAGCCAGACCAGGGCGATCAGCGTTGAGACATGGCTGGGTCTCAGCCGCGACATTCGCATCTTCGCTATTGATAGCCACCTCAGCTCAGTCGAGCCGCGGTTTCATGCTTACAAGGTCCTCACTCCCGAAACTGGGGACAAGCCGCTTCATTATTCCTTTCGAATGGGGCGCGGTCTCGGACCTGCGGATCATATTACCCGGCAATTGGAGGAGGGCGACCTTCCTATCCTGGAAGGCACTCTCGTGGATGACGGCATACGATATGACCTGACGGCGTTTGCCACGCTGGAAAAGCGCCCGTTGACCCTTCAGACGCTTCGAGGCACACATTTTTTGGTCGGTGACGGATACGGATTCACCGACGACGCGGTGAATCCCGCGCCAGCCGGTGTTCGACCAGAGACCGAGCAAATCCGCCGACTGTTTGACTCCGTCCTCCCACAGGAAATGAACCGGGACGAGGAAACCGTCCTGATGATGCAGATAAGAATGGTGAACACCGAGCACGTTCCGCGGTATGCGTTCTTCCATAATCCGGTTCCAGGGTCAACAAAAGGACGTCAATTTGACGGGAATAGCGGCTTTGCGGTGGCCAAGTCTGGGAGAGTGTTCTCCATTTCGATGCTGGATGGGCAGCCCCTGCCGGCAGAGGAAATATCACTGCTGTTAAGACCTGGGGAACAGGCAACTGTGAAGGTATACCTCCCGCACCGACCCATTTCACGGGAGCGGGCATTGCAGCTGGCACAGGCTAATTTCGAAGAGCGGCACCTTCAATGCCGGGAGTTCTGGCATAGAAAGTTGGCCACGGGTAGCCAAGTCCACCTGCCGGAAAAGCGCATCGACGAAATGGTACATGCAGGCCTGCTGCACTTGGACTTAGTCCTCTACGGACTTGAGCCCTCCGGAACCCTGGCCCCGATGACCGGTGTCTACAATCCGATCGGCACAGAAAGCGCTCCGATCATTCAGTTTCTTGACTCGATGGGATGGCACGACGTAGCCCGTCGCAGCTTGATGTATTTCCTCGACAAGCAGCTTGCCAGCGGTTTCATGGTGAACTACGGCGACTATATGTTGGAAACCGCCGGCGCTCTCTACACCATGGGCGAACATTACCGCTACACACACGATGATGACTGGGTGAAGCAAATCGAGCCAAAGCTGCTCAAATCTGCCGATTTCATCGTGAGGTGGCACGGGCGCAATCTACGTCCTGAGTTGAGGGGGCGAGGGTACGGGCTTCTAGCTGGGAAGGTCGCCGATCCCCAAGACGCCCTTCGCTCTTTCATGTTTAACGGGTATTACTACGCGGCTCTTGAACGCGTGGCCGAGATGCTCGTCAATGTAGACCCGGTGCAGTCTCAACGCCTGGCCCGAGAGGCGGACGCTTATAAAGAGGATATTCGGTCGGCGTTTTTTCAGGCGCTTGCTGAATCGCCAGTAATGCCGTTGGGTGACGGCACTTGGTGCCCTACCGCGCCGCTGTGGGTCGAGGATCGTGGCGCACTCGCGCTGAATGCCACTGGTGGCGATTGGAGCACCTACGGATCGTTTCCGAAGGAATCAACTACTGGTCCTGAGTGGTTGATAGTTCAGGGGGTGATTCAACCTGACGACCCTGCGGCCAGCTTCCTTGTGAATTTCCACCACGAACTCTTGACAGCTGAAAGCGCTGGCCTCCTACAACCCTATTACAGTCAGCACCCGCTGATTCATCTGTTGCGGAGAGAGCCAGAAGCATTTCTGATGGCGTACTACAACACCGTGGCGCCCATGGCAGACCGGGAGACTTACACGTTCTATGAAGGCTACGACGGTGGCCCCCACAAGACCCATGAGGAAGCTCAGTTTCTGATGCAGACTCGCTATATGCTCTATCTGGAGCGCGGCGAAACCCTCGACCTACTGCCCGGGATACCCCGATCCTGGCTGGAAGCCGGGAAAAATATTGAGCTGCACAATGTGGCCACCTATTTTGGCCCACTGTCGCTGATCGTAGAATCGAGGTTGACGGACAACTACATACACGCGATCGTGGAAGACGTGTCGAACCGGCACCCAAAGCGCATCGAGCTGCGCCTTCCTCATCCGGACGGCCGGAAGGCAACGTGGGTAAAAGGCGGCAGCTACGATCCTGACACGGAACGCGTGATCATCGAACCTTTTATTGGGCGGGTCGAGGTGACTCTTGGCTTTGGCGCCAAACCCTAAATCCCGAGTGAGTTGACGCCCTAAATCTTAACAAGACAGCACACTTCGTAAATGAGTACAAGCAGCACGCACGTTCTCTTTTTCGCAATAACCCCGATGACCGCTGCCGCTCCGCTCAAGGCTAGTCACAAAGACTGGAATTAGTCCCACTCTCATAACCTTAGTCCAACGACACCACCGAGATTGGATAGTTGGGACAGGAGGAACAAATGCGCAGACGTAAATTTCTTGTTGGTACAGGAGCAGCGGTGGTGGCCAAGGTGGGATTACTCCATGCTCTTCCAGGGGGCAGGCCGCTATTGCAGTTACTACAGCACGGTTCTGGCGAGCCGGATCAGTCAGATTTAGGCAAGCCCGTCAATCTGTTTCGTCATGGCCACATACAGTCCTGGCTAAATCCGGACATCAATCCCCTGCTTCAGTCGCACTTCACACCGCAAATTTCCAACGGCGCACTTCCTCTTGGCGAGCTACCGTGCAAGGGCTCAGAATTCGATGTCGGGGTGGAATGGCCCGAGTCGCGTACTATCGAGAGCCTTGTGATTCGTTTTGCTGGCCGGGCACCGCAACCTGACCGGCGTGCATGGGAAGTCTGGGACGGCTTAACCGGAATGCAAGGAGATTGGAAGCCTATACAGCCCGCGCCAGATGACCAGTTTGATGGCCAAACCTGGACTGTGCGCGTTGCGGCACTACGCGCCTTTAAAGTGCGCCTCCGTATACAGAACGATAAGAATGTAGCCGTGGAACGGTTGGAAGTGCGCAGCCCCTCGCGCTGGAAGGCAGGCGAGGTCCGCATTGAGTGGGGCCACCAGGAGGAAAAGAAATCCCATGACGGCCACCTGGACGTTTACAACGGCGAGATATTGGGCATTACCGCGTGGGGTGGCGCCATTCTTCAGTCAGGCGGATCATGGAGCGACGCTGAGAACGGTAATCCCCGGGGGCTTACTGTAAAGGTCTTGTATACGTCGGGCATGGATGTTGACCGAACGATCCTCACGCTCCGCAGCAAGGCGGGTGACTTTTCGTTCCTTCCCCGAGAAGCGATCGAGGAGCAAGCCATCTACCTACCGGATTTTGGTGTGTTCATTCGCAACGCTAACTCAAACCTGTCGCTGGACGAATATCGCCGCCGGCACCAGCGCGAGTTCCGCATCGCAGATAGGGTGGCCCAATTACCGGAGCAAACCATCGAGCAGGCCTACCAACACATCGATGCAGACCGGGTGGTGGCGTTTGTTGGCGTGGACTCGAACAGTCAGAAGTTTGGCATTGCGCCGGGGGGGCAGGTCATCGTTGGATATGACGACCCGAGCTCTGGGCGAACCATTAAGCCGAAATTCGCCGTACATTTTGACAATGTAGAGCTGCCGACCGTTTTTGATCCCTCCAGTCCCCCTCCTCCATCACTTTTCCAGAAACCGACGGACAAGAGACAGCGCCTTGCCGAGGGATGGCTGCCAGTTGTGATAACCGAGTGGGGAAGTGCGAGTGACCTCTCCTACGAAAGGACAGATTTTGCCACACTGCCAGGCGCGACGGTGCCGCTTGATCAGTCCAAGTTGACCGGCGATGAACTGTCGATCATGATTTCCCACCTTCGAATACGAAACAATTCTCCGTCGGCGAAAACCGTCCATTTCTATATCAAGCCGTGGAAGCTGGTAAGTGACGCTCCTGCATACGGCGCTATTCCAGCAGGAGCGAAAGATGTATGGCAAACAGCGCTTTCGAACAACTGCATCTTTGTGGCGGAGGGGGATTCACAGTTCGGTATTTGCTTTGTTGACATCGGCGGAAAGGGTGCGCTGGAGATGGAGCGGACTATCGGAGCGGCACGCTATTCGTTAGAGCTGAATGGCGGCGAGGAGCATGAAATACACATGGTAGTTCCGGGACGGCCAGTTGTCCGAGACGAAGTCGCTATTCTCGACGGGCTCCCGTACCAGCATCTTCAAGACGCAAACACGCAGTATTGGAAGGCGCTGCTCGCCGAAGGGATGCAGGTGGAAGTTCCGCATGAGCACGTGCAGAACCTGTACAACGCGAACTTGCAACACTTCTGTGTTTCGTTCACAAAAGATCCCCGGCGCGATGAGCTTTACGCCAATACTTCAACGTTCTACTACGGAACCATCGGCAGCGAAAGTAGCCCGATCATCCAAGCACTTGACATGCGCGGCATGCACCAGCGAGCCGAGAAATGTCTTCGGGCATTCCTCTCCACCCAAGGTGACGCTGTGCCCGATGGTCAATACAAGGAGCAAGAAGGCGGTTTCTACCATTACTGGCCGTGGTATTCCATCAACCAGGGCTACGTTTTGTGGGCTTTGGCAGAACACTACGCGTACTCTGGCGACAAGGAGTGGCTCAAACGAGTCGCGCCCCAGATTGTCACTGGATGCGAGTTCATAGTCAAAGGACGGAAGCTGACGAAGAAAGAGTTACCCGGCGGCGGACGTCCGATCACCTATGGCTTTGCACCAGCGGGTACGATTGGGGACCCCCGCTCGTGGAAATATAGCTTCATGGTGAGTGGTCTTTTTTATCTGGGCCTAAAGAAATGCGCCCATGTACTGAAAGCGGTGGACATGGAAAATGCCACCCGATTCGAAGCCGAAGCCACCGATTTCCTCGAAGCGATCAGAGCTGGTTTGAAGGAAAGCACCATCCTGTCGCCGGTAGTCCGTCTGCGCGACGGGACAAGCGTTCCAGCCGCGCCCCCATTTGTAACTTCGCGCGGCTTCACAAGCGACGTGAAAGACAACGTTGATCCTGACCCTCGATTCTCTTATGCCTCCGACAGCTTGGTGGGTGCATTTCAATTGGTGAAGAGTGAAGTCCTGACGCCCAACGACCCCGAGACAAATTGGCTGATCAACATCTTGGAGGACCGTTTCTTCATGTTTTCTCCGCACCAACGCTCCAGGGTCCGTTTGGAAAACATTAGCCTGGATTGGTTCAATTTGGGCGGTTTTGACAAGATGCAACCTTATTATCTGGGATATCAGGATTTTTACCTCCAGCGGGACCTGGTTCCAAATTTCCTGCGCGGGTTCTTCAATACCCTTGCCGCCATTGCGGACAGGCAGAATCTATCCTTCCAAGAAGAATTGGGCGGCTCCGGGGGACAGCCGCAGAAGACCCATGAAGAGGCACGTTTTCTTCAGCAGTTGCGAATCATGCTGCTCATGGAGAGCGATCAAGACCTATTTCTGACTCGTGGAACCCCCAGAAGCTGGCTTGAGGACGGCAAACACATTGCCGTGCGTCGAGCTCCTACCTATTTTGGAGAGCTTTCGTTCCAAATTCAGTCTTTTGTTAACCAGGGGCGCATCGAAGCAACGGTTCAGCCTCCTTCCCGCACAAAGCCTGCGCATATCTATCTCAGTTTGCGGCACCCCATGCAGACCAAGCTAAAGCGCGTAGTCGTGAATGGCCGACCCTGGAGTGAATTTGATGCCACTAAGGAACGGATCAGCATTCCCGCGAATGGGCGCGAGATCACAGTGCAAGGTTTTTACTAACCGGTACTTGACTCAATGGTGATGAGTCCTGGCTCACGCTCCACCCAGAGTGTCTTCGTGGTTACAGTTTCGTTGGGGATAGTCTCGTTGAGGAGAAACAATATGGAACGCCCATTCAAAAACGCAGCTGCGATCTATCCTGGTGACGAATGGCAAACGCGAGCACCCGCGGAAATGGGGTTTGACTCCGAAGCACTGCACGCGATCCTGCCCAAGAATGGAATCGGCGGCGCGATCATCCGGTCCGGTTACCTAGTGGCTACCTGGGGAAATCCGGACGAGGCATTTCAGACCGCCTCGCTAGGCAAATCAATTACTACCACCGTACTGGGTCTGGCGGTGGATGCGGGGCTGATAAAGCTTGACGACCCGGTGCACCAGACGTGGACTGGGGAGCGAGAGCTGTCGCATTCATACAAATACCTCAACCATGGCCACCACAAGGACGTGACATGGCGGCAACTGGGGGCCATGACAGCTGGTTTCACCAACAACGACGATCCGGCGGTCGGCGAGGGTGACCTTACAACCAACTATGCGCAAATGCGTCCGGGGCAGTGGCTGTACAGCGGCGGGGGGATGTGGCGGCTTACACAACTGTTGACAAAGGTTTGGGGTCGCGACCTAAGAGACCTGCTCGTAGAAAGAATTTTCAAGCCTATTGGTGTGCCGGATGACCGGTGGGATTGGCTTACGGGACAATATGTTCACGATCATCCCTTCTATCCGCCGCGCAAAGGCTATGCGGGGACCTACGGCGGCTATCTTGATCCACCATACAACATCAATGGCCACGCAGTGAGAGGTGGTCCCGGATGGGTGGTGTTCAGCGCCAAGGATGCTGCCAGGTTTGGGTACCTTTTTCTGCGCAATGGCACTTGGAAGGACAAGCAGCTCATCAGCAAAGAATGGGTCTCATTAGTCCAAACGTCTGGGCCAGACCCAAATTTCCCGCACTACAGCATCGGCTGGAGGCTTTCGCCCAGGGGAATCTATCAAGCCACGGGCGCCAATGTGGACATCCCCCACACCTACTCCTGGATTGCGGTCGCTCCTGAGCACGAGGTGGTCATTACCGGCATCAAGACCACGGAAACACCGATCGCTCCAAACTGGCAACAGCTCACTGTAGGGAAAGAGGTTGCGCTCGATTGGAACCACAAAGTTCTGGATACGATCGTTGGACCACCTCAACTCTAGCCGCGAAAACAGGCTTTGACCCGCCCAAGAAGGCCTGGTGCCCGAGCGCGAGCGCAAACGACTTTGATTCCGCGTTATCTGACACGAGTTAGAACACATAAATAGAAGACCTAATGCGAGGCGATTCCATGACTGCTGATTCGAAAGGGAAGGAAACGCGCACTTACAGGTTGGGTGTCGACATTGGCGGTACTTTCACGGACTTGGTGATGCTTGATGACGCTACGGGGGACCTGCAGCGAGTAAAGCTTCCAAGCACGCCCAAGGACCCATCTATCGGGTTTATGAATGTGATGGAGCGTGCGCTGAAGCAGTCAGGCGTCCCGGCTGAGGCCATCCGCTATCTCGTGCATGGCACCACCGTGGCCACCAACACTATCATTGAAGGAAAAGGTGCCAAGGCAGCGCTAATCACAACTGACGGTTTTCGGGACATCCTGGAAATTGCCCGCCAAATTCGACCCAGGCTCTACGACATTTTCTGTGAGAAGCCCAAGCCTCTCATACCGAGAAACCTTTGCTATGGCATTCCTGAGCGTATCGACTGCGCGGGCAAGATCCTGCAAGCTCTCGATGAGGACGCTGTTCGCACTGTGGCACACCAAATTAGGAAAGAAGGCGTAAAGGCAGTAGCCGTTTGTCTACTGCATTCCTACGTGAATCAGGACCACGAGAAACGAGTGGGTGCAATCCTTGCGGAGGAGCTGCCCGGCGTATTCGTGTCACTTTCCTCCGAACTCTGCCCCGAAATGCGGGAGTATTTCCGCGCGAGCACTACGGTGATCAATGCTGTGGAGATGCCGATTGTAAGCCGCTACTTGGACCTACTGGAGGGCCGTCTCTCGAAAATGGGGGTCCGGGTGGGACTGAATCTCATGGCTTCGGCGGGCGGGATTATCTCCTCTCAGGTCGCACGCCGTGAGCCGGTGCACTTGGTCGAATCGGGGCCCGCGGCCGGAGTCATTGCTGCCAGCCATTTAGGCGGTCTTGCGGGAATCAAGGACCTAATCGGCTTTGATATGGGCGGGACAACGGCTAAAGCCAGCCTGGTCGAGGGCGGCATTCCTAAGGTGGCTGCGCACTTCGAAGTGGGCAGCCAGGCAATGGCGGAAAGCCGCGGCGCGGGATATCCCGTGCGCACGCCCGTCCTGGATCTAGTGGAGATTGGGGCGGGCGGGGGAAGTATCGCTTGGGTCGACCCAGGGGGTGGACTGCGTGTAGGTCCTCACAGCGCCGGCGCCGATCCTGGGCCCGCCTGCTACGGACGGGGTGGAGAGGAAGCTACCATAACGGATGCCAACTTACTGTTGGGGCGGCTTAATCCGGAGTACTTTCTCGGAGGGGAATTCAAGCTCTACCCTGAGCTTGCGGAGAAAGCCATCGCGGTGTTGGCCAAGAAACTGGGCATGACTTTGGTGAACGCCGCAAATGGAATCATCGAAATCGCCAACGCCAATATGGTCGGCGCGCTTCGACTTGTGTCCGTCCAACGGGGCTTCGATCCACGTGAGTTTGTACTGGTGGCGTTCGGCGGCGCCGGCCCGGTGCATGCCAATGCCCTGGCTCGCGACCTCTCGATTCCCAGGGTCCTAATTCCCATGGGACCGGGGGTGACTACTGCGTTGGGACTGCTTGTTTCTGACATCCGCCACGATTACAGCCGGGCATACTTGCGGCAGATGAACTCGCTCGATTTCAGCCACATCAACCGGACCTACGAGGAGATGGAGCGGCAAGGGCGAAATGTGCTGCGCTCGGAAGGGGTCGAGGCGGGAAGGGTCCAATTCACGCGCCACTTCGATATAAGGTACGTGGGCCAATCCTACGAGCTGAAGATTCAAGCCTCGGAGCGGGACCTCGGGCTGGAGGATGTCGCCGCGCTTAATGCTGCCTTCTTTAAAGAGCATGAAAAAGCATACGGCTATGCAGCTAAGACCGAGCCCACCGAAGTGGTCAATCTGCGCACGGCGGCCATCGGTTCGATCACGCGTCCCCGCCTGCGGCAATTGCCGAGCGGGCCTCCCGATGCCTCTGCGGCTGTAAAAGGACAGCGCGAGGTGTTTTTTTCCGAGGGCGGGAAGAACCTGCCCTGCTTAGTCTACGAACGCTACATGTTGAAATCCGGAAATTGGATCGACGGTCCTGCGATTGTCGAAGAGGTCGACTCTACGACGGTCATTCACCCTGGCTATCGCGCCAATATTGACGTTCACGGAAATCTACTGATCCAGGTTTAACCCTTATGACTAATCGTGTAAATTCACAACCTACTGTAGAAGAGCGAAGCGGCTTGGGGCTGAAGATGGACCCCATTAAATTCGAGGTGATGCGTAGCGCGTTTGGCGCGGCCGCCGATGAGATGGGTGCGGCGCTGCGGAAATCGGCCTATTCAACGAATATTAAGACCCGAGCCGATTTCTCCTGTGCTCTGTTCGACTCGAAGCTACGCCTCATTACCCAGTCATTTACCCAACCGGTGCACTTGGGGTCGATGCCGCGCATGGTGCCTTCCGCCGTGCACAAGTTCGGGGTCGAGAAGCTCGGTCCCGGTGATGCCCTGGTCATGAATAATCCGTACTGCAACGCAGTTCACCTGAACGATGTGGCAATAATTGCCCCATTCTTCAGTGGCCAGAAGCTACAAGGATACGCAGCCACCATTGCTCACCACGTGGACATCGGAGGCTATGCACCGGGCGGTTACTGCATTTCCACCGAAGTCTTCCAGGAAGGGATTATCATCCCCGCCGTCAGGCTCGTCTCCGGGGGCAAGATCGTGGAGGACATTTTAGACTTGATTCTCGCAAACATTCGCTCGCCCAGACAGTCGGCGGGCGACTTCCGCGCCCAGATCGCCGCTGCCCTGCTGGGGCAGAAACGCATGGGCGAGATCATTAACAAGTTTGGCGACGAACAAGTAGCGTTCTTTGTCGATGAGCTGATTGACTACACCGAGCGCTGGTCGCGCCAGCAAATCGGCGCTTTGCCTGAGGGCGAGTACTATGCCGAGGCGTTCCGTGATGACGACGGAGTCTCGGACCGTCCTATCCGGCTCGCGCTGAAAGGGCGCATTCAAGGCGGCGAGGTTTACTTCGATCTGAGCGGCAGCGATCCCCAACGTGAGTCGCCAATGAACGCGACGCTAACGCAGACGTTCTCCGCTTGCGCTTACGTGGTGAAATGCCTGATCAGCCCTGACGTCCCTACAAACGAAGGATTTTACCGACTGGTTCACGTCGATGCGCCGGAAGGGAGCGTGGTGCACGCTCGGCACCCAGCCGGTGTCGTGGGTGGATGGGAAGTCGCGATGCGTTTGTGCGATCTTGGATTCAAGTTGTTCTCCGATGCCATGCCCCTGAAGGTGATGGCCTGCACCAAGAGCATCAACTGTCACATGGCTTGTGGGGGGCGCGATCCGCGCAGCGGCGAGTACTACACGTTCCTCGAAACACTGGGTGGCGGCTACGGAGCGAGGCCGAACAAAGACGGTATGGATGCCGTGCAGGCGCACTTTCAGAACACCGAAAATTCCGCCATCGAGGAGACAGAGAATAACTATCCCTTCATGATTACCAGGTATGAGCTCATCCCCGATTCCGATGGGGCCGGACGCTATCGTGGCGGCTTGGGCGTGCGAAGAGACTGGAAGTTTCGCGACCACGAGTCTACCCTTACTATCTTCTCGGACAGCCGCAAATTTCCGCCGTGGGGGCTGTTTGGAGGTGGTAGCGGCGCCCCTTCGAAGTACATTTTGAATCCTGGAGGCGAGACTAAGGAGCTGCCTTCAAAGATCACGCTCCGCCTCCCGCCAGACTCGGTGATCAGCTACCGGACCCCAGGGGGCGGTGGCTATGGACCCGCGACCGACCGTGATCCCGAGAAAGTCCTAACTGACGTAATCGAGAGCAAGGTCAGCCTGCAAAGGGCACGCGAAATTTACGGAGTTGTGATCGATTTCGAAAAAAGGCTTGTAGACAAGAAGGCAACTAAGAAACTCCGCGCCCTTATGCTCAACCCGGCACCTGCGGCACAGCCGGCGATGTAAAGGGCCGGAACCACGAAGCCTCACACGGATAAATGCAGATTCCCAATGCCGGAGTGACGAGATACTACACATCCCGCTTCGCAGCCAAATCCAGGAGTTCCTCGCAACATGTCCGCTTACTCCTTGCAAGCCTCAGCTGGGCGGGGGCATTGAAACGGCAGTCTTCATGACAATCGAGCTGCTGCCCGATCAACCGCTTTCAGGTCGCAGCTCTCGGCCAAGAGCGACAATCACCTGGGAGAAGCGGTGCCCGCGGATATCGGTATGCCTTCAGCTTACGCCGTAGGTTCCATTCTGGGAAATTATGGACGAGACGAAACGCGAACTGCGCCTAGCGAAGCGGATGGCTCGACTGGGGACTGAGACTGCATTCGAGGTCTTGGTTCGCGCTCGTGCTCTGGAGCAGCGGGGGAAGAACGTCATTCACCTTGAAATTGGCGAGCCGGATTTCGAGACGCCTGCCAACATCATCCGAGCTGCCACTGACGCATTGCATAGCGGATGGACTCACTATGGGCCTGCGGCTGGATTGCCTGACCTGCGCGAAGTGATTGCAGGTTACGTCAAGCGCACTCGCAAGGTGGAAGTCTTGCCGGAGGAAGTCGTCGTAGTTCCGGGTGGGAAGCCCATCATTTTTTTTACAATGCTGGCTTTGGTTGGACGTGGTGATGAGGTTATTTATCCGAACCCCGGTTTTCCGATTTACGAGTCTATGATTAATTTCGTGGGCGCGAAACCCGTACCGATTAGGTTGCGCGAAGAAATGGATTTCCGCCTCGACCCAAATGAGTTGTGCGACTTGATCAGCGACCGCACAAAGTTGATCATCTTGAACTCGCCTCAGAACCCCACCGGGAGCATGCTAACCCAAAAAGATATTCTCGATGTTGCGGCGGCTATTGGCGATCGCGACATCATGGTTCTTTCCGACGAGATCTATAGCCGCCTCATCTTCGAAGGCCAGCATTATTCCCTCATGTCGCTTGACGACTGGAAACAGCGCACGATCTTGCTGGACGGTTTTTCCAAGACATACGCGATGACGGGATGGCGCATGGGTTATGGTGTGATGCGGGCTGACCTTGCCGCGCATGTTTCTCGTCTGATGACGAATTCCAACTCTTGTACAGCAAGTTTCACCCAGATCGCTGGCATCGAAGCGCTCAACGGCGAGCAGTCATCGGTTGACAGGATGAACGCCGAGTTCAAGCGGCGCCGGGATATGTTTGTAGCGCGCATCAACCAAGTGAAAGGCTTCTCCTGTCGTGTGCCAAAGGGTGCGTTCTACACTTTCCCGAACATCAAGGCGACCCACTGGTCGTCGCAGAAGCTGGCGGATGCCCTCTTGGAGCACGCCGGAGTAGCCGCACTATCCGGAACCGCCTTTGGAGAGTTCGGCGAGGGGTACTTGCGGTTCAGTATTGCAACGTCCTACGAAAATCTGGAGAAGGCAGCAGATCGTGTTGACCAATGGGTCAAATCGAACCTCTAGGGAGGCGCCCTGTGTAGAGCCGGGGGACAAGAAGATGCAAGTGGAACGAGTAGTGTATCGGGGATGGAAAAATGCATACCGCATTTCAAACCACACCGTCGAATTCGTCGTCACGGCAGACTGTCGGTCCGCGGATTCTGGCGTATGGATTTCATGGGGGAACGAATTCTGCGAGTTACCTGAGGAATGGGGCAAGATGGGGGGGCGGACAAAAGACTCTATGGTGGACACCGCCTCTGGTTGGCTCCAGAAGGCGCCGAACATTTTTCCCGGACAATCATCCAGTGGAAGTGAACATCGGAACGAAACACGCCAGATTTACTGCACCTATCGAGAATAGACAAGACCGGCACGCGCTTGCAGAAAGAGATAGAAATCGACTTCGATGAGTCTGGTTCACGCGTACGCGTGAACCATCGAGTTACAAATTGCGGTGCCGGTAAGTTTACTGGCAGTCTGTGGGCGATAACGATGCTCCGTGCGGGTGGAAGGGCGATCGCGCCGCTATTGCCGGGGCGAGGGGCTGACGAGGAAAGCTGTCAACCTCACTCCTCCCTTGCACTATGGCCAGGCACGAACTTAACTGATCCTCGGCTGTACCTGGGAAGCGGGCGCGTCGAATTGATCGCGCAGATCAATTTCCGCGGTACTCCTGTGACGCAGAAGATTGGAGTTCACAACCCGGACGGGTGGGTTGCCTACACGAGGGCAGACCACGTATTCATCAAAAGAACAACTTGGAAAGCTGGAGTACCGTATACGGACCTTGATTCTAATATCGAACTTTATGTGCAACCGGAGTTCGTCGAATTGGAAACACCCGGGCCCTACGGTGTTCTTGGACCTGGCGATCAGTCCAGCCGCGTCGAAGAGTGGGTATTGTTCAAGAATGTTCCTGCGTATACCGATGAGAGCTGGGTTGCGAGTGTCCTGATACCGCTATTGAAAGATTGATAAGGTGCGCTGAAAACCTGTCTGCTCCCTTCCGAAATCAAGACCTGTTTCCCTGTTCGAAAGTCGCCTGACTTCCTTCTCAATGCCCCCGGTACTCAGTTCAGCGGCTCGCGATCCCGCAACCCTGCCGAGTTTGATGAGCGGGAACGTCTCGGGCAGTCCGAGTTCCCGCAGCAGCCCGCCCAGGATGGCATCGATGAAAACCGTATCAATCGCACGCACCATGGCTCGCCTACTCTTGTGCACGTTAGCGGGCGTGCGTCGTCCGCGAATTGCACCAATCCTGCGGACTCAAGGTCAATACCTACTGCCCCTCCCCCGCCTTCAAGGCCTTCTGCCCCAAAGCGCTTGTGATCGCATCAATCCCTCGCTGCAAGGAGGTCTCCGTCTGCTTCTTGTAGAACTGGAGCGTCAAACTCATGTGCTTATGGCGGAGGAGTCCTGAGCGCCTGCGTAATTGCCATTCGTCAGATCGATGACAGCAGTTCCTGCGCCGCGTCTGCCAGCATAGAGCGATTTCCATCGAATCTTCTTCGCTCTCAGTGTCGGTACGATCCTGTTTCTAACCACGTCCCGTAGACTCTGAGGTCGCCCTGACTTTGTTTGGAACAGCCATCCCTGAGAAGGGCCGCCGCACTTCTGACGCCAGAGTTCAAGCGGAACGCGGACATGATCGATCAGCGGGAGACTGGTGACGTGACCGGCGAAATTTGTACCAGGTGGAATGAGAGAGAATCCACTTGGAGGAAAAGCGGGTCATGCCCATCCAGAGGTATAAGCCAGAGCAAA
>JAYVCW010000207.1:0-11669 GCA_043749775.1 Acidobacteriaceae bacterium | reverse complement strand
TGGTCGTCGTCGCTGTGACTGCGATCCGAATCGGCGAAGCTCTCGGACTCATGTGGTCAGATGTTGATTGGAAGAAATTGAAGATTAACATCCGGCGCGACTGGGTTGATGGCAGACTGGGGCGTCCAAAGTCCATGGCGTCCAAGGCTCCCGTGGAGATGCACGAGACACTTGCAGCTCTGTTGCAAGTGTGGCGTCAGGAAACTCCATTCCACAAGGACTCGGACTTCGTGTTCCCGTCGTCGAAGCTGCATGGAAAACAGCCACGACTCGGCAGCATGATCGTCCAGGACTACGTGCGACCTGCGGCGGTGGCTGCCGCAGTCATCGCGGAGGATTGTCCGCGCTTCGGGTTTCACAATCTGCGGCATGGACTGTCCACGTTCTTGATCGAAAACGGGCAGGACCCCCTGGTCGTGCAGCGAATGCTTCGTCAGTCGCACGTTGACATGACGATGCACTACGTGCACAACCGTCATCAGGCAAGAAGCGCCCAAGCCCAATTCCTTGAGCGATTCCTGCCCAACGCGGGTGTCATCGCCGATGCCAAAGAGGAGCCGGACGATGAGCGGGTGCCTGTGCGGGTGCAATGAATTGAAGTGAAACGCGCAAGTGCTGTAAAATGAGAGAACGGGCGGGAGTAACTCAGTGGTAGAGTGCGACCTTGCCAAGGTCGAAGTCGCGGGTTCAAATCCCGTCTCCCGCTCCAGTATTATGAAGCCCCGCACCGGCGCGGGCTTTTCGTTTTAGCAAGCCAGGTTCGGCGTTTTCGTGTAGTTTTGAGCGGGCAAATGGCGCGGTAGCCAAGTGGTAAGGCCGAGGTCTGCAAAACCTCTATTCGTGAGTTCGATTCTCACCCGCGCCTCCAATTTCTTTGGGCTTCCCCCTTTACCTCCCCAACTCTTCAGTGACTGACTATCGTCCGCTTCTCGCCGCAGCACACTGCTTCTTGGCAGGTGGAAACTAAAGGGCGCGGCTAAGGCCGGGCCCTTTTAACGGCGCATCACAGCCGGGTGCACACCGCCTTCGTCTGCGTGTAGAGGTGCAACACATCTTTGCCCATCTCGCGTCCCCAGCCGGATTGCTTGTATCCTCCAAACGGAAGAGCTGCGTCGAAGACGTTGTAGCAATTAATCCAGACGGTGCCGGCGCGAAGTGAAGCCGCCAAGCGATGCGCTTTCGAGATGTCTTTCGTCCAGATGCCAGCGGCCAGGCCGTAAATGGTGCTGTTGGCACGCATCATCAATTCTTCGGGGTCGTCGAATGGAACGGCGGTGACTACGGGGCCAAAAATTTCCTCCTGCACCACGCGCATGTCGTCCTTCGTATTCACTAGCACTGTGGGCTCAACGAAATATCCTTTGCTGTCGCCCATCTTTTTGCCTCCGGTAACAGCTGTCGCGCCTTCTGAGAGGCCGATCTCGAGATAATTGCAAACGCGCTGCAACTGTTCTTCGGAGACGAGAGGGCCCATCGCGGTCTTCGGCTCGAGGCCGGAACCGACGTTGATCTTCTTCGCCTTGGCCGCGACTCCCTCGATGACTTGATCAAATACGGAGCGCTCGACGAAGAGACGAGATCCCGCGCAGCAGGTTTGGCCCTGATTAAAGAAGATGGCGCTGGCTGAGCCGGAGATCGCTCCATTCAGATCGGCGTCTTTGAAGACGACGTTCGGAGATTTGCCGCCAAGTTCGAGCGAAACCTTTTTCAGATTCCCGGTGGCGGCGTTGACGATCAGCTTGCCGACTTCGGTGGATCCTGTGAACGCGATCTTGTCGACCAGATCATGTGCTGCCAGGGCCGCTCCGGCCGTCTCCCCGAATCCCGGGACGATGTTGACAACGCCGTTCGGGAACCCGGCCTCGACGAACAACTGACCGAGAAACAGTGCGGATAGAGGCGTCTGCTCCGCCGGCTTCAGCACTACGGTGCATCCACAGGCCAAGGCGGGAGCCAGTTTCCACGCCGCCATAAGGAGCGGGAAGTTCCACGGAATAATTTGTCCGACTACTCCAACCGGCTCGCGCAATGTATAGGCAAAATAACTTGAGTTGGCGGTGTGGGGCATCGAAATTGGAATCGTCGTTCCTTCCAGCTTCGTCGCCCATCCTGCCATGTAGCGAAACATGTCGATAGCCAAGGGCACGTCGGCCGCACGCGCCACGGTGAGTGGCTTGCCGTTATCGAGAGTCTCGATGGTTGCAAACTCTTCAAGGTGCTGCTCCATGAGGTCGGCCAGTTTCCAGATCAGCTTTCCGCGATCGGACGGCGTCATCTGCGACCACGGGCCGCTGTCGAATGCTTTTCGTGCCGCCTGCACGGCGGCATCAATATCCTGACGATCGCCCTCGGCTACTTGCGCTAATACCTCGCCGGTTGCGGGATTGTAAGTCGGAAAAGTCTTGCCTGATGCGGCATCCATCCACTTGCCATCGATCAACATCTTGCGCGGTTTGGAAATAAAATCACTGACGCGTGAATCAATCTGGATCGGAGAAACTGCGATACCCATACATCCTCCTGAAATTTCGATATAGACAAGAAAAGGGCGCGGAGCGATTTGCGGACATAAAAATCTTAGTCCCGCATCATGGGGAAGGCAACTCGAGGGTGCGGGAGAGCACCTGTCCCACTCGAGCTTTTGCCACCGGCTTCCGCAGGACTAGAGAAGGTTGGACGGCTCAAATATCAGTTAAAGCGCGGCGAGTCGCCTTTGTATGAAGAAGAAATAGACCGCCACTAAAACCAGGAGAAGTCCGTTGAAACACAGCACCACTGGAGCTGTGAACACCGGCACCAGCCATCCCGAAAGCAAGTTCCCCATGGGCATACCGCCACGAAAGGCAAAATTGTAAACGCTCATCACGCGACCGCGCATTTCGTTGGTGGTGATCAACTGCACCAGCGAATTTACAGTGGCGAAAACCGCCATCATCGAAGCGCCGACAACGACAAGAAAGGTTTCGCTCAGAGGTAACGACTGCGAAAGCGCGAACCCAGTGATACTCGCACCGAGCAGCGCCAGAGCAAACAGGGCAACGCGGCCTTTCCTCTTCATGTTGCCGGCGGTTGCGATAGCAAGCGATCCAAAAATCGATCCCATGCCCATTAGCGCGAGGAGGTTTCCATAGGTTTCGGGGCCACGATGGAAAATGTCTTTTACGAAGACAGGTATGTAGGTGCGCATCGGCATGCTGAGTCCGGTCATGCAGAAAGCCAGGATGATCAGCGCCTCCATGGAATTTTGCTGCCGGGCAAATAAAAGTCCTTGCTTAAGGCTGTCGAACATCGTCTGCTTGGTTTTCACCGGCAGGAAGCGCGCGGTAATCAGCGACAAAGAAATAATCGGAGCAAGAAATGAGAGAGCGTTGATCCCAAAGCACCATTTCTCTCCAAAGTGCGCCAGCGTCTGACCCGCGAGCGCGGGGCCAACCATAACAGCCACATTGAACTGGATGGAATTCAACGCGATGGCGTTCGGCATATCGTCTTTCTCTACCAGCGTTGGAATCAGCGCTTGATAGGCCGGCCCGCCGAAGGCCTGCGCAAGCCCCGAGATGAACGAGAGGCAGAGAATGTGCCAGACGTGAACGACCCCGGTAGCGACCAGGATGGTCAGCAGGGCGGCCGTCGCCATTTGCAGGTACTGCGAGCCCAGCAGGATTTTGCGGCGCTCCACGCGATCGGCTACTACGCCGCCAATCAAAGAAAAGAGAAAAATGGGGAGGCCGCCAAGAAACTGGTCGAGCGCTAAAAGAAACGCCGAGTGGCTGAGTCGATACACCAGCCAACCCTGGGCGACAATTTGCATCCACGTGCCGATGCTGGAGGTGCAGGCACCGATCCACATCAGTCGAAAGTCACGATATTGGAATGCTTTAAAAACCCGGCGGAGCATCGTTTAGCGTTTGGAAGTAAAGAAAAAGCGTAACACGCGGCCTCTCTTGTTCGACGAAGCAGGAAGGAATTGGTTGCAGAAGTCGCTGGGGATTACGCAATTTTCTTGATCGTCAGAGGCTGCGATATCTGGAAGCGGAGCCGGTTGCGATTTCGTTAGTATGAATTTCAACTAAATGGCTTGGAAGCCGGGCAGGCTCCCGCATCTCTTATCACTCACGTCGATCACACATCCCAATTCATTCACGTCAGTCATCCACGTCAATCAGCCTCTTTTGACTTCACTTGCGTTACTTCACAACGAGTCGAGTAAATGGAAAGACGTATGCCTGTAACGTAACCATGATTCCAACCAATGAAGCGAGGGCGATGCTATGGAAGAACACGTAGCGGAGAATGTCTCCTTCGTGGCCGTACCATTCGGTTGCCGTGCTGGCGACGACAATCGATTGCGCGTCGATCATCTTGCCCATCACCCCGCCACAACTGTTCGCCGCGGCCATCAAGGTCGGCGATAGTCCTACCTGTTCGGCTGAAATTCGCTGGAGGCTCCCGAAGAGCACGTTGGAGGAAGTATCTGAGCCGGTGAGCGCGACGCCGAGCCAACCAAGCAAAGTTCCAAAGAAGGGATAGAGCACTCCGGTGCGCGCGAAGGCTAGCCCCATAGTCGCGTCCAAGCCCGAGTATCGCGTGAGGTAACCGATGGAGAGCATGGCGGCAATGGTCAGTAACGAAAAACGCACGCGAATGAGCGTCCTTCCATAGACGTACGCCAGTTTCCATGGCGTGAATCCCATGACAAGCCCGGAAATCACAGCTGCGAGCAGAATGCCGGATCCCGTTGCGGTTAGCCAGTTCAGGGTGAACACGGCTGGTTCCGGTGTTGGCTTGCGCACGACAGGCGGTACGCGCTGCACCATCTTGTCGAGTCCGGCTAGCGAATATTTTGGCGCGGAAATTTTATCCAATCGAGCTTTCACCGAAGGGAGACCCCAAGCAAAAACTAGTACGCTCAAAATCACCCAGGGAACCCAAGCTCTGGCCACGCGCCCACGGCTGTGCTCGTGAGTGCCGCGGGCCTGGCGTACGCCCTCGTTCTCGAAGCCCCAAATTCGCTTGGGATGCCACTTTAGCAGGAACAGAGTAAGGGCCGCCATCGAGATGACGGCAGCAACGACATCCACCAGCCAGGGCCCGTGATAATTGGAGACAAAATATTGCGGTATAGCAAAGAACACGCCAGCTACGAGAATTGCCGGCCAGATTTCGAGCATTGCTGCAAAGCCCACGAAGGCCCAAATAAGCCAGAACGGAACGAGGACAGAAAAGAACGGAAGGATGCGCCCGGCCTGCGCACTTAATTCCATCAAATTTAAGCCAGTCACAGCCTGCAGCGCGATCAGGGGAGTTCCGATGGCACCGTAGGCCACTGGGGCGGTATTTGCTATCAACGAAAGTCCGGAAGCTTGCAGCGGTTTGAATCCCAACCCGATGAGGACGGCGGCGGTGACCGCCACCGGGGTGCCAAAGCCCGCCGCGCCTTCAAAGAACGCACCGAAGCTAAAAGCAATCAGAAGCAACTGCAGGCGGCGATCCTGGGTGATTCCAGTAAGACTGTCTTGCAAGACCTTGAACAGGCCGGCTTCAACCGTCAGTTGATATAGGAAGATAACGTTGAGAATGATCCAGCCGATAGGAAAAAATCCGTAGGCGGCGCCTAAGACAGCGGTCTTCCCCGCTAAGGTCGCAGGCATTCCGAAAAAGATGATGGCGCACAAGATAGAAGTCGCCAATCCGAGGAGAGCTGAGAAATGAGCCTTCATGTGCAGAAGGCCCAGGCTGCCAAGCAACACCGCCACGGGCAAGGCCGCGACCATCACGGAGAGCCACCAATGCCCCAGAGGATCGTAGTTCTGCGGCCAGGGACTGACATCTGATGGGATTCTCAAAATCAGAACCGCTGCCACACCGGCTGCGAAGATCCCAAATAGCCATGCTGCCACATTCACCGCGGATGTTGGTTTTGGAACAGGGGCGATTGGAGCGGCCATGGGCTTTCTCCTGGGGAGGCGCAAGACCAAATGAATCTGAAGACAAGGCAAGCCTGACGACGCCCGCGCATACTATCACGGTCGAAGGGGAATAATAAACGTCAAGCCTTGGCCCGGCAAAGAACGCTCTGGTCGCGGACGCGCCTCGTCTCCGAAATACTGTGCCGCCATCAGCGAAAATCTGAAGGCGGCTTTTTTTATTTGGGCTTGGCCCTTACTCATTTGCAATTTTCATCTCTTACAGACGACAATCGCAGAGTGACCAGCACAAGCTTTTACCAGAAGCCACAGGCCGCCGACCCTTTTCGTCCCGGCGCACTTGTAATCGTAACTTTAGCCAGCCCGCGCGAAAAATATTGGGGAGCGATACTACATCTTTCAGGCGAAGGGCTCAGTCTGCGCGGAATTGAAGTCGCATCTTTTGACGATTTGTCGGCGCAGATCAAGAATGGCGAGCCTTTCACCTCGGGCGTGATTTTTTTCCCAATGCATCGCTTGGAGCGAATGGAGCTCGACCTTCCCGAAGGGAACCTGCTTTCTCTTTCGCAGCGCTTCGCCGAGAGGACGGGTCAGGACCCAGCGCCTCTTTTAGTGAGCGAGTATCTGGAGAAGGCTGGGCCACAAGGTGCCGGAGAAGAGCGAAGGTGAAGCTGCGGCAACTGCTAACGGCGCCAAATCAACTGACGATGTTGCGGATGATTTTTCTTCCCTTCATCGTGATTGACCTTGTCAAACATGATTTCAAATGGGCGCTCGCGCTCTTTATGCTTGCGGGGATAAGCGACGGATTAGATGGATTGCTGGCGCGAACTTTGCATCAGCAGACGGTACTCGGCCAATATCTCGATCCGATTGCTGACAAACTCCTGATGAGCACGATGTTTCTTGTGCTGTCGATCGAGCGGATGATCCCGTGGAAGTTTACGGTAATGGTGTTTAGCCGCGACGTGTCTATTTTGCTGATAAGCGGAGTGCTGTTTACGATCGCTGGAATGCGGGACTTCCGGCCCAGTATTTTCGGGAAGGCGAACACGTTTGCCCAGGTTGGGGCTGTTTTTTTCGTTATGTTGCTGTTGGTAAAGCCAATCGTGCTGGTTCAGAGTCTCGCCAAGATTTTTTTGCGAGCCACCTTCCTCTTTACTATCGTTTCCGCTGTACATTATGCAATCGTCGTCCAGCAGCGCTTGCACAGCCAACCGCGACCGGCTTTGAAGGAGTAGTCGAGATCTAGCGACTGCCAAAGCTCTCTAATCCTTCGCTAATCCCTCGCTTGCTTAATCGCCGATCGGAAGAGGACGCGTCCGCAATTGGACGGGTTGTTCGCTAACGAAACAATCTGCGTGATATCGGTTTATAAAAAATTGCGGCAACTTAAGAACTACTTCTCACCTCAAAGGACTATGTCTACAGGTGTAGCCGGACGATCAGAGAGACATTCGTCGAAAGGTGGCGGGCCAGCCAACTACAAATGGCTGATTGTCGCCTTGACAGTCGCCTGCGTAGTCATTGCTGCCGTATCGTTTGCCGTCATTCACTGGTGGCCTTTCACCCAATCTGCTGTATTGCAGGACCTTCGCGAGGCTGGCGACGGGCAAGTCTCTGCTCGCAGTTTTCGCGAAACACATTTTCCCTTCCCGGGTTGTGTACTTGAAGGAGTCGTGTTTCGACATGGAAACGCGGAACTTATCACCATCGAACGCCTGACAATTCGCGGAACTTACACTGGAATTCTAGCGCAGCATGTGAGCAAAATCACGGCCGAGGGGCTACATGTCACGATTCCGCCTTTCGGATCAGCTCAGGCCTTCCATACCCACCGGTCAAAGATCGTCGTCGACGAAATTGTCGCGAATAATTCGATCCTCGAATTCACGCGGGAGGATCGGCAAGCTAAGCCGGTGCGTTTTGACATTCACGAGGCGTCGCTGAAAGACGTCGGCTGGAAGGGGGCTCTCACTTATAAGATCCGCGTGCACAACCCGCAGCCTCCCGGTGAAATCGCGGCCGATGGAAAGTTCGGTGTGTGGAACGAATCTGACCCGGGCGGTACTCCCGTCTCCGGACACTACAAGTTCGAGCACGCCGACCTTGGAGTGTTCGAAGGCATTTCGGGTGAACTCTCTTCGACCGGCCAGTTCGAAGGCAAGCTATCTCACATGGACATCTCCGGCGAGACCGAGATTCCGAATTTTGAAGTTGAACAGGGCGGCCATCCGCTCGAACTGAAGACAAAATTCACCGCCTACGTTGACGGAACGAACGGCGACACCTTTCTCAAACGCGTCGACGCGAATTTCTCGAAGACCCATATCATCGCGGAGGGACGCATCGCGGGCTCGAAAGGCGGAAAAGGAAAGACGGCGACCATTGAATTCAAGTCATC
This sequence comes from Acidobacteriaceae bacterium, assembly GCA_043749775.1. Classification (GTDB taxonomy): domain Bacteria; phylum Acidobacteriota; class Terriglobia; order Terriglobales; family Acidobacteriaceae; genus Acidiflorens. The sequence continues at coordinate 3,338 of JAYVCW010000207.1, read as the reverse complement.
GAAGGCGCGAATCGAAGATTTGCTGCGTCTCTTCGTTAAAGCCGAGCGCCCTCCCATGTCGGGCAGCGTAGTGTTGCAGGCTCATATCGTCCTCCCGCCAGGGAACGAACGGTTTCTTAAGAAAGTGAAATTGCGAGGCGGCTTCGGCATCTCAGGAGGAGAATTTTCGGAGAAAACTCAGCAAGGCGTCGACAAGCTAAGCGCCGGGGCGCGCGGCGAAAGCGAGAAGGAAAAAAATGATCCGGAAACCGTCGTTAGCGACCTCAAAGGCCAAGTCGACCTTGTGGGGGGAACCGCAAAATTCTCTGGTCTGACCTTCAGCATCCCCGGTGCCGCCAGTCGCATGACGGGAAGTTACAACCTGATTAGCCACAAGATAGATCTTCGGGGCCAATTGCAGGTTGATTCAAAAATTTCGAACACGACCAACGGCGGCAAAGCGTTCCTTCTGAAAATGATGGAGCCGTTCTTCAAAAAAAAGCGCAAGGGAGAAGTTGTTCCGGTGAAGATTTTCGGCACCTACGAGCATCCGCAGTTTGGGTTGGATCTGAATGACGAAAAGGCCGAGCACGTACGGGCTCCGTAGGCGTAATATTTTCGACTGCGCGCAGAATGACAGTCTTATTGGGTCGATATAAACGATGAAATCGTAACAACCGTTGCCTGTTCAGCCAATGTGAGTTTCCGATCTTCCTGATCTTCTCCCGATCTTCTTCTTCCGATCTAGCTCTAAAATCTGAAGAGATAAGAAGCCTTCACAAAAAAGTTTCGACTGTCATTGCGCAAGCGGCCATTCGGATCGTGATTGAGGCCACCCAGCCCATCCGGCGCGAGCGGAGAGCCAACGTTTTCCAGATTACTGTTGTATCCGACATAAATCGCTGTGCTCGGGTGAACGAGATAGGTGATCAGGAAATCTGCGTTGAAACTTTTCGCGGTTTGCAGGTAAGTGAAGGCGGGATTCGCCAGCACCGCCCCGTATTGTCCAATAAATCGGAACGACAGCTCTTTGGTGAACTGGTAATTCCATTTGCTGCGGATGATGTGGTTGTTCAAACTGCCAGCCGGACGCAGGCTGGCTGATTCCGGGAAGGGGCACTCGGGGCACTGGCGGAGACGGAACATAATATACGTGTTGTCGATTCGCAGCGAACGCGTCGGCCTGACCGTAAGAGTTAGGTTAGCGCTGGTGCGTCGCGCCAGAAAAGGAACAATGTTCCCCTGTGGGTCGTAGTTTATGCGAGTTCCAAATCGATAGTCGGCGTGCAAAGTTACGGCGCGAAAGTAATTGGAATCGATTGCGAATTCCGTCGTATGGCGATTGTATTTCTCAATCTGGGTCAGGACAGGGAAGTCTTGCGGCCGAAGCCGTTCCATCTCCTTCGCGTATAACGCCGTGATCATAGTCTGCCCTACCAATTCGACCTTGAAGGCTGGAAAATATCCGGAGTTGATGTAGTTGCCTTCATGATCGTAGGTGTTAAAGGCCTCGAACACCGGTCCGTAAGAAATCAGATACTTCCCTTCGGGACGAAAACTGTATTGCACGCGCTGATCAACGTTTTGAATATCAGGTTGAGGATCGAACCCAGTCAGAGTGCGGAAATTCGGGCTGCGATCGGAGTAGTCGAACAAATAGTTCAGCTTCCGGCCGTCACGCTTCAGTATCGCTTCCGCAGCCGTGCCAGCCTGATAAAACCCAGAGGTGCGGAACGAGTTGAATAACTCGTCGGGCGGGTTGATGGTCGCGCTGATTGCCGCTTGCAGCTCCGCTACCCAATGGTCATTCAATTTGAAGCGTCCGTCGATGCTGCCAACACGATTGAAAAATCCGTTCACTTCGCGGTCGGCATAAAGCACACCGATCGTCGACTGGCTCCCGATGTCGCGACTGACCCTTCCAACGGCAAATAGGGCATGCCGATTGAATAGCGGGTTGTCAGGCGATACTTCCTCGCTCGGGGAAGCAGTGTCCGCAACGAGCATGCCCACCGCCCACGGGCCGTCTTTTCCAGTCAGCCGGACCCCCCACTTTGGATCAACAATGCGCCGCGTGAAAACCAGGTTGATCGGAGTTTGAAAGTAATTTGCGTTCTCTTGAAAAAATGGCCGCGTCTCGGGGAAGAAGACCTCGAAGCGCTGATTCACGGTGACTTGCGGCTGGTCTGATTCGATCTGGCTAAAGTCAGGATTGATCGTTGCATCGAGCACAAACTTATCTTTCAGAACCGCCTTTGCATCGAGCCCGGCCTGCCCAAACGCGGCGCGCTTCGAATAAAAAGGATGGTTGGGATCAGACAGGCTGGGCTCTTTGAAAGAACGAAAAAGCCCATAGGGGATCAGTTGCAAATTTCTTCCCGGCGAAATTCGTTCCAGGCCGTGGACGGTTCCCTCCTGATTTAAGCGACCAGTGATGCGGCTCGAATACGGCGGCCAGAACGTGTCTTCGCTGGTTCGCGGCATCTCGCGGTTGAGAATGATTCCCCATGTTTGAGGATCGCTCGAGGCAAACCGCAAACTGCGAAACGGGATCGAAAATAAAACGACAAAGCCACGATCGGTGACCTTGCCTTCTGTGTTCCACACCGTATCGAAAGAAAGGTCGAAGTCGGAGCCTTCAGTCCACAGAGCGTCCGCCTGAACCCCAAGCGGGTTGGATATGAAAGAATAGGCGCGCCGGTGATCGTGAAAAGTGTCGAGCATAATCTCGACCGTATCGTCGTTGAAAACATCTTCGCGCCGCGCGAGATGCGCTCGCAATTTTTGCGGCTCGTTATCGAAACACACAAAGATCGAGTAAAGATTTTTGTCGTCATAGCCAAGATAGATCTCGGTGCGTTGCGAAGCCGGTGCGCCATCACTTGGCACCCGCTGCGTCAACTTATCTATCTTTTGCAATTTTCCCTGCCAGCGAGCAGGTAGTTGCATGCCGAGGAATTCCTCGAGGCGGGGAGCCGTGTCGACACGAGGGATATGGATGCTTCCGAATTCAGGAGTTTCAGCGAAGAGGCCGCGGCTAAAGACTGCGAACGATAGCAGTAGAAACAGATGACGGAAAGTTGTCGATCGGCGCGGCATCAGGCAGAGTCCTTTATATTAGACGATCGTCATCTCTGACCGTGAGCATTCAAAGGCATGAAAGCACTCATATCATTGGGTGCAATTGCGAGAGTAATGGAAATGAGGCCAGATTAAATCGTTCCGCCTTCAACAAGGGCGGCTGTCGTGGGGATATTATTTCAGCCAGCCGGATGTAAACTTCTTTTGATGGACAATTTCTCTCCGGGCCAATGTTTCAAAGTACTACCATGATTTCTCGAGTCCTCATTCTCGTTCTA
>JAYVCW010000206.1:0-5190 GCA_043749775.1 Acidobacteriaceae bacterium | reverse complement strand
AGGGTTGCGCTTGCTGTCTTCAGCCTGGGGTAGCAAACCCGCGAGTTGACGCAGCTGCGCGGCCGACATCACGCTCACTTTGTCGAACATGGCATCGACGAGCACGTTTCCCTGGTAAAAGAGCACGCGATTCTTCGAAGACGCCGCCTTCGCTCCGATCGTTTCCTCCCCCATATCTGACTGCTGATAGTAGGTGAACGCGCCGTAAGCGCCACTTGCGTCGTCAAAGACCGCAGCCTTTATAACGAGGTTGCGCCCATCATCGCGGGTGTAGGACGCTTTCTCCAATCGCTCGAAGCCGTACTCCTTCAAGACCGGGCCGCTTGTGGCATCAGCGGCCGAGGGATCGTGACTCTTCTCGACTGTGCCTTTTACCTGCCATCCGCCGAATTCTGCGGGGAGGACAGGCGCAGTGGATGGTGCCGATGAGGGCTCAACAGTTTTTGGCAGTTGCCGATCGGCTCCGAACGCCGGAAACAGGAGGATTGTATGAAGCGCAAACAGAGCCGCTGAAACGCTGAATTGCTGTCTAGAAAGAATCATCCGAGAGGGCACACCTGCTAGAAGTTAGACTACCGGCGAGTGAGGAAAGTTTCCAGCAGGTTTGATCGAGGGAGGTTCGATTCAGGGCCACATGCGACCAGCTTGACGAAATTGGCGAGGATTTATTGCCCTTCAGCTTTTTCCATGCGGCTAGCTACCTTAACACCGCTCAGTCCGCCCACATACTGCGACACTCCGCGGAATAACGATTCGGCGATTCGCTGGCGGTGCTCCGCGGTCTCCATTTTTTTTGCGTCGGTGGGATTGGAGACGAATGAGATCTCAGCCAGAATCGACGGCATATTCGCGCCGATTAGAACGATAAATGGCGCTTTCTTAATTCCGCGATTCCGGATACCCGCATTGTTAAGAGACAGGCCTCCGTATAGAGATTGCTGAACATCTCCGGCAAACTCGCGAGACTCGCTGATCTTCTCTTTCAGAGCGATCTTTTTCACGAGGTCCTGCAACTCGTGGATGGACTTTTCAGAGACCGCGTTTTCGCGCGCGGCAACTTCTAAAGCCTCCGGTGACGAGGTGAAATTCAGGTAGTAGGTTTCGACCCCGCGGGCGTCCGCGTCGTGGCTGGAGTTGGCGTGAATCGAGATAAACAGATCGGCACTCTCGCGGTTTGCAATTGCGGTGCGGGTCTCAAGAGGAATGAAGGTGTCATCGTGACGGGTATAGATCACCTCCGCGCCCAACCGTGATTCCAGCAACTTACCCAGACGCTTCGCCACGTCCAGGCAAACATCCTTCTCTAGCAGGCCGTTCGGACCGATAGTTCCCGTGTCGTGGCCGCCGTGGCCGGCGTCAATTACAATTTTCCCGATTTTCAATCCCAGCGCGCGAATCAGAGATCGGTCGCCGGCAGCGGTTGGCCGCGCCTCATGCGACATGTCGCGGGCAGAAAGGCCGCTTTCAGGGTTGACATCAGTCGCGGTATTGGTCGGCTCTTCGGCTGATTTCTTAAATTTTACTTTACCGTGGTCAACGGTCGCAGCCTTCGATGGAACCTGATCGTCCGCCTCGACAATCGTCTTCGGAATGCGACGGTTCCCACCTTTAACTGCGACTGTCGTCTTGACCACTCCAATCCCGTTCACCGGCTTCCCTGCCTCGCCGGCCTTAGCTGTAGGAGGCACCACCATTGGCGGCAGATCGGTCTCTACCAATCCCGTACTCGCTACCACCCGTTCGGAATCGCTCTCTGCCGCGGGAGCCGCGCCGATTGCCGTCGCCGGAACCGAAACCGCTTTAGTAGCGATAGCATCGACTTTAGGCTGATTTCCCGGGACGCTTGGGTTCGTAGACAGTTCGGCGGCGGACGGGTCATTCGTTGCGTCTGGAGTAGAAAGCTTGCCGCGACGTTGAGCACCAACCTTGCCATGAATGTCGATGATGAGCCGGTACGGATCGGGCAACAGAAACGCATCATAACTTGCGAGATCATCGACCTCAAGAACGACGCGCGTGCGTCCGGGCTGAGCTTCAGCCACTCGTATCTTTTTCAGGAAGCCATCATCCACATCGAAGGTCTTGCCGATCAACGTAGAAGCTAGCCGGGTGTCGCGCAAATCGAAGAAAATTCGGTCGGGGTGCGAAATACGCTGGGACCCGAATTTCACTTCCCCCTCAACGTCAATGGCAACGCGCGTGTAATCAGGCGTAGACCAGTGCCGGACTCCGGTGACGCGCGGCAGGGCGTCACGCTGAGCGTCGATCTTCGATACTTCGGGGGTATCCACCGCAGGCGCCGGACTACCCGGAGTAGTCGGATGATTCGCTGCACTTGCACTCGGCCGAGTGTCGGTACGAGACGGAATCTTTCGCGCTGATTTGCGCGAGGATCGCTCTCGCGCTTGCGCCCGCGCCTGTATTTCTTGAATGGCCGATCGGGCGTCCTTTGTCAGGCGGCTTCGCGGATACCGTCGGATGAAATCGTCAAATGTAGCTCGAGCCTGCTCTGAATCGTGAAGATCATCTTTAAAAATCTCGCCGATTGTGAAAAGAGCGTCGAAGCGATAACGGCTGCCGGGATATTGCTTGCACAGAAACCGATACTGATCGACTGCATCGCGAAGAATTTTGTCGTCTTCAAACCGGCGGCCCATCTCGACCATCAGCTCGGCGGTAGCGACGACGCTCGGATCCGCTTTCGAAGATCCGGGCGATCCTAAGTAAACGCGGCGATAGGCATCGATCACGCGCTGATATCCGTGCCGGGTGCGCTGGGTTGCGGGGCGTCCGTTGAGCGCTTCGCGCATGCGCTCGGCAATCGTGAACTGCTGACGAGCCCAGCTGTCGCCGTGATGGGCCACGCGTGCTGTAGCTGAGATTGCGGAAAGAAGAACGAGCAGGAGCGCTGCGCCGAGGCGAAGGGCGCGGCTGCCTCGAATTAGGGTCGTGGGAGCCTGGGTTCTCACTGCCGTTCCGTGATGCCTATTTTACAGCCAGTTGTCTACCCGGTTCGGGACTATTTCCGCCCTCGCATCTATCGGCAATAGGGAAGCAAACCGGGCACGAGGGTTGTCAGCCGGAAGTCCAGTATCAGCCAAGGTACACCCGCGCTTTAATTGGAACCCAACGAACCGGACAAAGTTGCTTTATTCCGTATTACTGATGAACAAAACACCCCGAGCGTCGCGCTCGACGTGTACCGGATCGTGAACGGCACTCATAAAGGGATTCGTCGCCCCGCCGGCATTGTAGAGGGCCGTAATCCGTCGAACATAGTTTTGAGTTTCCCTGAAATGGGGTACGCCCGCGCTTCTTGCAACGGCCCCCGACCCGGCGTTGTACGCGGCCAGGCTTAGCCGGACATCACCCTTATAGGTGTCCAGCAACCTTCTTAGATGCCGCACCCCGGCATCAACGTTTTGCGCCGGATCAAAAGGATTGGAAACATTGAGCGACCGCGCCGTTGAGGGCATCAACTGCATGAGACCCATCGCACCCTTATGCGAAACCGCGTTGGGGTTGAAATTTGATTCCACCTTAACGACTGAGCGAACCAGGCTTGGGTCCACATTGTGCCGAGCGGCCGCCTGTTCAATGGCAGCATCCACGTCTTGTTGAGTGAATGGGCGGTTGAGGGCCTGGTGCCTTTCGGCTTTGTCGTCAAGGTAGCTGTTCACTTCGGAGGCTGCGGAACGGGCCGCGCGAATCGTTGCTCCGCTGGTCGGAACCGGCTTATAGCGATGTTCTTTAGCGCTCCAGTAGACTAGCGTCGACCGCGGGCTCGCCGCTCCCTTCGCAGCAACAGCGGCAGTCGGATTCGGCGAACCGCCCTCCTCATTTACATAAATCTTGCGGCCGCCGTCGTTCGTCGAGGTGATAGCGGCATGAGGTGCAACCGTCTCCGCTGTAGCTGTCCGGATAGAGAGGACGATAATGCCAGTTGCGAGGCCTGAGAGCAGCGCGTATTGCCAACGTTTTCGCATAGTGGCCCATCGGCCAAAGACCCGTCGGCAAGGAGACGATTGCTTTACCGGTCTTCGGCTTCAATTTCGTTTGCAATAACCGCCAAATCAGCGATTTACAGCCCTTACGTTGACGCTCCGAAGAGCCCGGGCAAACTCTTCGGGTAGCCAAATTGTAGGGTCGGCGTTAGGCGGAAGCAATGGACCCAAAGGACGTAGCCCCACCGAAGTAATCTTCGTAAGTAACTGAAATAGCTTGTTTTTAAGGCCGTCCAGGAAACATGTGGGGTTCAGTCTTTGGCATCCCTTCAACCCTGAATCTCGTCGATTGCGGGAGGGGAGCTACGTGGAATAGTCGGCGTTAATCCGCACATATTCAGCGGTAAGGTCCGTAGTCTGAAATACGATGGCACCTTTGCCGCGTCCTAGTTGGACTCGGATATCGGCGACCGGATGAGCCAGTACACGATGCGCTTCTTTCTCGTTAAACTTGGCCGCCGTTCCCTTGCTGCAGACTTTCTGGTTGCCTATAAAAATTTGGACTCTCGACGGATCAATTGGAACGCCTGCTCTTCCCACAGCTGCGAGAATGCGCCCCCAATTCGGGTCGGCGCCAGCCCACGCCGTTTTTACCAGCATGGAGTGGGCAATGGTTCGCGCAACCTGTAGCGCCTCATCTTTGTTTCGCGCTTGTTCAACCTCAGCCGAATTACGTGCTGCACGCCTTCTCCGTCGCTGACGATCTGCTCGGCAAGTGATTCACAAACGGCAGCCAGCGCCTTCGAAAACCGCGCTCGTGAGGAATCGCCGAGTTGAACTCCACTTTCGCCGCTAGCCAGAAGCAAAACTGTGTCATTGGTGGATGTGTCGCCGTCAATCGAGATGCGATTCAGCGAATCATCGCAGGCCTTGCGGAGCTGGGTCTGAAGTTCGCGCGGGTTGGCAGCTATGTCGGTGAACAGGTAGACCAGCATGGTTGCGAGCTGCGGATGAATCATGCCGGCGCCCTTAGCGATTCCCAACAAGGTCACAATCTTTGAGCCAAACCTGATTCGCGAGGATGCGATTTTCTCGCGCGTGTCGGTGGTCATAATAGCCCGCGCGAATTGTCTGGCCGCCTGACCGATTGTCGACAGCGACGAAATCAAGGCGGATGCGCTCGCGGTAATCTTCTGCACTGGCAATTTCACCCCGATCATTCCGGTCGAAGAAGGGAAAATTTGAT
>JAYVCW010000205.1:0-7221 GCA_043749775.1 Acidobacteriaceae bacterium | reverse complement strand
ATTCGGAACCTTCATACATTGCTTCCTCGCCGGAAGGTTATGCTTCCAGTACAACCTCATCTCGCTTGAAGAAGATGTTACCCCAGTTCTCTCCGACATCGCGATGTCGACGAATAAGTGTTTCGGTTTAATAGTCGCCAGGATAAGAATGCCGTTATTAGTGGGAGTCTGAGGGGGTGCGAATAACGAACTAGATGATTCGGATGATGGAGACGAATAATAAAGGGACGGGAGGTTTTCTGCTCGAGCTCAGGAAACGTCCTCAGGAAACGTCCTGTTGTCTGTCTTCGTGTTATGTCCGGCACGGCTGAAGTCGTGCCCTTTCAAAACCGATTTGTCCCGCAAATGGTGGTGTGTCTTACTTTTTGGACCGTCTTACTTCTGCAGGCCGTCCCATGACCAGTGGGGGATGGCGAGGCCGGTGGGGACATCGGTGGCGGAGTGGTGATAGCGGGAGAGGGTTGTGGTGGTGGTCCAGGCGAAGTAATCGTGGAGGGCTTGTCCAAGGGCATGGTTCTCGGCGAGACGGGTGTCGGCGAGTCCGGTGTCGGCTAGGGCCTGGTCGAAGCAGGCTATGGCGCGGCGATCCATTTCGGCGTGCTCTCCGTGGCCGCTGTGTATCTTGACGACGGCGGTCTCGTCGCCAAAGTTGGCGGAGTAGGCGTTGGGGCCGCCGAGGGCCTCCGCCCAGTAGGCGGCGAGTCGCTCCACATGCTGGGGATGGACGCCGTGGCTGAAGGCGTGGGCGACGATTTCGTCGTCCATGACGCGACGATGCCAGGCGGCGGCGAGGCGGCGGAGGCCGTCGATTCCTCCGGCGGCTTCGAAGATGGTCGGCATGGGATCGGGTCGGCTCATCGAGACTGTCAGGACGATTTCAAGATTGTGAAGTCAAGATTATGAAGGCGTTTTATCACCGGGAAGGGGCTTTTGCAAGATGGGTCACGCGGGCGCGAGTTATTTCGTAAAAAGTTGCGAAGAAACTTGCGTGGGCCCAGCCTAGGCGGCGCGGCCTCGCCAGTCGGCGATTTCTTTCAGGCCTTCTCCGCGGGCGTGCTCGAAGAGGCGGACTTTGTGGCGCATATGCTCGAATTCGTGGATGTCGGCCCAGACTTCGGCTTGCCAGGGTTTATTGTGGCTCGCAGCCTCTCCACAGCTGGCGCAACGGGTGTGGAAGGTGATGGCGGATTTCCGGGGAACTGGCGCGCTTTGCAGGTCTGCGCTTGGCAATTCAATAAAGACGCAGCGGACTTCTTCAATTTCTTCTTCGGGGCCGAGCAGATGTTCATAGCGCAGCAGGAATCCAAAGCTTAATTTTCGCGCTTCGATTTCCGCCTCTTCACGAGTGTGGAATGGGCCGTATTCGGCGCGCAGCTGTTCGGTTGAGTCGCAAGCCATCCAGAAAATATCTTTTTGAGACATTCCTACCCTTACTTTGCCCGAGAGTTGACGGGGCCGACGATTAGAGAATGATAGAGAGAGATAGAGATAGAGACAGGGAGAGAGGAGAGTCACCGGATCTCCTCTCGCAAATCTCTTGCAAATCACTCGCGAATCGCTCGCAGATCAACGACCCACCTCGTAGAAAGCAATCGGATTACCGGAATTTGCGGGTTTCGGGGGCAGGGTATCTATTTTGGGAAGATCGCAGTTATCGTCCCGATGTGAATGATTTATAAGAGCTTGCAGCCAGCACAGGAGAATGGTTCCTTACCCTGGCGAGTGATCACGCGGCAACCGTATGTGAAAAGATGTTGCCAAATCGAGCGTTTCAAACTGAGGAAGGCGGCTAGGAGGTTTGGGAAGATATCGGCCAGAGGTATTGGCCAACCGGGAATTGAATCAAATTCCGGGGCGGAAGGAGCGAGGGCAGATCGAAGCTTGAAGGCGGAGTTGCTACAGCCCTCCGCTTGGGTCGAAGGGCTGCTTACGGTTCCCGGAGTTAATGCGCTGCCGACACAGACTCGGCCACGGAAGCGCTATGCCAGTTTGCTCCCCCATGCCCGGTGACGTAGAGAGCCAGTTCGAGGCGTGTCCAGACGCCCAGTTTGTCAAAGGCAGTCCGCAGGTAGTTCTTAACTACCTGCTCGCTGGTGAGGAGGACGGCGGCCACGTCTTTGTTGGTGAGACCCTGCCAGACAAGGGTTGCCACCTGAATTTCTTTCGCGGTTAAACGTTCACGAGGTTGCATGAGGATGCCTGCTCCTTTACGAACATTGCCGTCGCCAGTTTGACGCGCTTTCGTCCGTCCTTGATTCCGGCACGCAGAAACAGGGTGCGCAGATGTTGTTTTACGGTGCGCGGGCTGATGCTTAAATGGCCCGCGATTTCTTTGTTGCTGCATCCCTGCACGAGCAACTGCAAAACCTGCTGGTCGCGGGGCGTGATCTTGATATCGTTGAGGTTGATCATTGGCTTCTGTGGGACTCCTTCAGTCTTAAACAGTTTTCAGAATCTTGGGGGTCGCGACCCGTACGCTTTCAATTGCAGGTAATTATCCCTTGACAACAAGTAGAAGAAATGGCATACTGTCCTTGCCATGAACCGCCGACAGACCATCCCCAAAGAACTCCGCTACAGCCGAACCCAGTTCGATCAAGAGTTTCCCGATGATGACGCTTGCCTCGATCGCGTGATGGAGATGCGCTTCCCCGGCGGAATGGCGAAGTGTGATTCCAGCGACTGCAAAGGTGCAATTCGCAAGCATCACCGCGTTTCTGGCCGCACTGCATACGCCTGCGATAACTGTGGGCACCACCTGTATCCACTGGCCGGAACCATCTTCGAGAAGTCCAGCACTTCGCTGCGCGTTTGGTTCCAAGCTATGTATCTGATGGGCTCAACCCGTTGCGGCATTTCGGCAAAACAGATTCAGCGCGAAACTGGCGTCACCTATAAAACCGCTTGGCGCATGTTCCGCCAAATTCGCTCGTTACTGTCCGAGCATGACATGCAACTGGAGGGATCAACGGTGGAAGTCGATGAAGCATATTTTGGCGGCAAACGAAAAAATGGCGGCGGTCGCAGGCTTCGCACCGATAAGGGCGAGAGGTACAAAACCGTCGTTGTCGGAGTTGTGGAGCGCAAGGGCCGCGTGATCGCAAAGACTGTGCCGGATGCTAAGAGCGTAACCTTGCTTGAAACTGTGCGCGAATTCGTTTTACCAAAGAGCACCGTGTTCACCGACGAATACAAGAGTTACGACGGATTAAGTCACATGAAGCAAGGCTATGCGCATCGACGCATCAATCACAGCAGCAAGGTCTATGTAATGGGTGACGTTCACACCAATACTGTGGAAGGGTTTTGGAGTCTTGTAAAAAGAGGAATCGGCGGTGTTTATCATCAAGTGAGTCAGAAGTATTTGCAGAGTTATCTTAACGAGTACTCTTTTCGGTACAACCGCCGCGATTCTGGGAATCTGATTTTTTACGCGATCTTGGGGAAGGTTGCTGAAAAGGCGTTGTTGAGGCCTTCCGCACCAATCGCAGGAAATCAGCCCGCGTAAAGGTAATAGCGGCTGTATCGGACACCACTTTCTTCGTTTTAGCGGTCGCCACAGAAACATAGTATCCTGTTTTAAGTTCCTTGTTGAGAGGAAATCCAATGGCACAAGAATCGTTCCGCCCCTATGTACAGGTGGCTGCAATCTGCCAGACCGCGCTACAGGAACCAAATGGCTATTTGAGCCTCATTCGGCTCATTGATAGATTGCCAATCGCTGGCTTCCAAGACGAAATGCAGCCCCAACCGCTGAACAATTTAGTCCTGGCTGTCGTTTTAAAGTCGGGTTCAATGAAGGGACAATACAAACTAAGAATTATTCCCGTGACGCCATCCGGGAAGCGACTCGCTGGCCCTGAAATGGGAGTCCTGTTTGAAGGCGAGGAACGGGGAGTAGCAGCTATCATGCCGCTTGGTATCGTAGCGGAAGAGCAGGGATTGTACTGGTTCGATGTTATGCTTGAACAGGATTTACTGACCCGTGTCCCGCTGCGGCTAATGTACCAGAAGATGCAGCCGGGAACCCCTTTTCAACCACCGCAGGTTGGTTAACGGACTGCGAAAAAGAGGTCATGAGAACGTAGTGATACCCCACAATGGGCGGGGCCAATAAATCACGTAGGGACTTATGGAGTTCAGGAAGGGACACAAAACCCGCTCGAACATCAGCCAAGGAAGCTTCAACTTGGTCTGCGAGCTTTACGGCGGCCGAATCGCCTTGCTTGTGCACGTTAAAAGATGCCTTTGAAAACGCAGACGCGAATGAGTCAAGGTCGTTGGGCTGAGCCAAGAACTTGTCTATGATTTCACAAATTGGATTAACTGACGCCATATGTCAACTCCAGAAAAACGGTACTCCCAGAACGAACTGGAAGAACTCTTCCGAGAGCAGGAGTTCGATAAAAAACTCCCGCTTTGTACTCGTCACCTGATCTGCGATGAAGAGTTCTCACCACAGAGCGTTCCAGCAAGAAAATTCACCAAACGCCGAGGCTACCGGTATTTGGATGCACAAACCAACGATGAAGCCGCAGTGATATTTCACTACACTCTTGCTGACGGTACTCAACGTCGCGTGATAAACCGTATCGTTGTTAACGGCAAAACCTGCGACGCTATGCTGCCCTAAAACTCCAAACCGCTACATGGCAGGCACGTTATCGTTTCCACTTCCGAAAGTCAATAATCAAATTCGCTTATTAGCTGATGATCGACCCTGCCCAAACGAACTGCACATACCCAAGGTAACATTCTTAAGGTGACTGGAACGTCATTATCGCGTGAATTCCAGAAACTCGCCCTGCAGTCCTGTCACGGCTTCCCCATTATACTTGTCCTGTAGGGATATTTACCCAATTGCAAACCGTTCGCCAAATCTTCGCCGCTGGGCAAGGCCCATTCGAACCATCGGCTTAGCTATTTCCAGTTAAGCATGCGAGGGCGGGGATAAGCCCGTTCTAAGAAAATTCTGTCAAATTGGGATCCTCAAACGGGAAAGTTCCTTACCCCGCTTTAGCACTCCTTTCTTGTTTCATGCGCTCCGACTTGCACTACAATAGAGTCAGTTGAACCACTCCCCGTCGAACTTGCATGCCCCAGGACCGACCAAACCTGATCTTGGACGAGCGCTCCTTCGAAGGACTGCTGCTGGCGGCGTTTACGATTCAGGAGCATAACGACCGGCGCAGTCGCGCTGAAGCGAGTCACCGTCAAAACGTCGCCAGCTCCGTCTGTCCGCATTGCGGCGCGGCGAAAAGTACGCAGGGCTCGCGCTGCGGGGCTTGCGGGCAGGACGAATTTCGTCCGGGCGAGCGGCTGCAGCGCAATTGGGCCTCCATGTGGTCGGAGAGGCAGAACCAGAACCAGTTCGACGCTAAGAATGAACCATCCCTCTTCACTGCCTCTGCGCCCGCTGCGTCTGCGCCCACGCCTGCGCGCACAAAGTCAGCCTTTGCTCTGCCCGACACCGCGAGTGACATGGCTGAAACCACTTCGGACGAAGAGATCGAACGTGCGCTGCCGCAGGCTTATCGAGTTGCTTATTTAGCTGATCATTTATTAGCTGATCATTTAGCTGATCATCTAACTGAAGCCCAATCCGGCGCGCCGTCTCCCGAGTACGCTCGCGAGGACGACTACGCTGCGATGGGGAAGAGCGAAGCCCCTGCGAATGGGGACGGGGTCACAGCCGAGTCGGAAGAACTTGATTCAGCGGAGCTTCATTCAGCAGAGCTTTATTCGGCAGAGCTTCATTCAGCACACCTTTATTCAGAAGAACTTCATGCAGCAGAGCTTTATTCGGACGAGCTTCATGCAGCGGAACTGCGCCCGAAGAATACGGGGCTCGTTCATTCCGCCTTCAGGTTCGACCCTGAGCCCGGTGAAGACCTGGCGAGGAAATTCGATTTCGACTTGGAGCCGGAGCCCGAGCCCGAGATCGACGGCGGACCGATCGCGTCACTGCTCAAACACGTTTCAGATCTGCGGGTCAGGCTGCGCTTTCGGCGCGCTGACCTTTATCTGGGAGTGGCGGTGTTCGTGGCCATCGTCGCGTTACTCTGGCCGCCGGCGGTACCGCGGCGTCCGTCATCGTTGAGCACATGGGAACGGGCGCTGGTGATGACCGGCATTGCCGAGGCTCCGGAAGCGGTTGTCCACCTCCAGGGAGACCCGGGGGTGAGCGTGTGGGTTGATCCGCATACCGCGCTCTATTACTGCGATGGGGACGAACAGTATCAGCACACGCCGGACGGCCGGTTGAGCAGCCAGCATGACGCGCAGATGGATCGATTCGAACCGGCGGGCCGCATGGCTTGCGAGTAGCAAGGGCGATCGGCGGGTACAATATTTTTTCGAGCGGGCTAAGCGGTCTCCGCATCTCAGCTTGCGCAATCAGCCGGCGTAATTCGAAACGTACCCGGCATGCACTCAGAATTTTTGAGGAGACGACTTTGGTGTTCACACAATTTTTTTCGCAGAGACTCTTTTCGCAAAGATTCGACAGGCGGCGCATTCCATCTTTCTTCTTCCGCTGGTTCCCCGTATTCGCGCTGGCGTGGGCTCTGGTTTACGGGATTCCTGCCGTGGCGCAGAAGAAACAGCAGAAGACTGCGACGAGTGCGAGCGAGAAATCGAGTGGTGGAAGCGCGGCTCGGGGCAAGTACATTGTTGAGAGCGTCGCCATGTGCGGAGTGTGCCACACTCCACGCGACAGCGAAGGAAATCCCGACCGGTCGCACTGGCTGCAGGGCGGTTCGCTTCCATTTATGCCATCGCAGCCCGCTTCGGACTGGCCGGTGAGGGCGCCGCGCATCGGGGGTAATCCTCCGGCAAGCGATGCGGACATGGTGAAGTTGCTGATGACCGGCATCTGGACGACGGGCGACCGCTTGCGCTTCCCCATGCCGCAATTCCGCATGGATAAAGGTGATGCCGAAGCGGTGGTCGCCTACCTGAAATCGGCGACCGGCAAACAAGAGGTCGAAACACCGCCTAGCCAGGGTTCAAAATAAGTTCGAAATAGGTTCAAATAAGCTCAAATAATAGTTTTCGAGATTCTCAATCCGGTTCGAGCCCCGACTCGGGGAATTCTCGCCGTTGGTTTGCTGTCTGACACGCCTCGAAGCCCACTTATCCAGTCATCCAGGTAACTTCTGTAACCTGCGAACGCCCAAAAGACCAATCTTTCAACATGGAACCATAGTGCTTTGACCGCCT